>JAGXOS010000009.1 GCA_023659775.1 Methanomicrobia archaeon LH_S14 | reverse complement strand
GTGTATCAGTGCTATAACAACATGATCAGGGTTAATTCGGCATTGACGATCAAAACGGAGAAAGGTGAGAAAAACATCGTGAGAAGACCATGCATAGCTGAGGGCATCACGGATCACATTTGGACATGGGAGGAATTGTTGATGTTCAAGATAATATCAACTATTAATTAGGACACTACTGAATTTTTTGCATACCGGTTCTATAAGAGGCGATGACTCATTACAAACAATGCCCTTTTTGACATTAGAATAATTTGTGAGCACAAACACATCAATGAAGAATATCAGATTTGGTCTTAGAAATCCATGTCTTCTCGATAGATGCTTCTTCATTACTATATTGTAAGAATTTTTTGTTATAAAACCTCTTTTTGAATCCAATTCTTCTCTATCCATCAATTTTGAACGTAGAAAACCAACTGCTACCTCTCTCAGATATATTTTACCCTCGCTAACATCTTCTCATTTTAAAAAGCCCCAACATTCCCACTATAGGTAATTGGCCATGAGCCTGTTCTTATCATATCTTTTACTACCTTCCTTAGATTTTTCGTAAAATCCTCAATAATCCCTTCTTCTGAGAGTGCTTTCAATGTTCTTCTTCCTGGTGAATCTATATAGATAGGTGTCCAGTGCTGGAATGGAACATTTTCAAGCCCTAAATCGAATTGATAATTTAAGTTCTTTATCAATAAAACCTCTTCTACTTTCACATTGCTTGGAATATTATCACCATAAACAAAAATATCAAGGTCAGACTCCCCTTTCCTCCATCTCTTACTATCTTTTGTAGAGCCAAAGTATTCAACTCTAAGTCCTTTTTTCTGCATAGCTCTTGTATATTCCTCTTTAAATCTCTCAATCCCTTTCATTTACTTTTTAAAATCTAAGTTTCGTGAAAAAATATTTGATTCAGTCATTTGAGATATTAGTACTTAGCGCCTGCTTCTTTTTCTCAACACCAGATAACCAACGGCTAATATGCCAGCAATAGCGAAAATCGCCTCGAATCCCGGTGGTGCTGGCGTTATTACTGGCGAAGGAACCGGCATAGTCCACCAAACATGCCCATGACAGTGCCCAACAGGCTGTTCCCAAGCTTCGTAAACCGATTCTTGTGGCGGTAATTTAATGGTAATGCTTGTTGGAATGCTGCCAGCTTCTCCTTTCCATGAAAGTTCTTCTTTGGACTCCTCGAAATTGTTCCTGATGAAGCTCAAGCCAAGAGGACTCAAAAGCCAAATAAACGTTGCTCGATAACCGTCATCGCTTTTCGTTATCGCATCGTGAACATCGCATTTTAAAACAGTCGCTCTTTTCGTTTCCTCAAATTCTACATCAGCACCAACAGCAGATTCTCCTCGTTCTCCATATCCCGATAATTTTTCAGTAAAATCTTCGATTACTGCATTTTTAAACTCCTCCCTATTCTCCATAATCGCTGAGAATTCACTCTCATTCCAGAAAGACTGTTTTTGGTAATGGATGATTGTTCCTTCCACTTCTACCATAATGTTGTTTTCAAGCAGTCCGGTTTCAGGCACAACCCCTGACTGAACAGCCCACAAAGGCGAAATGCCGATACCGATAAGCACAGCACAGACACAGGTCGTTATGAAAGCAATTACAATTGCGGATTTTAACCTGGGCTTATGCGCCTTTTCACTCATTTGTTGTCTCACCTACCTTTGCCATTATCTCTTTGCTTCTATTTTAAAACTTTTGCATTTTGCAATTTGAAATTTTCATTTTCCGCTTGAAGAAAACACCCTAAGATATCTCCACTGTTATCGAACACATAAACGTCAGCATCTGTTTTCTGTGATAACTTTTCTGCAAGAGTGGAGAAGAACGTCTTCAGCCGTTCATAGTCGGCCTTCTTCAATCGTTCGACGAGTTCGCTGACACTACTGAATTCAAAATCGAAATGTTCATGAGCATCAATTCTTAGCATATCGCAAATCTTCGCAGGCATCGTGAATATCATCTTCTTCTCTGCTTTTGAGTGATCCATCGCATAAAGCACGAAATTACCAGCAACAATAATCTTATCCTCCGGGAAATCGAGTTTTTCGATGGCGAATCTCTTACTTATAGCACCTGTGCTTACCCCGATAACGTCCTTTATATCGCTTACGAGGAAATCTATAACGTGCTTATAACCGCCATTGGTATAAGGTTCAATGAATCCCGTAGCACCGAAAATGGGTATTCCTCCCTCTATACCCAGCGCAGGAAGGACGGTATTTTTCGCTATCTCCTCGCCTTCGGGCACGAAAATCTCTATTTCTACACCCCCTGACAGCACTTCCTTCACGTTCGCTTCGATGTTCGTTAAAATGTGCGGGTATATGTCTGGCGCACCAACTTTACCAAGACCGGGTTTTTTTATTATTCCTATGCCCTTCCCCGCTCTTATGAAGAAAACCGGAAAACGCCTCGCCTTTGCACATATTAGCATTCCGTTGAACGTATCGCCTTTGTAATCGCCGGAATCTACACGAACACAAGCAATACACTCTTCCTCATCCGCACTTTCTACTTCCATTTCGGCTTTTACGCCAACCGGAGTTGTAATCTCCACCTTCTTCACTTCTTTTCCCGTAAGCAGAAGAGCAGCAGCTTTTGAAGCCGCAGCAGCGCAAGTTCCTGTTGTATATCCTCGTTTGAGGATTTTTCCTTCTTCGAGCAGAACCACTCTTCCACTTTTTATCCGCTCTATCAGTGCATCATAGCTGATACCGCTTATCTTCGCTGCTGTTTTTATGAGCTCTTCAGGGTATCCTTTTCCAGATATGGGGTCAATCATTTTTCACCCCTTTTCTCTTCCATACTCAATTCGATTATCGCGTTGATAATCGCCACTGCCGAAGGGGTTCCGCCCCTTGGTCCTCTTATCACAATGCAAGGAATACCCATATCCATAGACAATATCTTCTCCTTCATCTCCGCTGCATTGACAAACCCCACGGGAGTAGCAACGATAAGAGCGGGCTTTACGCCTGCGCCTCCTTCCTCGACAAGCGCACAAATCTCCTGACATGCCGAAGGTGCGTTCCCAATAACCACGACGTTACCCTGAATAAGCCCCTTTTCCCTTGCGAGCCGGATTCCCGCAGCAGTTCTCGTGAGCCCTTCCCTTTTCGCTATTTCCCTTACGTTTGGTGCATTCACGAAACACTCCACATTTTTCCTGTATTTTTTGCTGATACCCGCTTTCACCATTTCAATGTCCGTAATGATTATTTTACCCTCTTTTATGCACCGTATCCCCGTCTCAACCGGATGATGATTAAATACAAGCAAGTCAAGAAACAAAGGGTCGGCATTGGCAAAAACCACGCGTCCCGCCACTCGTTTTTCGCTGTCGCTTAACGAACCCGGATATTTTGACACAATATCACGTACAATTGCCTTGCTCTTCTCCCACACCCTGTTTCCCGCATCTACATAGCCCGCTGCTACATCGTCTGCATTCCCGTTTCCTGTCTCATAATCGTATTTCGTCTCATAACCTCTGCGTGTAACCATTCGACCACCAAGATTTTTTGTTCCCGAGCAGCCAATAATAATGGTCGTTGACATATCTATACGGTGATAGAACGCAGGCAAATATTCTAAACGCGTAATCTCGATTTCGCATCCTTCTCGTTCTGCATTTCTCACGATGCCAACTATTGTTTTCCTGTCACGGAACTGCATAAAAATCCCGTATGTCTTCTCTAATTGTACCGTTCTGTTTTTGCTTTTGGGGTTATACACGACCACCGCGATGTCCATTTTTGCTAATCCTTCCAGTTTCCTCTCTATCTCACTCCAGGGTACCAACAAATCGCTCAAACTGACAACTGCGAAATCATTTGATATGGGTGCACCGAGTAATGCAGCGGATGCTGATGCTGCCGTTATACCGGGGACTGTCTCCAATTTGGCGCCGGAATCTGCAGCAACCTCGATTGCCAGCCCCGCCATGCCATAGATGCCCGCATCGCCTCCCGAGACAAGAACGACATCTTTATACTGCCCCAGCTCGACTGCTTTCTTTGCACGTTCTACCTCGGTTCCCATCCTGCCTATCACCACCTCGGCACTCGCGGGAATAACGTCCTTTATCAGCTCGATGTACCGTACATTGCCCATAATGACGTCCGCGCCTGAAATACGTGCTCTCGCTCTTTCAGTCATCAAATCCACAGAACCCGGTCCGATACCCACTACTGATAACATGTTTTTAGTAAAGGTTTTTGCTTGCAAAAAAGTTTTAATTTAAAACACCACCGCCAGCGTTATTTTTCTATCAAACGATTTCCTCTTCACCGTTTTGTATCCGCTATTATTCCTCTTCGCACACAGGATAGCACAGGGTTCTGCAACGCCCTTTATGTTAAACGCATCCATTGCTGCGCTTTTCGACTGCACGTCTACCACACTGTTTATTTCGTCGGGTGAAAAGGAAAACAGAGGCTTCTTAAGCAGCGAGGAAACCTTTTCTAACTGCTCTGTTTTTCTGAAGTCTACTGTACATAACCCTTTAACTTCTCTTACTTCTATTCCCAATTCCTCTAAGAACCTGCAAATCGCTCCCTCTATCTCTGCCGCTTCAACGCCGAGATGAAAACCAATTCCTATGTACACCCCCCTATCATTATCCTCTTTTGTCATTTTATGCTTTTCATTCTTGTTGTTCGTTCATCATTTTAAACGTTGTTATTACCGGCTGTGCCGATATCCCTGCAGCAATGCGTTTTGCAAATTCATTCGCTCCTCTATGCCCGTTCAGCACAGGTATAACCCATTTCCCGTTCTCGTCTATGCACACCACCCAGGGGTCTTCGGTCTTCTTCTTCGGTTCTATTGCCCTCACCACCACACCCATAGGGAGAATGGCAACAATATTCTTCTTCTGCTTGAAACTTTCCTTTATGGCACGGTAAACGCTTTTCACCTTTTCATCTGCGCTGTTGCAAGAAATTTTTTCCGAGCATATCAGTTCTGCATTGAATCCTTTTTCCAAAAGAACGCTTTTCACCTTCTCTGCAATTACAATTGATTTCTGAGCAAGTGAGAAGATGGCAATCATGGCTCATCACCACCATAAAGTCTTGAAATGCCTGATTTTTCAAGCACATCACCCACAATTATCACTGATTGGCTCTTTACACCTTCATTCTTCACCTTCTCCGTTATGTCCTTCAAAGTGCCCTTTATTATTCTCTCTTCACTCCATGATGCTTTATGAACCACTGCTACGGGCGTCTCGAGGGGGTAGCCGACTCGCAGTTCTGAAACGACCTCTTCAATGAGATGAATACCAAGAAAAATGACCATTGTCGCACCATGCTTAGATAGCTCTTTTATGCTTTCGCCAGCAGGCTTCCCGGTCTTTCCAAACGGTTTCGTGATTATCAGCGTTTGAGATATACCAGGTGAAGTGAATTCTCGTTTCAGAGCTGCAGAAGCAGCGGAAAAAGAAGATACTCCGGGTACGAGCTCGAATTCGATATTTTTTGATGTGAGAAATTCCATTTGTTCTTGAATAGCGGAATAGAAGCTCAGGTCACCGGAATGAAGTCTTACTACCTTCTTACCCTCAGTAACAAATCTCTCGTAAATGGCGGAGATTTCTTCTCTGGTCTTTCCATGACTGTCTATTAATATCGCATCGCTTCTCGCATATTTTAAAATGTCTGTATGGATAAGAGAGCCTGCATAGATTATCATATCGGCATTCTCTACTTCCCATTTTCCTCTCAGGGTGAGCAATTCAGGGTCACCAGGTCCCGCACCTACAAAAACTACTTTCATTTTTCATAAACCTGCGCAATCTCGTGGTTCTTTCTTCCGCTCATTCTTTACGATAAGGGTAGAGAGGTAATGAGTTGGTTCTTCTATTTCAGTAACTTTTCCTGAGATTATTTTCTGGTCCTTAAACCCAACCCTGACACCCAAAATGGCTTTTTTATTGCCCAGCATATTCTTAATTTCGTCCATATTCTTTGGCTTGAGGAAGATCACCGAGTCGGAGTTCTGTATCACATGCATCGCATTTTCGTTTTCTTTTACATCAGGAATAATGGAAACGATTTCATTCCCTTCTGCAATAGGGACTTTGGCAATAGAGGAGCAAGCTGAGAAGGATGTCACCCCTGGAATTACTTCTACCTCATCCACGAAATCTCTAAGAAACTCCAGGAATCGGTAGAATGTGGAATATATGCTTGGATCACCCAGGGTGATGAAAGCTACTGTTTCACATCCCTTACCCTTTTCCAGCACCTCTTCCCTCGCCTTTTTCCAATAGTATTCCAATTTCGCCTGATTTTTCGTCATTGGGAATACTGGTTCAACCACAATGTGTTTCCTTTCTCTTATAATCTCCTCAATCGTGAGCAAAGCCAAACTCCCTTTATCCTCTCTCGACCTCGGACTGACTATCATATCCACTTCCTTGAGTACTCTATATGCCTTCAGTGTGAGCAGTTCCGGGTCTCCCGGTCCTACACCTATTCCATAAAGCTTGCGGATTCTCATTTCTTATCTCCGTAGATTAGAAATACGGGATAAGAAGGTGAGAGGGCGGTTTTTCCTCCCAGGTCCTTTCCTTTGTTCAGGCAAATATTCAGAACTTCTGGATTGATACCCCTGCTTTTCAGTACTTTTATGGCGTTCACCACGGTCTCAAGTCTGACTGCAGCGATAATAACCCTGCTATTGTTTTTCAAGTGTTTAAATGCATTGTCAAATGATCTTTCCAGATTATCGGTTCCACCGAAGAAGACAACATCAAAGCTATCCGATAAATTGATATTTTCCATCTCACTTGAGATAAGTTCGATTTTGTCATTCAATCCGAATTTTTCTATGTTCCTTCTCGCAATTTCAAAATTATCTTTGTCCTTTTCTACTGCCGTAACATCGCAACCTAACAGCGCGAATTCAATGGATACGCTCCCTGAACCCGTACCCACGTCTAAAATCCTTTCATTTCCCTTTATCCTCGCTTTTGACACGATAATCGACCGGATCTCTTCACGCGTTAAGCCTGCTTTTGACCTCGAGAACAGGTTGTCAGGTATTCCAGTTGATTTATATTGCCACTTCACTCCCAAATTCTGTTCCATGCCACTCATTTTATCCATACCTCTCGCTACTGCTAAAAAAAATTATATCGTATAGCTTATCCATATCAACATTGCTCCGCACGACGTCTGCTAACTTATTGCATTCCGCGTCCCAATCAATCCCGCTCTTATCTTTGTCTTCGCTTTGGTTTTTAGTTTTGGTTTCGTCTGCGCGCAACGGAGACATCCCCTTTCTCACTCTCACGTGGTCCAGGAAAGCTCGTCTGAAAGCATCATTATCGAATATCCCGTGTATATAAGTCCCGATAGCGTTGCCATAAACAGCACCGCCACCATCACCATCACCATCGTCTATAACCTCTTCTCCTGAACGCTCGAATATCCTGAATGCGTTCTTTATCTTACCATCGGAGAAATAAGTCCTTCCCATGTGTATTTCATATCCCGCTATTTCTCCAGTGTAGAACGGCAAGTCAGCCATCGCCCGCACTTGATTCGTCATTTTCCGCGTATGACTTCCAAATACCGTCGTAGCAGGCAGCAGCCCAAGCCCCTCGGTCGCTCCGAGTTTTGATTCCACGCCCTCCGGGTCCGTTATAGAGATACAGAGCATCTGATAGCCGCCACAGATTCCAAAAACAACGCACTTCCCGCTCCTCGCCTTATCAACTATCTGCGATGCGTATCCGCTATTTTCGAGGTACGACAGGTCGCCTATCGTGTTCTTTGACCCCGGTATGATTATCACATCCGGCTCGCTTAATTTTTCTCCACCGCCTACGTAACGTAGCAAAACGTCATCCTCAGCTTTTAGAGCGTCAAAATCAGTGAAATTGGCTATGTGCGGCAACTGAACGATTTCTATCGTTATCGCTTTTTCCTCGCTCGTTACAGTCGTTTTCCCTTTCGCCACTGACAAGGATACAGAGTCCTCTTCCTGTATCCGTATATCCTGGAAATAAGGAATAACGCCAATCACGGGTTTATTGATTCGTTTCTCAAGGAACTCCAGTCCTGGTTTGAGTATGTCTATATCCCCACGGAACTTGTTTATCAGAATAGCCTTCACCAACTCCCGCTCTTCTTCCTCAAGCAACTCCAGCGTCCCCACGATCCATGCAAAGATGCCACCCTTGTCTATGTCGCCAACGAGCACAACGGGCGCATTTAAAAGTTTTGCGATGCTCATGTTCACGATGTCGTTCTCGCGAAGGTTCACCTCAGCGGGACTGCCTGCACCTTCTATCACGACCACGTCGTTTTTACGGTTCAGTTTCTCAAAACAGTCCTGTATGAGGTTCAATGCTCTGGGTTTGTAGTCGTGGTATTCCATTGCCGTCATATTGCCTATGGGCTTCCCTCGCACGATAACCTGGGCGCCCGTGTCGCTTGTGGGTTTCAATAAAATAGGATTCATCTCTACTGTCGGCTCTTTACGAGCGGCGAACGCCTGGAATGCCTGCGCCCTTCCCATTTCAAGACCGTCTGCCGTAGCATAACTGTTAAGCGACATATTCTGCGATTTGAATGGAGCAGCGTTGTATCCTTCCTGTGTGAGTATGCGGCAAAGCGCAGCCACAATCACACTCTTGCCCACTCCCGACCCCGTGCCCTGCACCATTATCCTTTTCGACATTTTATCACCTCGAAGCCTCCAGGAACCTGAGGAACGCTTTCTCGTTTCCCAATGCGTGAAGGTGCGTGTATGAAGCGAGAACGTTTTCTCTGAAGATTCCGTCCCTTTTGTTCTCTATTCCAACACCTTTTAGAAGTTCGTATGCGAATTCCCCCATAACTCCGTTCACCGTGGAATAATGGAACTCGTGCCCGCGGAATCTCGCACCTCTCCGAAAAAGAAGGCTGTCCGCTACGGCAACCGCTTCGACATAGCCCACAGCGTGGAGCCGGTTTGTGAGTTTTGCAGAACCTTTGAATAAGCCGAGCATCTCCTTGCCTTCAAGTTGCTCAAGGCAGTAAAGCAAGCCACCGCATTCCGCGTAGAGCGGCGACCCATGCCGAATCGCATCAGCAAGCGCCTCACGTAAAGAACCGTTCTCTTCCAGTTGCTCTGCGTATAGTTCAGGATAGCCGCCACCGATGTAGAAAGCATCAACGTCAGGTAAAGCGTCCCGAAGCGGAGAAAACGGGACGACTTCAGCACCGAAATCACGCAAGATGTCTAAGTTCTCAGGGTAGTAGAAACAGAACGCTTCGTCCATCGCTACTCCTATCCTGACGCCGTCAACAGCTCTTAACGGTGATTCTGGTTCTGGCTCTGCATCTGGAATCTCAACCTCTGTCGCTTCAAGCAAGCCATCCATGTCTATATTTTCCTCTACGAGTTTTGAATAGCCGTTCAATACCGTGCGGTCAACTTCATGAGCCATAAAAAGCCCTAAGTGCCTTTCCGGGATTTTCACTGCTTCGTCCCTTGGAACTGTCCCAAAAACGGTCGTGAGTCCTCGTAATGCGTCTTCAAGTAGCTCCCGGTGCCGTTCACTTCCAACTCGGTTCAAGATGACGCCTGCGAACTTTAGCGAAGGGTCAAAGGTCATGTACCCGTGGGCTAATGCGCTAACGCTCCCTGCAAGCCCGGACGCATCAACAACGAGGACTACCGGGATGTCCAATAGTTTCGCAAGGTGCGAGGTGCTCCCCTGCCCCCCGGCGGCTGCGGAAGCGCCATCAAAGAGGCCCATAACGCCCTCAACTATGTTCACTTTCGACGTGTTCTTCCTGAATGACTGGATAACCGCAGAACGGGACATCATGAACGTATCAAGATTCCTTGACGGTTTTCCCGCGGCAAGCGTGTGCAGGCTCGTGTCTATGAAGTCGGGACCCGCTTTGAACGGCTGGACATCGTATCCACGGCGGCGAAACGCGGAAACAAGCCCGATAGCAAGCGTGGTCTTTCCCACTCCACTGTGCGTTCCTGCGACTGCGAAAGCCGAACTTATACGTGTCATGCTCTTATTTTTACTATCTCTTTTGATACGATAATCGACCGGATCTCTTCACGCGTTAAGCCTGCTTTTGACCTCGAAAAAAGGTTATCCGGTATTCCTGGAGATTTATATTGCCACTTCTTCACTTCCCTCTGTTGTTCTATGTTCATACTGATTAATTCTGTATATGGGTAATATAATATAATATAGGAATAAGATTTACGATTACGAGCCAACAAAAAGCGAATAATCATCAATAAACCACGTACCTAACTCATGTTTTATTGCTTCAATGCTTTCTTCAATTCCGATTTCGCAATCTTCTTCAGCTATATTCATATACTGAAGTAGCCAAAACAACTCCTTTATTGGTATTGTTATTTCGCCCATTCACCTGTCTCTTACTTTTTCCTTCGTTTAAGTCCTAATCCAATGCCAATCAAGATTAAAATCACGACTACTGCTATAATTCCCATCAATGGAGCACCTGAGATAGGGAATGCAGTTGAAGGCTTTTCTGCTGGCTTCTCCTCCTTCATTACTTTCCCTCTCTTCTCTGATGCTTTCTCCGGCGGTTTATTCAGCTCTTCTCCGGTTTTGCTCACTCCTACCGTTTCTGTCATATTTGTGGCACCTTCCCCGGTTTCTTCTTCTGTTTCGGCACGGCGAGCTCCACCGCCTCCACGTACGCGAGGTCTATGGAGTGCCTCTGTTGAGGGCTCTTCGGGAACCGCTAATATGCCCTGCATGTAATTTGCCAGTAACGGATTGCCACATGTGTGATGACAGCAGGTAACTCCGTATTCATCGACTGACTTTTGATATGTCTCTGCAAGTGCGGTCTTTACAGCATCAGATGGATTCCAATAGCCTTTTCTTATCGCTTCGAGCATCCTCGCAGTAATAGACTGTTGTGCATAGGGATTGTTGCTGTCGAAGAAGTCGTTCATGCCGAGATTGTATTTGTCCTGGACATAGACGTCAGAGACATGGTTCCACATATCCTGCGTGATGAGGTCTGGCGTAGCGACATCCCATCCCCAGAGGTTCTCAACAACCTTCATCATCTCCCTCGCACCTGCATAATCGTGCTCCATCATCCCCTCTATCCATTTCGGGTTGAAGTATCGTGCACGGAGTTCTCTTTGCAGAAAAACCTTTAAAGTCTCTGTCTTTGGATTGTGCGGGTCTCTTAAATTTGTAATATACAAATCTGGCGTATTTCCAGCCACACTTCTAACAGCCAGAGCCAGCCCACCAAGATACTGGAAGTAGTCGTCATTATCAAGCACGCCATATAAATTAGAGGATTCGCTGTGGACTGCAACCTCGACCTCTGCGAGATTTTGACGGAAGAGGTCTGCATTTGGAATGCCCCATCCATCTTCTCCGTATACGAATCCCATTCTATCAATGTATAGATTTGCAAGTTTTGCTTCAGTCTCCCATGTATCACTGGATGCGATAGCACCCGGAAGTCCAGTGCCATAGTTTCCTGGTGCTTCTGTGAATACCCTTGCCATCGAGAGGCTTCTTGCTTTCTCTTCGCTATAGCCCTGCTCAATCAACCAATCATAGATCGCATCCGAGTCCTCCCTGACATAGTTTGGATATTCGGTATCATTCGCAGTATAAGCAAGACGAACCGCCTTATCAAGTAATTTGATACTATCTGGGTAAGTATCTCGGTAAAGACCTGATGTTGTAATGAGAACATCAATCCTTGGTCGCGTCTCACCATCAAGTGTGAATTCGGATGCATCTAATAGCTCAACATCATTTACTCTCCCTTTTGAATCCCATACCGGTTTCACACCCATCAAATAAAGTATCTCCGATTGCATAACACCCCAATTTCTCATCGTCTCAATTGCCCACAGCACAAAACCCACCTTTCTTGGATATGTCCCGTTATGCTCTTCTTTATATTGCTTCAGCAGGCTATCAGCCATCTCTTTCCCTACTTCCCATGCTTCCTTAGTTGGCATCAATCTCGGGTCAAAGGAATAGAAATTATTCCCTGTAGGAAGCGCCTCTGGACTTCTTATCGGGTCGTGCCCCACCTTTGGTGGTATATACTTACCTGACAGTCCATCTACTATTCTCGGTATCTCAATATCGCATTTACCCAGGTTCTCTGCATAGACCTTAGCAGTGTTCAAATCCGCTGTTATATTTGCAGATACGTTTCCTCCAAACACCTTCTCCTGTGCTTCCTCTGGACTTGAATTGTTGAATATAACCTCTCTTAAGAGTTCATCAACCACCGTGCAGTTCTCATGGGCTGGATTCAGTTCATGCGGATCGCCTGATGAACACGCTTCTGCAATATGCTCTGCAAAGTCATCACCAAGCATTGATTCGACCATAGACACCAATTTCCAATCTGAAGGTGGTTCGCTGAGTATATGCAATCCGTAAGGCATGTATTCAGCCGCTAATTCGTGAAGATACATGTGAAGCTCTCCATTTATGAACTTCTCAAACTCAGTATCATTCATCGCTCTCAGGTCTTGAGCAGAGACACCCAAATCCTCAGCCAAGCCGAGATTTTCATATAGTTCTGTTATTGTCTTTCTGAATTCTATTTTGAGTGTTTCCTCCGTTTCCGGGCTGATATAAGCGTGTATCTTCTCGTGCAGAATAGAAAGATTCCCATATAGACCAGAAGCAACGATTGGTGGTGTAAGATGGTCAACGATGACCGCATTTCCCCTCCTCTTCGCCTGCGTTCCCTCGGCAACATTATCCATGATGTACGGATACACCACCGGAAGGTCCTGAATCAAAATAGCAGGCCAGCAATCTTTTACAGACAAACCCGTTTCTTTTCCTGGCAGCCACTCCTGCGTTCCATGTTTTCCAAAATGAACGATTGCATCTGCTCCATACTCTTTCTTGAGCCAGAAGTAGAATGCAATATACTGATGGTGAGGTGCAAGCTCTTTGTTGTGATACAATATTGTGTTATTCTGTAACCATCCTCTCGTGGGCTGCGGCGTCAAGAAAACATTTCCAAATTCTATACCTGGGATAACGAAATATTTCCCGGTTGCATTTTCATATACCATGATCTCACCGGGTGGTTCTCCCCACTTCTCTATTACCTCTTCTCTTTTATTTTCCGGTAATTCGCTAAACCATTCCTCATATTTGCTTGCTGGTATGAACTTCAGGCTGTAATTGTTCACCATCCACTCCAACTCCTCTGGCGACCACGTCCCGATATTCCTGCCTTGATGAATCATCAAATTAATCAGCGTGGTTCCATTTGGTATTGACTTGTTTCCTACCTCATATCCAGTCCTGTTCATCGCATTTAATAGATTCTTGAGGCTTGGAGATATGTCCAAATAGCTTGCACCAAGATTATCTTTTCCTCCTCCGTGATTGTAGTAGATTATTGCAGTCTTCTTCTCGGAATTGTTCATACGATGTAGCTTCGCCCATGAAATCGCTCTATCTGTAATCCAATCTACCTGATAATTGACAGGATCGTATACCTTCAAACCGCTGACTGGATCTTTTGTCTTTCCGCCCACAAATATGAACTCGGTCAATCCGTCCAATTCTGGAAGAGCGATCTGCCATGCAATCTCGCTGGGAGTGAGTCCTGTGCTATTTTCCCACTCTTCTGGCGAGGAATAATATGAGCTAATACCCTTTAGCGGTGTGACATTCAGATCTTTGAGATATTCAATTCCCTTCTCCTCATGGTAATAATACAATCTGAAAGAGGTTAGAGGGATAATAACATCCACGATAGATTTGTTATCCTGTATAAAATACTTCGTAGAATTCGGGTCTCTATAAGTAAAAGTAGCGAATATCACATTTGCTCCTTTTGACTCAAGTGACCTTATAAGTGGGTCCACTACTGTGTAATAATTATATTTCGCTCTTGGAGTATAGTAGTAATGGATACCAATAGTAAGATTTGAAGCATTATACTTCCCAGTTGTATTATACCATTCACAATACTCGCTCGTAGTGTCAAAAACTCCGAATCCGGGTGCGTCTGGATGATATAAACCATATAAAGGCACTGAGATTGGTGGCAATATCTTCATGCTGACATTGCAGAATTTCACACCTAAGAAGGTGATTAATCGCTTCATGTTCTCTTCTCTGCCGTAATCCCAGTACTCTGTGATGTTGGAATACGCTGGGTCTGATGTATTTACATTGCTGATATTATGAACATCTGGGAAGTGGTGAGTTATAACTTCAGCTCCGTTGTCCTTCGCATCCTCAACCGTATCCTTTAACCCATCTTGAATCGGGTAGCCTAAATGAACCAGCATTATCACGCTCTGATCGCTGAGATCGAGATTTTGATATGATTCAGGTTCATATGAGGAAACAGAGTAAGCTGTAACATTGATATACTTTGAGATATCAGGGTCATCCTTTGCTCTTTCGATGAGTAATATATGGTCTGCTGATGTGGTTATAACAGCAATCTTAGCCCTATCCTCTGGCGGCTTCGGTGGATTCACTGCTATTGTGCCACCATAGAACGTATTATCCATATACAAAATCAAACTTACGATGTTCTCATCGCCACCATATACCCAATACTTCGTGATGTTTATATCATTAATATTTCCAATACTTATATTTGAACTGAGATTATATGCGAAAACATACGCACTTTCGTTTATCGTCTGATTTATGCTCGAAACGGTATCGTTGTCAAGAGAAGCTAAAAAAACAACGCTTTCGTTACTGAAATTTACAGCTTCCACTTCACTCGCATTGTATATTGTAACGTTTACTGTTGTATTCACCGTAGCATTCGCGGATGCGTTTTCAAGCGACGCTAAGTTCTCGTCCGTTCCAAGCACAAACGTTATTCTATTTTTCTCCGATTCTTCATCCGTGGCTTTTACAGTGGCATTCTCTGATACACTTGCAGATAATGTCAAATTCCCATTCCCATCCATCACAGTCGCATTATCTTCCGCCTGCGCATGTGTAACCGCCAATGGCGCAAATATTTGCGCCATGAACAACACCAATAGCAACCCAACAATTAACCGCATGCTTTTATTCTTCATCATTTTTCCCTCAAATAAGGGTAGGATTGAAACAGAATATAAAACTTTCTATTTTTAATTTTATGATAAGAGTTATAATCCAAATGGATAACAAAGTTAAGAAGACCTCTTTAGTCTCATAATAGTATGGAGGAAGATAAAAGAGAAACTACGAGATTCCAGCGAGAAAGAAATTTTGAAATGGATGATGGAATAAGGAAAGCGAATCGGACGTAACATAGGTGTTTTTCCTTTAGCACAAACTTTTCTTTAAAAAAGAAAGTGTTTTGTGAAAAAGAAAAAGTGTTGTGTAATTGGGGGGTTAGTTAATTCTTCCCTGTCGCATTCTCAGGCACGTATATTACCTCTCCGGTTGGCAACCGGTATGCAGTCCCCAATTTCATACCTTGTCCACCCGCCACTTCTTCTGTCATGTTCAGCACCTTTATCTCCTGCCCCTTCTTGATGATCACCTGCATATTCTCTTCCCCAGGATTCTTCACTACCGTTACATCCGCAGTTGGATTCAATAGCTCTGGCACACTCGCGGATACTACCAGTGCAACGAGAAGAGCAACTGCAAAAACCATCGCTGCATCAAACAGATTTGCTACTCCACCCAGTGGATCTTCCTCTTCATCCAGAATTAACCTTTTTCTCCTCCTTCTCATCTCATTTCAATACCTCCACCACGTATTCCATATCGCTCAAATCCTGCGTGTACCACCTCTTCTTGATTATTAAGATTGCGTATGCTATACCACCGGTAAGAAGCCCGAGAACCGTAGTGCTGAATGCAACAACCAAATTAGTTACAAGTTGCTGAATATTTCCTGTTGAGAGCCCCATCAGAGCAGGTCCTAAAGGTATCAATGTGCCCATCAAGCCGAACATAGGTCCCAGCTTTACCACCAACCTCGCCTTTTCTAGCTCTTTTGTTATCTTTAGTTCATAGTCCTGAAGCAGCTTCTCTGCCTCGACCGAGAATTTGTTTTCTTTTAGGCATTCTGCAATGTCGTCTAAAAAATCTCTGAGTAGGTCATTAGAGCCACTGGTCGTCAGAGCTTCTGCGGCTTTTTTGTAATCTCGCTCCTGGATACATCTCGTTGCATCGCTACATCCCGCTTTTAGCTTGGTTACATCTCTGTTTCTCGATGCATATTCCGACAAAAACTGCCCGATGGAAATAATCGACCATGCTACCAGCCCAAGCAGTATAATAATTACGGGATAGAGGAGCGAGTTCGAAATCATGAACATTGCCCCGATTATTCCTGAAGATGCATCCATTTTTCGCCCCCTTTTTTCTTCTTCATTCTTTTGTGCTTATCCATTAAAAATCCAATCCCTGTAAGAAAAGTCATTATTAAGAATGAAATAAAAATATTGTGATAATCTACTGAAAACTCCGGGACTGGAATGCTTTGAGCCTGAATATATGCAGGGATTATTAAAGGTGATAAGAGGTAAAATAGACCGAATAATAACATAACCGTTCCAAGGGTGGAAGGAGTTTTGATTTCGAAAACACTTGCGATTGAAGAGACGGAGAAGGAAAAGAAGCACACACCGATAAAGAAGATCACGCCCACTATGGTACCTATCCACAGGTTGCTGATGTCGGTGAGCTGCGATAGCATCAAACAAGCTAAAAATGTCGCTGTTAAACATACCGGGCATGGAATAGAGAGCCAGAGAAAAGTTTTTCTTGAAAGGTCATTCCCACGAGAAAGCCATTCTCTCTTCGTTTTTATCCCGAAATACACGAGCCCAGTTGCGATGATAAGGTGCATTGTAACACCTGTTGCAAGTATATTTTGCGTTACATCCAGGGCGATAACCCCCACTAAATAGCTGAGGACGATAGAGGCGCTAAAATGAATAAAAGCTACGTAAATAATCTCCCTTTTCTTCAGGTTGGCGAAACCACACCCTAAGCCCGTTTTTAATGCCAAGATTGCTACCCCTATAAGTACGCCTACTGTAATAAGGTTACTTGTCTCAGCTACACCCATCCCCTCTCTCCCCCTTAGCCTCGCTCAATCCATAAATAATCTTTTCAACAATATTTAAAACGGTGTCCTTTAAAAGTCTGTGTTTTTGGATTATAGTTATAACCCAAATGGGTAAATATTGTGCATTACAATATCTTACCCACAACTTGAACATCTCTTTTAACCATTTTCTTCAGCATTTCCATTTTCCCCTCCTCCAGCGTAACAAGCACAACAGTTGAAGGTCCCGCCGATTTTTCTATATCTATACCCTTCTCTGGCTCTATTTTGTATTTATAACCCGATATACTCCGCATCATTTCTAAACTTCCCTTTATCCCTTCATGACCCACGGGTATAATTTCATGGATAAACTCCCTCTCTGAAAGTTTCCGCACGTCCTCCACCATTACGATGCTTCGGGTCCCTGCGTTTAGCACTTCATCCCTTACCTTTGGCTCACCGATGGCAGCAATCAAATCATTTTTCATTGACTTTCCTATTTTCAATTCTTTTTCCATGCATATCCCCAATGCAGTAATTTTATGCGCTTCCTCCCTTATTCCCTGGAATATTTGTGAGCCCGTGGAGAAGAATCCCACACTCAGGTTGGCAACCAAAACAATCGGCTGTGCTCCCGAAGACAGAACCTTTATTAGCACTGTTCGAGCCATTAACCGCCCAAGGAGTATACCATCAAGTTTGACCACATCTTCTTTCTTTGGCCCTATGCCGCCGGAGGAAGTATTAGCCAGTACTAATGCCTGTCCATTCTTAAGCTTCATAATAACGAGGTCACCGCATTTAGAAATTGAAATCTCATTTGGTGATATTTTCAGGCTCTTGAGGTTTATGAATCCCCCTATATTTTCTAAGAGCTGAAAATAAATTGTCAGTGCATGCCTTATTACCTCGGAGCGGGTAATGCCATTCTTGATGGCGATTTCATCGAGCTTCTGTATTTTCGTTTTTGGTATTCTGATGTTTACGGGTTCCATTTCACCTGCTCTTTTCAGCATCGCTACAAATTTTGCATTACGCGTGTAATACAAAAGGATACATTTAAATATAGATTGTCCGAACGTAGCTATCATGAACACAAAGAATAGCGAAAAGAAAGTAAAAGAAGAGAAGCAAAGCGTGATGGCGTACAGATTGAAATGTCATAGGACAGCAAATGGGGGTTTGTCGCACTACATGTTCGGGGACTCGCCTGCTGACAAGGCGCTCTTTTAGCGCACTTAGGTGGTCTAAAGTGCATTACAATACTGGAAATCACCCGCAATTGACGCTTTGTGACATTGACGAGGAGACCATGCTCGTCATCGATCCGGACACCGTCTTTTGGGCACTGGTTCCAAAGGGAGAGGATACCAATTCAAAGATAAGGCAGGAGATTCTCCCGCTGTATGGCAGAGTCAAGCGAGAGTGTGAAGAAGAGATGCACGAATTCCGGTTCAAGTCACCCCTCGCTGTTATTTACATGAATTCCGTGAGCAGATGCAATCTGAATTGCTCATACTGCTATATACCACAAGAAATAAGGAAAAGCCACCAGCAAATGGATAAGGAGCAACTTTTTGAGACGCTTATGAAAGCTTGTGAATATGCTGAAGAGAATGGGGGTAACAGAAAGCTTACCATTGTGTTCCATGGTAGCGAGCCATTGTTGATGAAAGAAGAAATTTTCGATGCCATAGAAGAATTTGAAGACCGATTATACTTCGGCATTCAAACAAATGGGACTCTCTTCAGAGAAGATGATGTGGAGTTCCTTAAGAAGCATGGCGTGAGTGTGGGAATCTCACTGGATTCGCCGTATCCGGAAATACATAATTCTCTGAGGAAGACCAGGGATGGAAAGGGGACTTTTGAGCGAATTGTAGAAGCGATTGAGTGGTTTAATGGCTATCAAAGGCTGAATGTGGTGATGACCGTGACGAAGCAAACGGTATCGCAACTCACGGAGATGGTAAGTTTTCTACACGACAAAAATGTCCCCTCAGTTTTGCTGAACCCTGTCAGGGGGACACAGGAATCTGCTCGTCCTTTGATGCTGGACAAAGAGGAACTCATAAAATATTTTATCAGCGCCTTGAAAAGAGCCGTGGAGCTCACCAAGAAGACAAAGAAGCAAATAATCGTTGGAAACTTCGCAAATATCCTGGTGGGCATCATCGCTCCTACCGCAAGAAAACTTATGTGTGATATATCTCCTTGTGGTGCTGGAAGACGTTTCTTCGCTATCGATGCTGAGGGAGACGTGTTTCCCTGCGGTGAGTTCATAGGCATTAAGGAATTCCGCGGAGGTAATATCTTCAGGGACTCTATTTCAGACATCATGGATTCTGAGTCGTTCCGGATGGTAAGGGATAGGACAGTAGAAAAGACTGAGCACTGTAATACTTGTGCATTCAGGAATATCTGTGGTGCACCCTGCCCCGCAGAAGTATATTCAATGCAAGGAAATTTTTATAATCCCTCGCCATACTGCGAATTTTACGAGGAGTTGATTAGATTCGCATTTAAGATGATTGCCGAGGATAAAGTGAAATATTTCCTCAAGGAAGACGTCTTGAATAGTCTCGGATACAAATACAGGATGGAGGAATAAAGTATGGACAAAATTAAAGAAACGATAGAAGAGATAGGGGCGTTAGACGGAGATGCAATGGAATCCGCACGGGCACGACAGGATACACTCACAAAACCACAGCGTAGTTTAGGCGTTCTGGAAGACCTTTCTGTGAAGATTGCAGGGATTACCCGGAATCACATGCCCGAGATAAAGGATAAAGTGATAATAACAATGGGTGGAGACCACGGCGTTGCAGATGAAGGCGTGAGTGCATATCCCAGAGAAGTAACACCGCAAATGGTTTATAATTTCTTAAGCGGTGGTGCGGCGATAAACGTTCTCGCAAGACATATCGGCGCAAGAGTTGTTGTCGTGGATATGGGCGTGGCAGCGGATATTGAAGTCAAGCGAGCAAATGCAAATTTCATTGACAATAAAATCGCTTATGGAACCACTAACATGACAAAAGGACCTGCAATGAGCTATGAAGATGCCGTGCGCTCTATTGAGGCGGGAATAGAAGTTCTGGGGAGTGAGAAGGAGAGAGGCATGGATATCGTAGGTGTAGGTGATATGGGAATAGGTAATACGACACCAAGCAGTGCTATTGTTGCGTTCATAACAGGTGAGCCTGTGGAGAAGGTAACAGGACGTGGCACGGGTTTGGATGGCGAAGGGTTGAAGAGGAAGATAGAGAGGATAAAAAAGGCGTTGGAGCTTAATAAGCCAAATAGAGAAGACGCAATAGACATATTAGCGAAAATAGGTGGATTTGAGATAGGAGGGATGACAGGTGTGATGCTCGCTGCCGCATCTCACCGAATTCCTGTGGTCGTAGATGGTTTCATTTCAGGCGCTGCAGCGCTTATCGCATACGAACTTAGTCCGAAGATACGGGATTATCTCATTGCATCGCATCTCTCAGTGGAAGCCGGTCATCGAGCTATTTTAGACCATCTTGGAATCAAACCGTTGTTCAATCTGAATATGCGACTTGGTGAAGGCACGGGTGCTGCACTCGGAATAAGCATTGTGGAAGCATCCTGTAAGATATTGCGAGAGATGGCTACGTTTGAAGAAGCGGGTGTCTCGGAGAAGGAATGAGGAGAAAAGAAAGGAATGTCTGAAGATAGGATAACGGATTTCGGCAGCATGATTACCGAGCTCATGCGGGGAAGAAACCTTACACGTAGCGAGGCATGCGAGATGTTCCGCCAGATGCTTATGAATGAACAGCCGGAGCTGCACCAAGGTGCTTTCTTAGGCAATGACCGCTAAAGGTGCGATACCAGAGGAAATCGCAGGCATTTGGAAAGCCATTTATGAATACGATACCATGAAAGTATCACCGGTAGTGTCATCGCCGTTGGTCGAAAACTGTGGCACGGGAATGGATGCACTCAATACCTTCAATATCAGTACCGCTGCATCTATCGTTGCCGCAGCTAACGGTATCTGCATGGCGAAACACGGAGCAAGAGCAATTACATCCAGGTGCGGAGCAGTAGACATCCTGGAAGCAATAGGAGTTGACGTGGAATGCGAAGTGGAAATAGTAAAAAGAAGTATAGAAAAAGCAGGCATTGGCATCTTCAATGGCATGAGTCCTGAAGTCCATCTCCAACTGGCGAGAATCCTGTCTCAGATTCGCTTTGGTACCTTCCTGAATATCGCTGCTTCTCTTGCCAATCCTGTACTTCCTCACTACGCAGTAAGAGGTGTCTATTCCAGGGACCTGGTCGAGTCTGTCGCGATGGCGATGAGCGAAATGGGCTATCAACGAGCTTTTGTAGTTCACGGTGTGAACGAAGATGGGACTGAAGGTATGGATGAAGTCTCCACCATAGGAGAAACAATCATTGCAGAACTGCATGAAGAGGGTGAAATTACTACTTATACCGTTACTCCAGAGGAGTTTGGAATGCAACGCACTGACGCACATGCTCTTCTTCCCGCAGCAGAAAAGAAAGAAGAAGTACTATACTTCCTGAAGATATTGAGTGACATGGAGCAGGGTCCAAAAGCGGATATCGTGTGTCTCAATGCTGCTCCTATTTTATATTTGATGGGCAAAGCCAGAGACCTCAGTGAGGGAGTGGAAATAGCAAGAAAGACACTTGAATCGGGCAAAGCACTCCTTAAACTGAGAGAATGGATAAGGGAACAAAATTCTGACGCTGAACAAGGTGAGAACAAACTTGAATGCATGCTAAGGGAAATGGGTGCAAATTAAAATGAAAGCAGCGGTTTTGAAAGGAATCGGAGATTTAGAGATAGAAGACATAGACATACCCTCATGTAACCACGCCGACATATTGATAAAAGTAGAATCATGCGCAATTTGCAAGACAGACGTAAAGATGTTCCATGCGGGGCATCGTGACCTCAAACTGCCACGTGTGCTCGGGCATGAAGTTGCAGGGACAATCGTTGAAGTTGGAAAAGAAGTTGCTGAAAAGAATCACTTAGCAGATGTTATTATAGATTCATGTGATATTGGCTCTGACCCTGTGGAAGCAATAAGAGAGGAAACAAATAGTAGCGGAGTGGATGTGGTTATTCCCGCCTGTTCTGCTCCGGAAGTTCCTGTTCAAGGCATTAAAATGCTCAATAAACGAGGAAGAATCATATTTTCCTCGGGTCTGCCATACGGGCATGAAAATGTCCCCCTCGACCACAACCAGATACATTATAAAGAGATTCAAATATTCGGTGCTTATGGTTGCACTTCCGAGCAAAATAGAGAAGCGGTGAGGATGTTATCCACAGGAAGACTAAATGTAAAGTATTTGATCACGCATCGTATCTCTTTGGATGAGCTAATCATCGGTTTTGAAATGGTAGATACGCATGATGCGATGGAAGTTGTAGTAAAATAATGATGCATTAGCACGAGATTTCACAGGATAGATGCATGTGCTAAAAAACAAACAAATTCTTCTGGTAAAGCTTTTCTATAAGCCTTTACAGGGCTTGCGGGGTCGTGGGGTGGAACCCCACACAAGAAAAGGTTTAAAACAGTTCCTCGTCCTGTTCATAACCTCGATTCAATCGCAGTGCGAGCTCGGCATTTGTCAATTCGATACTCAAATACGATGCATGCTCAAGCACCGAAACCATATCCAAACGTAAGATCGTATCCATCACCTCCTTTGCCGTTTCCCCTATTATTCGCTTCCCGGTAGGCAAATGTTCCGCATATATTCTTCTATCTCTATCTCCTTCATCTCCTGCTTCTACTTCACAAATACCGATTCTAAAGCACCCTTTTGGGTCAAGTCTCCACTTCGTATCCCCTTTTGCAACCACAAGTTTTGAATCTGTATCCTTATCCATACCCTTATCTCTATTTTGAATTTGGGCGACGGGTTTTCTTCGCTTCTCTTTCAATATCAATAGCGTGAGCCCAAGGTCCTTAGGACTGCTTTTACGTGCTTTTGCGAGTGCCATCATCTCTGACGCTATCCTCAACTCCCTTATGCTTCCCCTCGCTTTATCACTGTATTCGGGCGTAAAAAGAATGTCCGCACTCAATTCAGACGCTATACCCGCTAAGGTTGCGTTTACGCCTACCGAATCCGCATCCATCAGCTCCATGACGTTTCCAACGCCAAAGAAAAGAGGTGTGCTCTTATCTTGCAACCTGAACAGATAATAGTTGTATAATGATTCTGCAATTCCGTATCCAACAGCATTCAATACGGGGTCTGCGATTATACGCTTTATGCCGTGTTCCTCCGCCATTTTCACGTTTGCACATAAACTCTCGTTTTTGTCAGATGCGTCAAAATCGGGAATTACAACTGCTGCTATCTTATTTCTCCCTATCTCGTCTCCCACTTTCGCAATGTTTCCTTTGTTCGCGCTGAGCACCATATCCGCACCGGTTTCTATGCCTGTACGTATTAGTTCGGCATCCAGGGTATCAACAGAAATAGGGACGTCGGGTGCAAAAGCCCGAGCCGTTTTTACCGCTTTTTTTACTTCTTCCTGTTTTGCTCCGATGTGAACGCCAATATCAATAATGTCCGCACCGTTCTCAATGAAGTATCTCATTTTTCGATGTATCTCCTGCTCGTTCATCTGCGTGGCATCCACGATTTCCGCACACACCTTCATCCTTGCGCCCCCTCCTATCTTCACTCCCTTTATGCTGAATTTCCCCTTTATGCTGCGTTCCAATTCCGATAACTGTTCCCGCGCATTTTCTCTTCGCTTCTCCGCCAGAAACACGTCAGCGGGAACACGCGAAGAGTATTCCAGCTCTTCTACGAATTGTAACGCCTCACCGATGTCGTATGCATGCCGGGGTCCCAACCTGATTGTTGTGCCTATCTCCTTCTCCAGGTAGCTGAAATCCGCTTTGCAAAGTCCAGAAACTAAAATGAGGTCATACTCTTTTTCAGAACTAAAATGTTTTTTAAGCGCTTTTTTTAACGATTCAGGCGTGGAAAAAGCGGCAATACCCAGTCCCTGTGTAAGAACATCGCACTTCGACGGCGAATTCGTCGAAATTCTTACTGCATCCTTTACCATCGCCTCTGCTTTTCTTCCGGTTGCTAATAGTATCTTCATAAGCGTTTTTTATAACCACGAGATTACACGGATTTTCACGAGAGAACAATAATAGAAAACATTTTTCCGTGGTTCATCGGTAATTTTATCCCCCATTAACCGTTATTTCTTGTGTTAATCTCGTGAAATCTCGTGGTTTATTAATTGCAATTTGTTACTATGTTTACCACTTACGCTTCATTCCTCCTCTTTTAAACACTCCAAAAGCAGGTCTTCTGATTTATCCTTTATCGTTTGATACACGATAAATGTTTCAGTCCGCTCGACAGCGCCAAAAGACTGCATTGTCCTTAAAAATTCCGTCATCTCATCCTTATCGCGGAAAAGAAGCTCCAGGAAGAAGTCAAACCCGCCGAAGAGGAGTTGAATTTTCCTCACATTTTTACTGTTGCTCAAGAACTCCTCGAGTTCCGTCCTCAGTTGCTCTTCGGGTTTTGCTATGAGCAGGACATACGCGTTGAATGCGAACCCGAGCTTATCTACGTCCAAACGGACCGAAAAGCCTTTTGCAACGCCATCCTCCAATAGCTTCTTCAATCGCACAAAAGCCACCTGCCGGCTTATCCCGCACCTTCTACTCAGCTCCGAGTAAGATAGCCGCCCGTTCTCAAGTAGCGCATTCAGGATGCATTTGTCCTTTTTCTTCAGCTTTGTTTCCCTCATTTGTAAAAATTAAGTATCGAAATGTTTATAAAGTGATTATATTTATTTCTTTTTAGTTTATAATTATGGTTATGGTGAAGGGCATAAA
>JAGXOS010000099.1 GCA_023659775.1 Methanomicrobia archaeon LH_S14 | reverse complement strand
CTACTATCCTTACAATGCTTACAATTATAAAAAATAGCGTAAGGCTCGGAATTTCTCCAGAGAGTATTTATTACAGTTGCTCCTCGCCCACATTTAGGGCACTTTGTATCGTATAAGGAAGAAAGAGTATCGCGAATATTTTCTCTAATCTTGTCGAAAGTAACTTTTAGATAATTTAAATCAATGGGAGAGTAACAGGTAACTTTTGTAATGAGTGCAGATATTGGGTTTAAATCTATTGCCACCACCTTTCTTTTAGCAATTAAAGATTCACACGCTGTAACACCACTCCCAACGAAAGGATCCAAAATTATATCTCCCTCTTTGGTAAAATGTTCGATGCACCTTTTAACTATATACCAGGGCTTTCTCGCCCAATATTGGTGCAATTTATATCTCTCTTGAAATCTGGAATCTGGCTGTAGGTTTAAATGGTCTATCTCTTGATCTGTGGAGGGCACAAGTTCTTCAATATTCCGTTCTTGTTTATAGAAAGTAAAGGATAATTGTGTACTGGTTTTCATTTCAGTTCCACTCCTTATCTAAGCGACCAATTGCAGATAACTCTTTATCGAAGATCAATCTAAATTTATTTATGACATCTCTGCCCAATATTGATGGGAACCTGAGTATCTTTATCTTTATCCTCTCTCCCTTATTCATTGTCTCAAGTGGATGCCTGAGTACAAATACCGGTATTTTTATGCTATTCTCGCCAAAAAGAAGAATAGAATCCTCTATTACGTAAGTTTCAACAGATCCCCCGATCCCACTCATATCCTGCTCTGACTTACTCAATCTATCATAGTATCATTTCAATTGGCTTTTCGCTAACATATCCTACGTAAACACCCTTAGCACTCCTTGTTTTCTCCTTAACACTCTCTGACAACTTTTCCAAGTCTGTATCTGCGTCTATCACTTTCTGGTTCCACACGGCAACAAATTTATCCCTATACTCTCTCAAAATACGCTCAAAATCATCTATAAACCACCTCTGATTCCTTTCAAACTCTTTCATCCACCTCACATATTCACTTTCCATTTTGTTCGCCTCCTTAACTTACCATTATACTATTTTTTATACGATAACTTAAAGCTTTGGGCTATTCAAAATTCAAAATTCAAAATATGTCCAACCGATTGATATTCCATCTTCTCATAAGCCTGAAATACCGAGTTGAACAGGTTAGAGAAAACCCAAATCTGAGAAGACGCCGAATATACCGGTAAAAGCAAGCGCAAAAGAACAACGCAGCGTTTTGATCAAACTTTTTTCAAAAGTTTGCTGCGCAGCGTTTTGATCAAACTTTCTTAAAGTTTGATACATGAAGAAGAAGAAGCCTAAGATGTAGCTTGCAATCTGCGAGATAGGCAATACGCCTGTGTTCTTCGCGATTCGCTGGGCGGTGCTCATATTATCTTTGGGGAAAGGCTGAAAGGCAAATAAATGGCTAAGGGCAAAAGGTTTTCGACCGTGCCGAGATCAAATCAAAATCAATTTTGAATTTGAGAGCATTCCAGACTTGATATTTCTACACATCCTTTCTCTATCTTCTTAAACTTAAAAGTTTCTTTTTGGATGTAAACAGCAAGGTCTTTACCCTTTTCCCATTACCCTTTCGCCTCGTCCCCTTCGCCCTTAGCCTCTCGCCTTTAGCCCTCTCCCCTCCACTCATCTACCCATCTTCTCTTCCATCAGATACTCTTTCAAAGCTTCCTTCCAATTTCTCATTCTCAATCCAAGCTCGTCAAGCTTTTTATTCCACAACGCAGAAAAGATAGGTCTTCTCGCTAACCTCTTTAACTCACTCGACTTTATAGGCGTTATTTGAATTTTGGCATCCCAACCTAAGATATTGAAAATCTCAGTCGTAAAGTCATACCAGTTACAATAACCTTCGTTAACTATATGGTAAATCCCAAATTCAGGTTTAACCTCTAAAAACTTCTTCAACATTACCGCAACATCCATTGTGTACGTTGGACTCATGAACTGGTCATCAACCACTTTTAACTCCTCTCCACTTCTTGCTTTCTGGATCATGAACTCCACAAAGTTTCCTCCCTTCCCTCTTGCACCTGCTTTGCCATACAAACCTGATGACCGAATAACATAATATTTCTTTGGTAAAGTTTTCTTTAAAGCCCTTACAGGGCTTGCGGGGTCGTGGGGCGGAGCCCCACATAAAGAAAAGTTTCTTGTAAAAACCTCTCCCGCGTATTTGCTCAACCCGTAAACGTTGATCGGGCTGGGAACATCTTCCTCCCCGTAGGGCGCTCCTTTTGTGCCATCAAAGACATAATCCGTGCTGATGTAAATGTTTACAGCATTTATATCATTACACACTTGTGCAACATTCAAAGCGCCAATCGCATTGACTTGAAATGCCTTTTCAACCTCAACTTCAGCATCGTCAACCCGCACATAAGCGGCGGTGTTAATAACCACATCAGGCATCAGATCTTTCAAAATCCCCACGCTTTCTGGTTCGGTAACATCGAGATCTCGATGAGTCAAGGGTATCGCTTCCTCTTTAAAAACTCCCACTAAATCGCTCCCCAATTGGCCATTCGCACCTATGATTGCCACTTTCATTTTTACCTCAGCTAAAGTACAACAAAAAACAAAATACAGAAATTTTTATATATGCTCGCCCTTTATTAATGTGAGGGTGAAAAAACAATGTATGTTCGCAAATCGATTGAATTAAGGGAAGAAATATATCAAGCATTAAAAAAAGAAACGGGTGAAGAAGGGGTGTCAGAAAAGATAAACGAAATCTTATATAATGCTCTGTTCAAAGAGAAAAAAAGTCTTTTTGGAACAATGGAAAAGACGGATATATCAGACCTGAGGGACCATGGGGATAGGATATAGATAAATGCTGATTGATTCGTTTGCATGGATAGAATATTTCATGGGTACGAAGAAGGGAGAAGAGGTAAAAGAGGTCGTTGAAAGCAATGCCCAACTTTACGCATCACCGATTGTCATCGCTGAGATATACTTTGTTGGGTGATTTTCTTGTGGCTGCCTCGTGAAATCTTGTGGTTATTTATTCTCGATTAGCGTAGGCAACTCCCGGTCCTTTTCTGAGAGGATAGGATGATCACTTGGCCATGGAATATTCACATCGGGATCGTTCCAGATTAATCCTCCTTCGTGGTCTGGAGCGTAAACGTTGTCAGCTTTATAAATGACTTCAGCAGCTTCACTCAATACTAAAAATCCATGCGCACAGCCTCCGGGAATGTAAAGTTGATACTTGTTGTATTCTGAAAGATTAACACCAGCATATTTACCAAACGTTAGCGAGTTCTTTCTTAAATCAACTGCAACGTCATAAATTTCACCTCTAATGCATCGAACTATTTTAGCCTGAGCATAAGGCTCTCTTTGAAAATGCAAGCCTCTTAATACGCCTTTCTTCGATTTTGAGTGGTTGTCCTGAATGAATTCACCTTTTATTCCCGCTTTTTCTTCAAAATCTTCTTTTTTATATGTTTCCATGAAAAATCCTCGCTCATCCTCAAAGACCTTTGTTTTTATCAGGATAACATCCGGAATTTCCAACTTTTTAAACTCGAAAGGCATTTTGATCACCTCTATAAGATTACCACTTCAGTTTCCATGGTGTTGGATGCAAAATCTTTTCATCAGCTAAATGTTGCCACCACCATTCGTTCTCCAGATACCACTCAACCGTCTCTTTTAATCCCTCTTCAAATCCATACTTTGGCTTCCAGCCCAACATTTTAATCTTAGAAGAATCCAAGCTATACCTGACGTCATGCCCCGGTCTGTCTTCCACAAATTCTATTAAATCAGGCTTATCTATAATTCTCAAAATCTCTGAAACTGCCTCTAAGTTTGTTTTCTCTTCACCACTTGAGACATTATAAATCTCCCCCCTTTCTCCTCTCTCCAGGACAAAATTTATTGCTTCGCAGTGATCCAGAACATAAATCCAATCCCTCACATTCTTCCCAGTTCCGTAAATTGGTATTTTCATGTTTAACTTAGCCCTTATTATTGCCTTTGGAATTAACTTCTCCGGGAATTGGTAGGGACCATAGTTATTAGTGCACCTCGTAATGGTTGAGTTTCGAGCGAAGGTGGGACACTCAGACACCTTTATGTTATTAACTTTTCTCTTGATTATATATAACATTTTTTATTACGA
>JAGXOS010000098.1 GCA_023659775.1 Methanomicrobia archaeon LH_S14 | reverse complement strand
CCGATTGGTTATCAACACTGAAATTAGCTGCAGTTGCATTCTGTGTGTTGTTTATCTGAAAAGTCAGCGGAACGTTAATAAGCGACCTGTTAAAAGCATCTGATGTATTTACTGAAACGTTTTTGTACCTTCTATGTACTCACCAATTTCATTGTAGTAGGTCTGTGCACTCGCAATACCTATCATCGCTGCAAATACTGCAATCACCAGAATCGCTGCTAAGCCTATATTTGTTAAATTCTTTTTCATTTCTTCAAGATAATTTGGTACGTGTTTATTCTTGAACTAAGTCTCTTATAATTTTTTCGGTCATTGAAACTTTTCTTTTTCAAAAAGAAAAGTTTGTTTATGCTCACTTTCGTAGGTCTCGGGTTATACGACGAGAAGGACATAACCTTGAAGGGGTTAGAAGCAATAAGAGATGCGGATGTCGTGTATGCAGAATTTTATACCTCTCCTTTAGGCGGAAAAACGGTAGAAAAGATGGAAGAGGTGTATGGCAAACGAATTTCTGTGCTTGAGCGAGGGGACATAGAGGAAAATGCAGAAGAAGGGATTTTGAAGCTCGCAAAGAACAAAAAAATGGTTTTACTCAGCGGAGGGGATGCAATGATTGCAACTACGCACGTTGATTTGCGGCTTAGAGCGATAGATATAGGAATAGAGACGAGGATAATACATGCACCTTCTATTTCGTCTGCGGTTGCCGGATTATGTGGGCTGCAAAGTTACAAGTTTGGTAAATCCGCAACGGTCGCTCCACCATACAAAGATGTTATATCAGAAGTGCCCTACGACACGATAATAGCAAACAAAGAGCGAGGATTGCATACTCTGCTCTATCTCGATATTTCGATGCGTATAAATGATGCGTTAAGACTGCTGGAAGCGGTAGAGGAAAAAAGGAAAGGGGAAGTGCTGAAAAAGTCAATAATTGTTGGTATAGCGAGGGCAGGGTCGGATAAGCCGGTAGTGAAAGCAGATTATTTGGATACGTTGAAAAGCTATGAATTCGGTGAACTTCCGCATGTGCTTGTCGTTCCGGGTGAACTGCATTTTTTGGAGAGAGAGGCGTTAATAAAGATTGCGCAGGCTCCGGAGGGTATTTGAGTTCTCTTTCGTAGACTTCCACGAATTCCGCGGTCTCTTCAACCCTTTTCATATCTTTAGCCATTGAACATTTTTTTACTGATGCTTGTATACTTTGTCTCTGTCAATTCTGTTTTCTCGTATAACTTTTTTCAATCAGCTTTTGGTATATCTCTGGATAGTCTTTTTTGACGTCTCTGACTGAGATGTGCTTCCTCCTGGATGTGATGACTTCGTCGAGGAATTTGACTTTTTTGCCTGTGCGTTTCTCGTAAGTCTCTTCAAAATATCGTTTGTATGCTTTTGCAAGTTTCCTGTCGCTCACAGTTTGTTTAAATCTAATTTAAACATTTAGGTAACCCTAATTTATGTCTCTATCCTCGCTTTAACTTCTCCAGCGGAGAAAAGCCCAACCCTCCACACCACAACCATCAACACGAATAAAAGCACCGCATACGCCAGGAACAGCAATCTTGCACCGAAAATATCCGAGATCGCACCACATACAAGCGGAATACCACCGAGACCTGCGTAAAATACCGTATAATAAATACCCATCACTTTTCCTTTCATTTCTTGTTCTCTTTCTCCTTCTCCCGCTGCTTTCGACGCCAGCGTTAACGTGCCAAGCGAAATCGCACCCAGACCCGCACCAAGAAAACCGCTCATTATAAAAAGTTCCGGGAGGCTGGTTGCGAAATAAAGCACGATCAAGCCGCAGGCACACAAGAACAATCCGGCAATCGAGAGAATGATTTCGCCTATGCGCCTCATCAGCCTGTTAAAACCTGTTTGCAGTATTGCGAACACTGCAAACATCGCGGAAAGGATTATTCCAATGATACCCGTAGCATGGATTGCTATTCCAGTTGGAAGTTCGAGGTCTTCAGTAGCAAAAGGAGAGAACAGAGCACCCATAATGGCTGCAACCCCTATACCAAAAAATATCACCACACAAGAAAGCGTCAGTGCTTTACTTCCTCTCTCACTTAACGATAATCCCTTTCCTTCTCTCTTTAACCTTACTTTCGGCTCTTGAACAAAGAGTAGCACCAATATCACGCTTAGAAGTGCAAAGGCAACACAGAGGAAAAAAGGCACGAATATGCCATAAATGTCGAACAGAATGCCTCCTGAAACGGGACCCAACGCTAAACCCGCACCCAAACCGATGTTGTACACGCTAAGCGCGTGTCCTCGCTCCTCGTAACTCGTAACCTCCGAGAGCAAAGCAGTGACCGCAGGGAAGAACAAGCCTGCTCCTGCTCCCTGTAATGCTCTTACAAATATCCAGTCGTAAGTGCTGCTTGAAAATGGAAAAAGGAAGGATGCGAGAGCGTAAAGCAAAAGCCCTGCTGCGACCAATGGCTTTCTCCCTAATTTATCTGAAATAATACCACCAGGGATACTAAGTGGTGTGCTTACGATGGTAAAAGCGGAGAAAATCAAAGTGGTTACGAGGAATGAAGCCCCTAAGCTCTCCTTCCACCATCCAAGCAGCGGTGCAATCACTGTAACACCAAATTGCGTGCTAAAAACACAGATTGCCGCGATTATAACTACTTTTGTAAGTGTCTGATTAGAATTAAGCGGCATAAATATATTTAACACTCAGAAGCGATATAAAACATTAAATCACAAACTCCGAGCACCAAATCCAAAACAAACTTTGAAAAAAGTTTTTTGTGATAATCTGTGTAATCTTGTGGTTGACTTTAAAACCCGAACCGCCACATCACAACACCCTCGGCAACCTTTGGCAGGAATAACGTGGACTTCTGCGGGAATCCTTTCTTCTCCACCCGTGCCTTGTGTTCCACATCGGTTATCCGCAGCGGTTTAAGGAAAAATGCAACCCTGCAAGCTCCTGTATCTACTTTTTCGATCGCATCTCTTGGACTGGCAGTGAAAACAATGTCTTCCTCGGGTTTCCCAATAAGCGCGGGTTCAATAAGCCATTCATGCAAACTTATTACATCCAGCCCAACTCGCTCGCCTCTTTCCTCCGCCAATTTCCTTATTCTCCGCTCATCTGCTCGCAGCAAATAGAATTTCTCTCCGTCGTACATGCATAATCTGACATCAAATTCATCGTTACATTCATTGAGCTTTGAATAGATGGTTTTTAACGCGCTCCCATCCCCGCAGCGTCCTACAACAAAACTTTCTTCTATCCTCGCCCATAAATCTTCCATGCGACACTTTTTCACACATCTGTGCCAGGGCAGCAATAAAAGCGCTCTATCACCTCCTTCTAAGAGCATCATCAGCGTATACGCCGTTCCATCCTCTTTATCTCTACTCAACCGATAAGAAGCGGTGTATCTGTGATGTCCATCGAGAATGAGAATTCTTTTGCCCTTCAATAGCTCTTGAATCTTGCCAATAATTTCTGCATCCGAAACTTCCCAGAGCAAATGGCGTGCACCATTTAATACGACATCCACAATTGGTTTTCTATGCTCTTCTATCTTCAAATCCGGTCTCCCAAAACCAAGATAATCCTCGAAAATACGGTTTATATCGTGGTCTGGCATGTTATATTCCGCGACAATTGGTGAGAAATTCATTCGGCATTCTTTCATCAGCCTGTATCGCTCCAACGTATTCGCCTCAAATGTCTTTTCATGCCCTAATATGTCCTGTTCATTGAGTTTCTCGACTTTCACCAGTGCTATCAATCCAAAAGCGAAATAAGTCTCTCTTCTCTCTTCCTCCGGGATTTGTTCCATAATTTCTCCCGATAGTCTGTATCGGACTCCATAGATGTAGAAAGAGGGTTTTTCATGCACAATTAAAATCCCATCGGTGAAAAAACGCTCTAAACACGTTTTTGCATAATTCACAAATTCTTTTCCCTCTACACCCTCTTTTCTCGTGGTAAAATGAATGACACTGTTTTTCCTTGATGCATACTTCTCGTAAAGAGGTGCGTCAATGGTATCGTAAACCGGGCAAACCAGTTCAGCTCTGTTTTCCAGTTTCGGGTTCAGTATCGTCGCTTTGAAGGGTTTTATTAATACCATGTTTTTTTTACGTTCATAGTCTATCCTATTACATTAATAAATTTCTATCGCAATTGTTTTCATTTAAAAAGGGGAAAAATGAGATAAGTAAAAGAGGAGGGGAAAAAATGGAAGAAAAG
>JAGXOS010000097.1 GCA_023659775.1 Methanomicrobia archaeon LH_S14 | reverse complement strand
GCAGTCAACATTAAACGCGATGACTTCCATGGAGAATGGAACTATACTATCTATCCACCGTCATGAACTTGGCACACTTATTCTGTGACGTCCCCTAAGCAATTTCTATCCATTGCTCGGAGTTCTTGCGCGGAGTTGGAGACACAAATAATTATCGCACATAAATTGGGTTTTGTCCAAGAAAACGGCTTTAATAGTTTATCTTCAATAATAACGAAACTTTCAAAAATGCTGTCCTCCTTTTACTCCAGGATAAATTCTAACTCCACTAACAAACTAAACCGCTGCTCTTGATTCTAGTCTTCCGTCTATAAAATCTGCGTTTCAAAACCTCCTTTTCCGATTCGATTATGAGTTCCACGAGGTGTTCGTTTACCGCACTTTCCTTTTTCAGAATCTCAGTTGCATCACTAACTTTAAGACCTTTTCCAGCCAATGCAAGTAAAGCCGCCTTCCCGTAGGTTGAAATCAACTCTGCGGATTTAATCGCATCGCTAAATAGCTCACTTTCTTTTTTACTTTTACTTTTACTTTTACCTTTGCGTATTTCCTTCCGGACCTCGTTCTCATCCGCTTTTAACGCACCTATCCTGTTCGATTCGCATTCCGGACATTGAATCTTTTCCGTTTCCACATCATTTATTCTCTTTACCTCTACATACCGCCAGCAATTCGTGCATACAAAAGTCAAGGATTCATCTAACAACCTTGCCTTCACGTATTTTATTATGACCCGATGCATCCTCTCCGGGGGGATTAGCTCGTATCCCCTTTTTATTACTTCGACAATCCCTGCAATAGGACTGACCTCATCGCCTTTTATTACTACGATTTTTAGCTCACCCTCGTTTATCCGCTTTAAAAGTCTTGCAGTCTGGTTTACATCTACATCCTTATCCTGGGATTCTCTAATGGCTTCATCAAATACCGCAGAGCCCTCAAATCCTCTTATCAGGTTATCCAGGTCAAGGTCGCTCAGTGATGCATCCTTGGCTAAAGCTCCGAATCTCCTTGCCGCATGGATAAACCTCCGTTTAAATAACCTGCTTCGGACTAATGCTTTCAATGCGAGCTTTTCAATTGATTCCGCCGATAAACCAAGGATAATCTCTTCGACATCTTCTGGCTCCAATTCCGTTTCTTCTGTTCTAAGCATTATCCGGTAAGGGTCTTGCTGCACGCCCACAGGAGCACCTATCCTGTCGGATATTACAGTAGCTAAGAGCATGGCTAAAGTTCTATTTGCAAGAAGCCCAAACGAGCAGTGTAGGATTATATATTCATTCCATATTTCAAGTGTCAATAGCTTGTCAGTCGGCACAGGATAACCCCTTTTCACCTGCTGGACAACTTCGTCTAAAGCTCTGGTGATGGTCTCCTCGCTGCAAGGATATTTCTTTATGAGTTCTCTTCCTATCTCTATTCCTTCAACACCGCTACCTGTTTCAAGCTCTTTTTCCACAAATCCACGGAGTTTTCCTACCTCTTCTGCAACGGCATAAGGAACTGGAATCTCTTCTCCAACCCAGCTTGGGATGGAACCCGTCGGGTCATCCTCGTACTTTACATATATCCTATCGCCATACAGGTGCAGTATTTTCCATACACGACCACCTTCTATGAACTTGTTCCCGGGATTGCCATATTCAGCAACAAAAGCTTCGTCTAAAACGCCTACCGGATTATCTCTTTCTTCCTCAATGACCAGAGAATGTCTTTCTTCAGGAATCATTGACAAATGCTCGAAATAATAGCTGTAAAGAGGTTTTATTCGGGTAGGTCTAAGAAATACTTTATCTTCGGCTGAGAACCAAACGAGCCTTGGGATTCGAGAATGCATGTAGTTTAAAACAGTGACTAATTCATGCTCCTCGAGGTCTCGATACGGATATGATTTTTTTATCAGGTTCAGAGCTTCTTCAAAGCTCCATCTCCTTTTTGCCAGAAGCAAACCCGCTATTTGATGTGCCAACACGTCAAGCGGTTTCTGTGGTATATCCGCTGGCTCTAAATCTTCTGCGAGGGAACGACGACAGATTACTAAAGCCTCTAAGGCATCATCGGAATCCTGAACCACTATCGCACCATTTGCAATACCTCCGATTCTATGACCGCTTCTACCCACACGCTGAAGGAGCCTGGTGACCTGTCTCGGTGAGTTATACTGAATAACAAAATCCAACCTTCCGATGTCTATTCCCAGTTCTAAGGAACTTGTGCAGATAATGCCATGAAGCTTGCCTTCTTTAATACCCTTTTCAACGTTAATTCTCGAAGGTTTGGACAGCGACCCATGATGAACACCCACGAGGAAGTTTAAATCCCAAACTCGGAACCTGCTACCGAGAATTTCGGTTATCGAGCGAGTATTTGTGAATATCAGGGTGGATTTATGCTGCTCGACGAGCTTTTTCATCAACCTTAACCGAGCGGCGACTTCCGGATAGGTATAAAGCTCCCCTGCCAGTTTATAATCCTGCGAATCGGCTTTTGGATAATAGACTTCCACCTGCATTGATCGTGATACAGGAACGTTGATTATCTCGCAGTCACGTCTTGCCCCGACCAAAAATTTTGCCACTCTATCAGGCGAGCCAATGGTGGCCGATAAGCCGATGACCTGGAAATCGCCATTCTTCAGGTACCGAAGCCGTTCCAAAGCAAGTGCTAATTGTGAGCCTCGCTTATCACAGGCAAGTTCATGCACTTCATCTACGACTACCCATTTGACGCATACGAGGTGTTGACGCATAACCCTACCTGGTAATATCGCCTGTAAAGTTTCCGGTGTTGTAATCAAGATATCAGGTGGAACCATTGCCTGAGCTTTCCTTTCCCTCGCAGATGTGTCGCCATGCCGCACTCCCAACCTCAGGTCAAGCCTTTTACACCACCATTGTAATCGCTCAAGCATGTCTCGGTTCAGAGCCTTCAGCGGTGTTAGATAAAGGACTTTTATTCCAGCTAATTTTCGCTCTGTTTTGATTAATGCGTCTAAAACGGGTAAAAGTGCCGCTTCGGTCTTTCCTGTTGCGGTTGGCGCAATTAATAATACGTTCTTTCCTTCTACTATGGAAGGGATAGCTTTGATTTGGGGTTCGGTAGGAACTGAAAAGCCCTTTTCCTGAATGGCTTTTTGGACCGGGGTTGCAAAAGAGGAGAATAGTTTGTGCATTTCTGTTTTTTACGATATATTTATATTATGATTTGTCATAGTAAAAGATGTGGAAGGCTAATAAGGGGAAGGGATAAAAAGCATGAATAGGGGGCTTTTTGAGGATGGAGGAAGTTTGCTCAGGGAAAGTATATTCGACATTGAGTTCAGATATCCCGAGGCTATATAAAATTCCGAACCTCCTTGGGAGGTAAAAAATGATGAAAAATGATATGTCCACTTCAAATATAATAGATCCAAACGAAGACTCAATAAGTATCTCAAAAGATCAGATTAGGTACTCTAAAAAATGGATTGATATTATCAGAGAAAGTTATCCCGAGCGAAAAGATGAGGTGATAGAAGATTTGCTTAACACCTTCAGAGGCTCCCTATATCCACGATCCAAAGAAAAGTACAGGCTTATTGTGGGCATTCTTTTACTCAATGATGTAATGCTATTTGCTCATTGTAAAAAGGACCCATCTTTAGCGGAGTGGGAAGATAAAATTTATTCTGTAAAGCTAATATTGCATCCTAATCTGCTTTTGAGTATAGCAGAAAGTGGAGTAAGGGCCACGCAGAGTTTTGGGGTATTGAACCTGAGGATGTAAGTTGGGAATCGTTAGGAACATCAATTGTTGCATCCATTTATCCAGCGAACAAAAAAGATTTCTGCTTTTTGAACTCCTCCTCGGTCTCGAATTCAAACCGCAGAACCTTATCTTATCCTTGAACCATCAAACTTTAAGAAAGTTTGATCAAAATGCTTCGCTAATTTCCAGGTTTGACTGATTTATCTTATCACAATACTCTTTAAGTGCATTACACTCACTGAAATAGTCAAACTTAACAACAATCTCATCTGCAGTCGTTTTTATTGTTGCAGGTCTGTTGAGGGACTTTTTTACAATCGTACCCACAGCTTTTGTGTTCATACCCTCTATTGGAAGTGGTGGTTATTTTAAGATAACGGGAATAATAGGCAATAAGAAAAGGAAGGTAAGTTATGTCACTCTACTCTTAAATTCTTAAGTTAAAACCGGAAATGAATTTGACCGGGGTTTTTGGGATTGAAACAATTGATGTT
>JAGXOS010000096.1 GCA_023659775.1 Methanomicrobia archaeon LH_S14 | reverse complement strand
AGCCTCAGGTAGAGGTGGTCTTATGACTATGAAAGACCACTTAAACTGGAACCCCTTTCAATTTATTGAGAAGTTTATCACTAAATGTAAAGATGAGGTAATAAAGAAGGGTATTATCCCAACTTTCGGTGATGTTGAAAAGATTGCTAACGAGATATATCCGCAGAATTTACAAGTGATTATCGAACGGTATATTGATTTTTTAGGGATGCGTGATCAAACGAAGAAAGATCAGTTACTTAAAAAGTTCAGGGAAAATATGGTACACTATATAACAGAATGGGCTTTTGAGAGATATTGGCATCCCCCATAGTTTTAATTTAATATATCTCTGATTTGATTTTTTTGTATTTAGTTACAAAGCCTCTTTTATCGCATCCACAAGTAATCTACCGGCTTGCTGCATTATCGGTCTTTCCGGACCCATGTAAGCCACACACTCGTTATCGTGCATCTGCGCAACCGCATCCTCAAACGATTTCATATCTTTATACGACATTCCCACAAGTTTCTCGGAAATTTTTGAAGCCGTGCCGCAAGGGGTATCTCGAATTACCTTTACCCCTTCGATTACTTTGTTCTTCTCATTGACCTTAAGTTCAAACTTTGGCTTTCCAAAATGTTCAACAAAAGAATTGACCAGTTCATTCTCACTCGTCTCCAGTGAACAAAGAGGTTCAGGGAATTCCACGTGTATCCCCTTCTTTTTGAGCTCTTCTTCAATCGAATATCTACCCTCGGGTATCAAGTTCGGGTCTTCGATAGGCCAGAGGACGGCCTTTGCTCCTGTTCTTTCCACTATGATTGGCACGAGGTCGCCTGCCTTCGGGAGTATAGTAAGTACCAGTAGAAGGTCACACTCGGGCAGCGGGATGTCCTCCGGCATGTCGTTTTCCGGATCGTCAAGCGATACTGATGCGACTTTCAGGTCGTATAAACTCACTATCTGCTCGGCAAGCTCGCTCATAGCTAAATGCTCGGTTACCAGTTCCCCAAACGAGCCGTGATACAGTATATAGATTTTGTTATTCATAGCTAATTTTTTATCCAAAAAGAATAAATTTTATAAAGAGAAAAAGTTTTTTTAAAAGAAAATAAAAGAAGGTGAAAGCAAGATGGAAATAAAAGAAGGTGAGCTTTTGAGCATTGAGGAGGTAATAAAACTGGAACTTGCAAAGAGATGGAAAGTAGCGATATACGGCAGCGAAGAGGAGGAAGTAGCACCGGAGGAGAAAATAGCATCTTCTGACACTGAGGCAGAAAGAAACCTTGAGAGAATGACATCTATGGATGGGGGCAAAGTAAAGTACAGAGTTAAATCGTTTGATGAAGCGGAGAAGACATTATCAGTAATACGGGAAATAACATGGGAGTAAAAGGTGAAAATTCAAATTCACCGCAGAGAACGCTGAGTTCGCAGAGAAAATTAGTTGTCTGGTAATTAGTAGCCACCCTAAAACCTAAACCCCTAAACCTACATCCTCTGCGTCCTCCATGAACTCTGCGGTTAATCAGACAATGTTATTTTATTCACTGCTTTTACCTGCCTTTTTGCAGTGTCTTGCTCAACACCTGTCTCTTGATTACACAGTATTATTCGTTGAAAACATAAATACAAGAACAGGGAGAGTGAAATGCAAAAAGAGGCGAAGAATCAATGCGTCGGTACATCTAACTCTAAACCAGGTCAATTGGATTATTTCAATCTGTATCTTCAACTACCTACGAGCGAACTGATATGGGAGATTGGCGGTGCAGTCCATCCATCGCCAGACGAGATTGATTTTATCATCAACCCCCGGAGACTGCGCGGCAGCGACTTTTTGATGCGCTGGGCGCAAGGTCGCTGGTCAGAAGAAATTGTCATCCGTGCGCTCAATCAGACAGAACGATATGGCTTCTATTTTATTATTCAGGAAAGGATATGAGAAAGACAACTTGGTACGCCACGTGACGCTGAAAGCTGTGTCGACCACTGATGAACTCTTATCGTGTCTGGACGCTCGCGAAAGTCGAAAGTTGCCTTTCGGTTCTCTCGTCATCCAGCCGCAAAATGAGCTCTTGAACATACCTAAATGGTCCGGGATTGCTGCTTTTTCACCCGAAATCAAAAAATGGGAGCAAAATGGTCTGGTCGTTCCTCTTAAGGCACTGGCGAAAGTCATGCGCGGAATTGCCACAGGTGCAAATGAGTTCTTTGCTTTATCTACGCAAGAGGTCAAGCGGAGATCGCTTGGACCTTTTGTCGTTCGCACGATACAACGAAATCGCGAGATACAGGACATCGTACTGGACGAAAAAGCATGGCAAGCACTCTCACGCGAAGGGAAGCGAGTATGGCTGCTGTATCTAAACGGCGAAAACCTGAATCGTCATCCCGCTCTCTCCACTTATCTCGCCGAAGGCGAAGCAAAGGGGTATCACAATCGCAGTCTGGTACAGACGCGAAAACAATGGTACTTCATGGAACAGCGCGAGCTTCCGGCAATCTTTTTCACCATTCTCACGAGAGGCAATCCGCGCTTTATCCTGAACCAGGCAGGGGTGCGACCTCTTAATATGTTCTCTCTTCTTTATCCAAACAGTTATGTAGTCAAAGCCGGTTGCATAGAGCACTTGTGGGTGCTCTTGAACAGCACGTTCTCACTTTCGCGGCTTCATTCTGTCAGCCGAACCTATGGCGGGAACACGCTCAAGGTCGAGCCACGCGAGTTGGATAATTTACCTGTCATCAATCCACTGGCTCTACCAGACGAGATCAGACAAAGAATAAGTGAATTGATTAACGAGTTCTACCGTCATCGCGATGCCCCGTTATTAATTAGAGAGACAGATGCACTAATAGATACACTGTTGGACCCCAAAGTGGTCGCACAGCATCAGTCGCCGCTGCCTGTGCAGCTTCAACTCTTTGAGCCGCAAAAGAACTATTGATGCGAATTTTGTCACGTATCTAAACCGCCAAACCCCTAAACCGCTAAGTCAAAATAATTCTTAAGTATCTCCTCTATACTCCTTTTGAGGTCACTGTCGTGCGTTAACGGCTCGATCATCGTTGAATACAACGCATCTCGCATCGGCACGCCACTTTTTAGCAATGTGCCAGCATAGACAAGTTCCCTGGTCGAAACACCTTCTTCGAGTCCTTGATGAACGAGATTCCTTATTTTATTCGCTGCTTTTACCAGCTTTTTTGCAATATCCTGTTCAACACCCGTCTCTTGCTGCACGATTTGTGTTTCTAAATCTTCACCCGGCCATCCGAGCACGATACACACAAAACGCTGTTTCGTGCTCCGTTTTTTACTGCCATAAGCAGAGGACCGTCAATCCACTCTACGTCGTCTCCTTTTATGATATCTCTCCCGGTTAAGTCATTCCCGCTTAAATCGTCGTGGCATGCAACGGTGTAGAGTGACCGCCCTAATTTCCACGCCATATACTCGATTAATCTCGTTTTGCCGCTTCCCGTAGGTCCTTTCAGCATAACTGGGAGTCTATTCTCGTAGGCAGCTTCGAATAGCGCAATCTCATTCCCCTGCGGTAAATAAAACGGTTTCTCCTACAGTTGATTCTTTGAACGCTCAAAACAGACCTATCAGAACATCCTCATTAATAGATGTAAAAGAACGAGCAACCCGAGGATTGAATTTACGATGATATGCTTGATCGCCTTGAACACGTAGTACACCACAATTACCATTACAATACAAATAAAAATTTAAAAAATAAAAATAAGAAAGGGGATAAAAAGAATATAAACATCCCCTATGCCGACATCGTCAGGTATGGATGAGGTTCCATGAGTTCAAGATCGTGCTCTGTTTGCGCTGCCTCGCCGAGGATCATGTCTACCATCCCTATTAGCGGGAATACCGTCGGCGCATGCTCTATTGGTCCATACAGGATGAAATCATTACCCAAAAGAGCAGGAATTACGTTACTGCCTATATCGCACATCTTGAACGCATCTGCTCCAGGTCCTATCCAGACGCCTCTAGCTGGATGTTCCGAATGCTCCTTCCTGTACGTCTTTATCCACGTCCATGCAGAAGGCGCGTTGTGTATCCCTAACCCGCAGGGGATGCCCCATTTCGACTTGAATACCAGCGCACATGCGCATGTGGAACCTGCACCTGCACCAATAGGCAGCGTAGCAGGGTCAAGTAAGGGTTTTGTTATCCCACATTCCTTGCCTATGGTTAGTATGCCCTTTTCAACGCCTCTTATCTTAACCGTGCCGACTCCAGTCTCCAT
>JAGXOS010000095.1 GCA_023659775.1 Methanomicrobia archaeon LH_S14 | reverse complement strand
AACACTATGTCCCGGCAGTTGTTCGATGCAGAGGCGTTGCGCTACGAGCGTGTTTGCCTTGAGGTATGCTTCTATGCTGTCGTATGTCTTACAAAGCGATACTTTCATGAAAACACAGATGGCGACGATTCGTGGATCCCAGCATGGACGACCGAACGAATTGCATTCCCATGGGGCGTTTGCTGCCCTTACTGCACCGATTATGGACAGGAGGATAAGCCTCTCGAAGTCCCGATTTACCTGGTTGGCGACCCGCGGAGAAATTCTCTTCTTTGGCTTTCCCATACTGAAATGCTATGGCATAACTTTGAATAAGCATCATTTCTTATGCACATTCTGTGGTAAAAGAATGTTTTGGTAAAAATCTGAAGGTTACGCTATTGAAGATTATTTCTTAGTTTTGGGATGAAGCCAAATCTTGCACTACATTTAAATCAGCTCTTTGACGCCCTGATGCACCAAACATAGATTTTTCTGCGGGCTTCCTAATCATCTCTGAAAACGACGAATAATAAATGAATGAACTATCCGAAATTCCTTCTCTATGTCTAAAAACAAAAAATTCAGTTGACCCAAAACCTTTAATGGCGGTATCCTTTACTTGTGCGATTTTACCCTTTTCCAGAGAAGGAGTTATTCTGGCAAATAAGACATCCCCCATCATAAACTTTGAACCACCACCTTTAAATATTCTTTTCCTCGTAGAAGAAACATATCTGTTACCGGGAGATATTTCTTCCATTTCTATGAATGGGTATTCTTTACCCTTTTCAAGTGATATTTTAGTATTAGTAATCACAAAGTTCGAAAACCTTACCTTCTCCCATCCCTCCTTCACCTTCCCCATCATCCCTTATTTCCTCCCAATCTCCTTTCCATCTCCAGCATCTTCCGTTCTCGCTCTAATTCCGCTTTCAATTCCTCTTCTGTCGGCAGATACAACTTATATTTAGACGCGAACAGCTGCTTACTGTCCTCAAGCAGCGTATACCTCACCATCGTCTCGTTTTTATCACTGCAAAGAATCAACCCGATAGTGGGGTTATCCCCTTCCAGTCTCTCCTCTTTCTCGAAGTAGCGCACATAAAAATCCATCTGCCCGATATCCCGATGGATCAGTTTGCCAACTTTCAAATCAATAAGCACAAAGCACTTCAAAACGTAATTGTAAAATACGAGGTCTATGTAATAATGGTCACCATCAACAGTAATTCGTCTTTGCCGGGCTACGAAAGAAAATCCTTTGCCCAACTCCAGCAAAAATTGCTGCAGCTTATCAATAAGTGCCTGTTCAAGGTCGTTTTCAAGAAAATTCCGGCTCTCTTTCAAGTCTAAGAATTCCAGCACGTAAGGGTCTTTGATAATATCCTTTGGCTCCTGTATTACCTGCCCTTTTGTTGATAGTTCCAGAACCTTTTCGCGGTCTTTACTCAATGCGAGCCGCTCGTATAGAAGAGAATTTATCTGCCATTCCAGTTCCCTCGTGCTCCAGCGATTTTCAATCGCCTCAATCATGTAAAAATCCCTTGCTTCCTCTTTCTCCAGTTTCAAAAGTAGGCGGTAATGAGTCCATGTCAATTCTCCACGCAGTGCGTGAGGATTCTTAAAAATCAAATAGAATTGTCGCATATACCAGAGATTTGTTTGATTGAACCCTTTCCCATAATCTCGTGTAAGCCTTACGGAAAGCTCCTTAATCAGTGCCTTCCCATATTCCGCCCTCTCGGCTCCTTTCTGCTCTTCCTCAACGATGATTCTGCCTACCTCCCAGTAAGCCTGAACCATAGCAAAATTAACAGCACGGTAAGCAGTGCTGCGTGCTTTTTCTAATATCGCTCTTATGTTCTGGTAGGTGGTATCTATGGATGCCCGCTCTGTTAATGCATCTTCACTCATAGCTCCACGCCCTCCAGTCTTTTCGCTATCTCTTCACCAGAAGGCAGGTATTTTCGCAATTCCTCAGGCAAGGTGGTTGTGATTCTATAGGTAGAAACCCCAATGGGTTGGGTAGTATCCTTGAGAGCATACTCAACCACAATCCGATTTTTCTCTTTACAGAGGATAATCCCGATAGATGGGTTCTCCTCCACCAGTCTTACCGTATCATTTAATACCGAAAGATAAAACTGCATTTTGCCCGCATACTCCGGCTTGAACTCGCCTACTTTTAATTCAATCGCAACCAGACATCTCAATTTCCTGTGATACAGAAGAAGGTCAACAAAAAATTCCTCGCCGCCTACTTCAAGTCGGTATTGATTCCCGATAAAGGTAAAATAGCCTCCCAACTCTATTAGAAATCCCCGTATATTGTTTATCAAAGCAAGTTCAAGTTCTCTTTCAGAATGCTCTTCGCCCAATTCCAGAAAATCAAATGTATATTCGTCTTTAACCGCCAATTTTGCCTGTGGTCGGTATGTTTCTGGTAAAGTCTGGTCGAAATTGGTCTGGTTCAGCAGGAATCTCTCATAAGCTCGGCTTTCTACCTGATGGATAAGCACATTTTTTGTCCAGCTAATTTCTGCAACCAATGGTTGCAGTTTTTTACTATCCTTATAGGTGAGGTAAAAATTTCTCACATTCCATAGATTCCGTTCTGAAAAACCCTTAATTCCAGGAAATTCCTTTTGAAGATCTTTGGCAAGTCGTTCAACAACAGATTTCCCCCAACCTTCTTTCTCCTGTCGCTCTACAATCATCTTTCCGAGATCCCAATAGAGCGCTATCAATTCTTTATTTACTGCTCTAAGCGCTTCATACTGAGCCGAAAGGATTCTTCTTATTCAAGTCCAATCCAAAAAGCCAAAGAAGAAAAGGGCTTCTCAACTCCCACAGAACCCCAAATAAAAGCTTACGAACGGAAAGTATTAATATGGAGCGAAACTTTTGACTCTTGTAGGTAGATAACCATGTTGAAAAAAGAAATTGTGCTGCCAAACTAAATATCTTGGCAGCAACATCCTGATTAAAGGGGTACGTATAAATGTAGATGGTATTGAGCATGACAAGATGCATGGGTGCGGAAGAATATCAGTAACGGGGCTGAGCGCGGGAACACACAGATGGACTGCGACTTATCGAGGTGAGATTGTTTCGAATGGGACTTTTAACTTAGCAGAGATAACCGAGTTCAGAATAAAAGAGGTTAGTATAGCACCAGAGTATCATGTAGGGGACATGGTGGATGCGAAGCTCGTAGTGCAGAACTCCGGCACTGCTCAAATTGATAAATTCGTAGTCAAGGTGCGTATTGTAAATCCCAAATATGAGTGGATGGGAGACATCGCAAAACCTGAATACCGCACTGAATACAATTATGCACTGAGCCCTGGTCAACAGAAGGATATACCGGTGCGGGCAAGGATACCGGAGAGGGTTGGCGTGGTTAAGCCCACTGGAAAATACTCAATCTCCATAGACCTCCTGATAGATAATGAGGTAACCGACAGTAAGACGGTGAAAACCGAGGTGATTTGAAAAGTTTTTAAGATAGTTACTTTTAAGGCGAAATATAATAATTAGATAAAGGAGATAAAATCATGAAGGCTGCTGTTGCACAAGTCAAGCTTTATAATAACATAGATGCCAATTTAATAACCATTTCTAAATACATCTCATTAGCATCGAAAGAGGATATAGACATTTTGTGCTTCCCTGAATGCAATATTACTGGCTATGTGCGTGATTTTACTAAAGTCAATCAAAATGAAGTAAAGGATATGTTGAACATCATTCAAAAACAGGTTACACACGATTGTGTGAACGTTATCGTGGGAGCACCTTATTTTGAACGCAAGAAGCGTTTTAATAGCGCAATAGTCCTTTTAACAAATGGAAGGAGGCATATTTATAACAAGATTAATCTCACTTCCTCGGAAGAAGCATATTTTAAAAAGGGTAAAGAACCTTTAATTTTTCAGTTAGAGAATGCTAAGTTTGGCGTTTTTATCTGCCGGGATCAAAACGATCCGATGCTTGCTCAGGAATATAAATCACTGGGGGCAGATGCCATCTTCATCTTATCGGCACATTTTTATGAGCCAATCGAAGCGATACGGAAATTAAATAAAAATAGAGCTTTGCCGATTGCGAGAGCGGTTGAAAACAACCTATTTGTGCTTAAAGCTAATGCCGTTGGCTCAAATAATGAGCTCTTCAGTTTAGGTGGAAGCTTGATTATAAACCCGGAAGGCTTTGTCGTCCGTGAAGGTAATACTATAGATGAGATGATTTTGAGCTATGAGATAATTCCACATTGATAAACTTTTCGATTTTTTGAAAAGGGTAAAATATAAAGTGAATAAAGGGGCTACTGCCAAGTATGACAGAAGTAATAAATAAGAAAGGGGAATTGGCGAAAGACGAGAACGGAACGATGGTACTC
>JAGXOS010000094.1 GCA_023659775.1 Methanomicrobia archaeon LH_S14 | reverse complement strand
TGCATAATTCATTATAGTGGCTTATAATATAAGGAGCTATGTGTGAAACTATGGCAATATTAGCAAAATTACGCTTTCCCTCCATTTGTAACTGTCCGTTCATATAGCTATACGCGTACTCGCTGGTATCACGAGTTTTAGTCTTAAAACTCTCTCTGAATTGGTGCCAAAATCCGAATAAACGCTGAACGAGATTCTGTGTAATTTAAATGTGACATTGTCAAATTAAGACTATATACTTTTAACTGAGTGGAAAGAAATGGATGAAGATGACGAGGCATACAATAAAATGGTAACGGGCCAGGACAAGAGGGTTGTGGATTTTCTAAGTAAGCAAGAGCACGTTAAGCTTGCGTATCTCTTTGGCTCAGTAGCTGAAGGAAAGGAGGGAAAGCTGAGCGATGTGGATCTGGCAGTTTTTCTGGATGAATCGCTGAGCAAGAAGGAGAGGTTTAATCTACAATTAAAAGTGATATCAGAGTTAACGAGTATCATGAAAACAGATAAAGTGGATTTGGTAATTATGAATGATGCCCCCCTTTCACTCAATTACGAGATAATAAAGGCAAACCATCCTTTACTTGTCGGAGATGAGGGGAAGAAGATAGATTTTGAGCATGGAATACTATCCAGATATCTTGATAGGAGGTACTATGAAAAGAGGTGGGCAGTCGAGTTCTTGAAAAAGGTTGCCGAAAGAGGAATTTAGGTGAAATTATTTATGGACGAAAAAGAGGAAGTCGCCAGAAAGATCAGGAGCATGAAGAAATACGTTGATTTTTTAAGGTCATATAAATCGATAACTAAGGAAAGATTGGAAGAAGATTATGAGTTAAAGTCTGCTATCGAGCGAAATCTTCATCTTGCTATAGAATCTGCCTTAGACATTGGGGAAGTCATAATCTCGGCAGAGGATTTTGAAAAGCCTGAAGATTATAGGAGCGTTATACTAATACTTGGAAAACATAAGGTTATTCCACGCGATTTTGCAGAAAAGTTTGCTGAAGCTGCAAAGTTTAGAAATATTCTGGTTCATCTGTATGTAGAAGTTGATGTGGAGATGGTTTATGAAATATTGCAAAACAATCTTGGAGACTTTGTTGAATTTGCAAAGTACATAGCAAGATATCTTGAAAAGGAGGATTAAGAATGAAAACAGCATTAATCACCTGCATAAGCGGACAGGATGGTGCATACTTAGCTAAACTGCTGCTCGATAAGGGCTACGAAGTGTATGGAGTGATAAGGAGACTGAGCACGCCAAACATCTCTCGAATAGAGCACATTGCTGATAAAATCACACTATTAGAGGGTGACTTGACCGACCAATCTTCACTGAACATCGCAATGCAGACCGCTCAACCAGACGAGGTGTATAATCTCGCAGCGCAGTCATTTGTAGCAACTTCCTAGAATCAACCTGTACTTACGGGAGATGTCAACGGGCTTGGAGTTGTTCGGATGTTAGAAGCTGTTCGACATACTTGGTTTATTTTGTGAATAGGCTGTATGATTACGAGAATCCGGATGAGGAGCGGAGAGCTTGGAATGACCCACCGGTCGTGCCAAAGATAATTAATGGGCGAGAAGATGACGAGAGATGCAATAAGCCCTGGGATTGGTTTTATTTGCCGTATAAGTAAGTATGTATTATAAACATAGTCCAAGAGAAACTAAGAGGTTTTTAGCGATTAACCCTGAGTTTGGGGTTTACCACATAGTAAACGAAGGTTATTGTACGTGGTATGATTTTACGAGAGAGATTTTCACTATTTTGGATTGGGATGCTAAAATTCAAATAACGCCCATAAAGCCGAATGAGTTAAAGAGATTAGCGAGCAGACCTATCTTTTCTGTGTTGAAGAATAAAAAACTTGACGATCTTGGATTGAGAATGAGAAATTGGAAGGAGGCTTTGAAAGATTATCTCTTTGAATGACACAGAGCAACATTTATATACTGTTGAAGTAAACATAATATCATGTCTACAAAAACCGTATATAGTATAAGGGTTCCGGTGGAATTACGTAAGATGATGGAAGAGATGAAAGAGGTAAACTGGCAAGAGGAAATAAGAAGGATGGTGGAAGAACTGGTCAAGAATAAAAGTAAGGAAAGATTACTTGCTGAGGCAAAGGAGATAAGGAAAGATATGAAGGCAGAAGTGAGTGCTGCTGAACTAATAAGAGAAGATAGAGATGCCAGATAGAGTAATCCTCGATTCAAGTGTTATTGCAGCGATATTTTTTAAGGAGGATGCTTCTGAGAGGGCTGAAAGAGTTGCGGAGAATTACAAATTGATAACTGTTGATCTTGCGATTGCAGAAGTGGCAAATGTTGCCTGGAAGAGAGCAGTGTTTTTCAATGAATCAAAGGAGATTGCATTAAAAGCGCTAAGAAGGGGTATAGATTTTATTATTAGTGCATGCGAGGTTATCAGTTCAAAGGAACTAATCGAAGATGCTTTTGAAATTGCGATTGTAGATAAAATTACGATATATGATTCCCTTTTCATAGCCGCTTCAGAAAGGGAAAAGATACCTCTTCTAACTACGGATGGGAAGTTATATGAGAAAGTAAAGTCGAAGAGAAGTGTGAAGCTAATATAAGGAGAGACCATGAACACCGTCCAGCGAATCGCGAAGAACATGGGGGGTATTGCTTACTTCCAAAATAGCGATATTGAGTAACATTTTTATACAAACGAATACTATTATTATACATGCTTCAGAAGTTGTTCACATCTAAGACGAGGGTTAAGCTGCTAACATTATTCATGATGAATCCAGGCAGAGAGAAGTGAAGAGAGAACCCGATTATATTTTCTGGTTGGGGACGGTGGTGCGATAGCATGATGAGAAAGGTTCTTTATTATGAAAGATAAAACGGTCTGTGTTGTGGGCTTGGGCTATGCAGGCTTACCAAAACTTTTTTGCAAGCAAAAACCTGTGCTAAAAGAAAAAAACCATGAAAAACAAAACCGTCTGCATTGTAGGATTAGGGTATGTTGGACTGCCATTAGCGGAAGCGTTCTCTAAACACCTCAAAGTGATAGGATTCGATATAGACGAAGAGAAGGTAGGAAAGCTAAATGATGGCAACCAGGAGGAGAACACAGAGTTTACATCAGATCCATCGAAGATAAAAGAAGCGGATTTCGTTCTAATCTGCGTGCCGACGCCGGTAACAAAATTCAAAGAGCCTGACTTGAGATACGTAAAATCCGCTGCGGAAATTGTTGGTCGAAACTTGAAGAAAGGTGCAACCGTCGTTTTAGAATCCACCGTTTATCCAGGCGTAACAGACGAAATTGTGAAACCCATTTTAGAGAAAGAATCAAAGATGAGATGTGGTATTGACTTCTACATTGGATATTCTCCAGAAAGAATAAATCCCGGAGATGAAGCACATGCCTTAAACAAGATAACCAAAATAGTTGCGGGAATGGACGAAGAAACAACAGAAATCCTAGTTGAAATTTACGGTTTAATCACCACTGTGTACAAAGCCAAAGACATAAGAACAGCCGAAGCGGCAAAGGTTATTGAGAACATCCAGCGAGATTTGAACATTGCATTGATGAACGAACTGGCGATAATTTTCCATAAAATGGGCTTGGATACAAATTCTGTTTTAGAAGCAGCCTCTACAAAATGGAATTTTCATCCTTATAAGCCGGGTTTGGTTGGCGGGCACTGCATACCAGTTGATCCTTATTATCCGGTGTACAAAGCGAAGGAATTGGGTTACCATCCTCAGGTGATTTTAGCAGGAAGAGCAATTAATGATTACATGCCAAAGCACGTAGCGGAGATGGCGATAAAAGGATTGAATGAAGTTAGCAAAGTTATAAAGGGTTCCAGGGTTTTGATTATGGGCTTGACTTATAAGGAGAATGTGCCGGATACGAGGGAGTCGCCAGTGAAGGAGATGGTGAAGGAACTTAAAGAGTTTGGAGTTGAGGTATATGGTTATGACCCACTATTAAGGAAAGAAGAGATAAGGGGATTTGAAGGGAGAAATTGAGAGGTATCTACGGGAGACAGTAGTGACATTACCACAAAGTTTTAATGTGAAGTGATATAAAACTAACATATTATGGTTAGAATATAAGAAATAGAGGTGATATGAATGGAAGCGGATATTGTTTCACGTGTAGATAAGCTTGAAGCAGAACTGCAGAGACTAAAGTATCTGGTAAAAGCGAAAACGCTTCACGAATATGTCATAGAAGAGTTGCATAGAGTAAAAGCGATAGACGAATTAGAGATTAATGAAAGGTTAAAAAAACACGAGCTACTTAAAAACAGAATAAGCTCCAGCGTGGTTGTCGAAGACCCTCAGACAGTGCTTGATGAGGTAATAGGAGATAGAGATGAAGCTTTCTCTTGATGCAAATGTCTTTATTTACGCATATATTACAGGCGCTGTGCTCCTGGACTCTTACTTGAGATATGTCAGGGGCGAGGAAGTGCGAAAG
>JAGXOS010000093.1 GCA_023659775.1 Methanomicrobia archaeon LH_S14 | reverse complement strand
TTATGTTTGCCTGTTCGGCATGCTCTTTTTTCAACTCTGTAATTATTTCTTCCAGCTCATTTATCCGGAGCATCAACCTTTGACACTCGCCTGCCAATATTGACATCTCTACGCACTGACTTTCCGCCATCAAAAAATAATATGGTAGTATATATTTAAATATCCCTATTTTCCACTCCAACATATGTTGGACACATATCTGAAATTTCTGCCAATACTTTTTCCAAGAATATCGCCAGAAAAGTTTTAAGATATAGGGTAGCTATACAAATACGTTGTTTCTATTCACAGAAATGGTATTAGCAACTTCATCCGCTAATGTTCTTTCTTAGTGCAGGTTCTTTCTTTAGAAAGAAAGTGCAATTAAAAGTGCTGATACCCTTTTATTTCCATCATTTCCTTCTCTTCACCCGTTTTAAAATAAATACCTTCTTCGGGTGGCACTACTTTGCCTATAATGCTCATTTTCACCTCTTTTTGTATCCCTTTCAACAATTCTGCGTCTTTTCTATCCCCTTTCATATTGATTGTGAACAACAATTCATAATCGCCACCGAAATAAAACGCGAACTCTCGGGGCTCAAAGCCAAGTTTTGATAAATCCAAACCTTCTGCATTTCTTATCCCATCGTTAAATAGAGGCACTTTGTCTTCGTATATCTCAAATCCTACCGTGCTACTTTTTGCGAGCTCTGCTAAAGAAAGCGCAAGACCATCACTTATATCAATCATCGAGGTTACCGATCCGGAGTCTGCGAGAATGACGCCTTCTTGTATCCTTGGTACGGGTTGGAACAGAGCTTTCTTCGCCACTTCTTCAGCCTTTTCGGGCACTTTTATCTCTTCTCCTTCTTCTATTATTTTCATCGCAAGTGCAGCATTCCCAAGTGAGCCTGTCACGCATACCCGGTCACCAACTTCAGCACCTGCTCTCCTTACAGGTTTGTCAGCAAAACCGAAACAAGTCCCAGTTAGGCTAAGCTCTTTGCTTCTTGTTATGTCACCGCCAACTACTGCTGTATTATAAACAGAGGCACATTTTTCTATTCCTTCCACTACTTCATCCATAAATGATGTCTCGGTGTGTGCAGGGATGCCCATCGCAACCATAAATGCAAATGGATGAGCACCCATCGCGGCAATATCGCTTAAATTTACAGCTACCGAAGTCCAACCTATTTGAAAAGCAGATATGCCCGCCGGGAAATGCGTTGATTCTTGCACCGCATCCGTGGTTACTACGAGATATTTATATCCCCCTTTTGCTTTGTCTATATCTATAACGGCGCAATCGTCCTCTCCGGCGCCTACCGTTACGATTTGCTTGTTTACATGGAATCTTTTTACGATTCTTTCTATTAATCCTATTTCCCCGAGTTGTTCTACTTTCATTTTTATACCGCCCAATTAATTAAAATTCAATCTTTATAAAAATTTTCCATTTGCACTTTCCATTCCGCCTTCCTCAATATCCCTCTCAGCGTTTGCACCTCTCTCACGGTAAGCTCTGCTCTGCCGAGAATTCTTCTGAGCATGAGCAAAGTTTTCTCTTTTTTGTGCTCCTTATAGCCTATCTCATCCAAAAACGTTTTCACGTGCATGAACAAACGCTCTTTAGCCTCTACACTCGCTAATTTTATCGCTCCAGAAGCGGCAGCCATTCCACCATCCACTTCGCTTAGTTCGTAAAGAACCACTGCAACTGCATGTGAGAGGTTCATCACCGGATAGCTGGGACTTGTGGGAATGCATACAACGATGTCGCAAAGCATAAGCACTTCATTCTTTAGCCCTGTATCCTCGCTGCCAAATAGAATGGATAAGATGCCACCAGTTCTGATTCCTTCAACCTTCTCTTTTAATTGCTGTAATGAGAAAAAGGGCATTCTAAGATGTTTATTAGTGGAAATGCCGTGCTTGGAAGTAGTGCCAGCAACAATAACAGAGTTCTCAATCGCTTCTTCTACCGAACCTGCAATTTCGCATGCTCTTAGCACATCGTAAGCGTGAGAAGCAACATACATCGCTTTTTCTCCTATATCAGGTGGGTTTACTAAGTAAAGGTCCGAGAAGCCGAAGTTTTTCATCACCCTTGCGACTGCTCCTATGTTCTCATCGAGCTTTGGTTCCACAAGGATTGTTCTTATTTCCATAAATTATTCGTATGTGTTTAGCTTATTTTATAACCACAAGATTATCCTCTGATTTCTGGTCTTGTGTCTATCTTGTGGAATCTCGTGGTTTTTTATTGCTGCCCTGATTTGAAGAAGAGGGAGAAAAGCTTCTTGTCACTTGTTCCAGCTTCTGACGGTATTCAAAATTATCACGTTTAGGTTTCAGCTCGTGAAGTATCTCTTCTCTTGTTTTCGATTTTGAATGAGAAAGCCATGAGATTCTATCTTCTTCCTGGTCTTTTATGGTTCTTCTCTTGAAGGTGAGGTCAGGATAAACGGTTATCCATGTTTCTTGTGATGGTGGTGTGGGATATTCACGATAACAACTCCTGCTTATGATAGCATTAGGAAGATGCTTGGAAGCAAGTTCGTAGGCGAACTCCATTTCTTCTATGGTAGGGCGCCTGCTCACCTCTTCAAACGCAAAGGTTGGTGCAAACGGGTTTATCCGGTATTTTATGTTGTGATTCAAGCCCGAAATAAATATCGCTATTTTTTCTATCTCCTTATCGTCCACAATACCCGGCATATAAACCGTTTGAATAAGCAATTCTATACCGGTGTCGTTTAACATTCTCACGGCATTTAACACGGGTTTATTGGACTTCCCGGTGTACCATATATGTATGTCTTCAGAGAAAGCCTTGATATCTATATGTGCCTCGGTTAAACCAGAATCTACCAGATCAGAAGCATAGTTTTCTTCGCATCCTATCTCATAACCATTGGACATCAAAATAATTTCTTCAAATCCTTTCTCATTTAATCCTTTAACGAGTGCAAGGAGATATTTCCTGTCGAGAGCAGGTTCTCCACCGGTAATCATCGCCTTGCGGGGAAGCTGTCCATAGTATTTGAGGCATGCCTGCTCTGCACGTTTTAGTGTCTCTTCAGAGCTGAGCAAGGTCCCCCCGCCATCTCGTGCGGGTCTGAAACAGCCTTTACAGTGGAAGTCACAGCTCGTGAGCATGAACCAGATGCGCGGTTCTATTTCCGAAAGAGTGAAATATTGAATGCCTCTTTTGCCCATTTTGACATCCTACCTCTAATAATATTTTAATTGTCAGAATATAAATAAAGATAATCGCCAAGTTCATCAAACTTCAAACACCTTCAGAATGCGCCGAATCTCTTCTGCTGAGATGTCTGCTTGGTCAAGCTTATCAATTACAGGCTGGAAATCAGACCGAATGTGACAATACTTCTTAGCAAGTGCCCGCAAGTTGCGTTTGAACTCTGGTGTATACACAATAGAGTATTTTGATTTACTGTTAGCATCGTCCCGTTCTTTATATATTTTGGGGATGTCTCTCTGCGTATTCAGGGGTTTTTCAAAATCCTCATTAAACTCTTTGTGTAATTATAAATTTTCCGTCTTCCCCCTTATAACAAACAGCCCTTCACTCCAGAATAATAGCTCTTTCTCCGCCGTTTGTTCTTCGGTCTCGGAATCTCCTGTTCCGTCGCATCGAGAAACGCTTTCATAGCGGGAAAGTATTTCAGAAGTTCGTTTATATCCCCGATCCTCTTTATCTTCTTATGGACTCTCTTCGGCAATGGTAGGCAATTCTTCACCAACGGCTCCAGATGCCATATATTTATGTGTACATTGCTCTGATCGAGATCAAACAGAAAACCAGTCAACGAATGGGTGATATAAAGCCGATAATATACCAGAAGCATGATAAGACGATTTAATAACTCCAGCTTGAACTTTCTTCCCTGTCCAAATGCTCTTTTTCTATCAGGTCTATCGAGCCTTTCGTTTTCGTATTCCTCGTATTTACTTTCGATTGTTTTGTACAACCGGTCAAATTCCTCAATCCTCAAGCCCGTAAATGCTCTAAACAGGTTTGGCTTTTTGGATAACTTGGAATAGGTCATCATTTTCCACATCACCATTCAATTATTACTTTGAGATAGAAAATAAAGGTTCAGGATACTTAGAAAAGGTAATTATGCAAAAGGTTTACTCAAGAAACCCCTTATGATGAAATTTCCCTGTGAGATAATAGTGTGGGCGGTATTGCCAAGTATACGAGCTGCAGTAGCAGAAGAACTGATTAAAAAGGGGCTATCCCAAAATGAAATCTCTAAAACGCTCGGGATTACGCAGGCTGATGTATCGCAATACACATCAAAGAAAAGGGGTTCAAGGCTCAATTTTTCAGCCGGATGCGAAAAGGAGATTTATTAAAAAAAAAACTTGCTGACCTAAGTTTCAGACTTTATATACTCCACCCCAGCACATCCATAATTTGCTTTTGTAAGAAAGATTGAAGGAATGGATAATTTCGACGTTGTGATGTCCCCTTTGGAATTAGTGACTACGACAT
>JAGXOS010000092.1 GCA_023659775.1 Methanomicrobia archaeon LH_S14 | reverse complement strand
GCTCTCAACTTAACTACATAAGTAGGAGGTGCAAAAAAGCGATGATAGGTACACCTGAGATTATAGTAATAGCAATAGTAATAGCTGTCTTATTATTCGGTGCTTCTAAAGTGCCACAACTCGCCAGGTCCTTTGGGCAGGCAATGGGGGAGTTCAAAAAAGCGAGACGTGAAGCGGAACTGAACTACAAGAAATTTGAGGAATCAGTGACAGGCGGTGAAGAAGAGGTACCGAGGGCGAAGGCAAAAGCGGCAGCGGAGACAAAATCGGAAGAGGTAAACATAAAAGAAGTGGCTGCGCATATGGGTATAGATACCGGGGGTAAGACCGAGGAGGAGCTAAAAGAAGAAGTTCAGGCAAAGCTGGAAGTTTCTAAGTCCGAGAAGGAATAGAAAAATGTTCAAAGAATTTGCAAAAAATAGTAGGTTGTGGATTTTTATCAAACTTTTTTTTAAAAGTTTGTTTCCACAACCATTTTTTATTGTTTATGTTATTGGTCCGATTGCGGCATAGAATGCCTCTATATTGGGCATGACTTCACCAAGGGGCACGTTCGCACCGAAGAACACTGTCCTTCCCAGAATTTCTCCGATTAGCACAACTGCAAACAGAGCAATTGTTAAAGCCGATGCTTTTGCTAAATCCTTCTTCCTCAGTGGCAATACAACTGCTGCTAAGCATACGAGAGCCAGACCAACGCCTATTACCCATCGTGCTATGTACAGTGTGGCGTATTCGCCAGTATTCATGCTTGTGAGCGTTTCCGTTTGTGCAACACTTGCGTATTTTGTTTCCGCGATTTGTAACGTGCTGGTGTTTACAAGAAGTCCTACGATCAGCACAATTACCATTACGAACGCAATTCCCACGGTAATCCAGAGGTAGCGTGCCAGAGGCTCCTCTGCTTCTTTTTTCATCAGGTATTTCACGGAAAGAACTGCTGCTACTGCCGTTATGCCTGCAAGCAGAGCGGTAACGACGAAGAACAGCGGCGTTGTTGACTGATTCAAAGATGGCAGACCGGGTATCATGTATGCCTTCGCGCTTACACCGAGGAACACAATTCCCACAATGAGAGATATGATACCAACAGCCTTCCTGAGTGGTATAAAGGGCTTTGCTATCTTTGGTATTAGCGGTATTCCCTTGAGACTGCCGTATTCTGGCTCAAATAGCCACAGCACTGTATATATCACCGCTAAGACCACAAACACAGTCAACACTAAGGACTCCCTACTCAGCCATGACGTAGCTAAGTTTGCGTTCATTGACCTCATAGCCAGAAACGGTCGTGCTTCGTGTGAGAGCATTGCTATCAGGCCAATAACCGCAACCGGAACACTGACCCATGCCCCGGTCTCAAAGAACTTCGCATCCTCCTTTCCCTTTGCGATGAAATCAGCGATGACCATTGCTATCAGTGCCCCAACTGCCATCTGACTGAATACCGTAAATACAACGTATGCTGTATGGCTCATCTTTCTATAACCTCCTTTTTCCTTTACACATGCTCTTGGTAGCTTATCGTGCTGCGAACCTTCGCCTCATTATACACTGGTAGTATCTCAGCTATATCCCCGCCAAGACGTGCCTTTGTCGAACAGAAAAGTGCGCATCTTGGCTTTGGTTCTCTTATGATTGGTCTACCTTCTTCGTCCAGCGGATTGAAAGGCTGTACACATAAGGTGCACTTGTCCATTATCCCCTCTAATCCCAATTTCTTGAGATTCTCTGACAGGCCATGGGGATACTGCGGGGCTCCAAATGGGCATGCCCATCCACAGTATCCGCATCCAATGCACTTGCTCTTATCGGTCATAACAATACCGTCTTCTCGCTTGGATAAGGCTTTTGTTGGACATGCAGCCACACACGGTGGATCCGTGCAGTGCATACATGAGATTGGTATATTCTTCTCTCCAGGTTTACCCTCGTTTATCGTCACTACCCTCATTCTGGCTGTTCCATGAGGAACCTTGTTCTGGTCCTTGCAGATGGCAAAACACCCTCCACAGTCTATACATTTCTCAATCACATTCAGGAATTTATATGTCGTCATCTTTTACTCTCCCTCCTATACCGGATATACCTTACACAGGCATGCTTTCGTCTCTTGCATGTTCGTTGATCTATCGTATCCATCCACTGTGATGATATTACAGGAATCACCGAGTGCGAGTTCTCCGGTTCCGGACGGCCATCTATTCTCATAAGATACGCCTTCAAACCAGCCTGCCCAGTGATAGGGCATAAATACTGTCTTGTCGTTCACGCGCTCTGTCACATACGCTCTCACCTTGCACCTTCCCCTGAGCGTCTCTACCCATATGTAGTCCCAGTGTCTGACCCCTAACCCCATTGCTGTTTCTGGATTTATCTCTGCGTACATCTCCGGCTGAAGCTCCACAAGGTACTCGCACGACCTTGTCTCCGCTCCACCACCCATGTGCTCCACCTGTCTTCCCGTGGTGAGTATGAGCGGATAGTCATTCACTAAGTTCTTACGTTCCTGCTGTATCGTCTTAAACAGGCATTTCACACGGTAGTGGTCTTCAACGTCGTCGTAAGTCGGATATTTATCTATCAGGTCAGGTCTTGGACTTTCTATCGGCTCTCGGTGTACTGGAACCGGGTCTGGCAAGTTCCAGGCTCGGAATCTCGCTTTTCCAGCTCCTGATGGGCACTTGTTCTCTGAAATCACATCTTTCCAGTCGCAGTCCAGCTCAAACTTCCATCCCGAACCCGGCGTACCGTCACAGTTCATCTCGTCATATCCTTCCGGGTATCCGTATGCCGCACCCAACATGCTCACGCCATCATCCGAAACTGGATTACCGGGTGTAGAGTCCGCCCCTCTGAATCTGGTTCTAAATTCGTTCCCTCCTTCTGAGACCGGTATATCATTTCTGTATAAAAGCGGTGTTCCCGGATGTTCATCATTCCAGCATGGCCACGGAAGTCCCCAGTATTCCCCTTTTACAGGACCACTTTTTGCCTGACAATCTTCACAAGAGAAAGCGCAACAGTATTCCTGCTGTCGCTTCAGCCTCTCCGGAGATTCTCGCATCATGATTACACATGCACCACGGTTAATCTCTCTGAGAACGTCCTCGGGGCTGTCATACGTGAAGTGCGCACCGAACCCAAGCCTGTCTGCAAGCTCCTTCATTATCTCCATATCTGGCTTGCTCTTCCACAGGGGTTCTACCAGCTTATTTCTCCACTGAACCTGTCTCGCACTGTTCGAAACGCTTCCCTCTTTCTCGAAGACCGTGGATGCAGGCAGTATTATAATCCCATCAGGTCTGTCCGCAAGGGATGATGCAATCGTCGCATGCGGGTCCACGCCAACAAGCAGTTCGACCTCTTCCAGCGCCTTCTTCATCTTCTTCATCTCGCTAATCGAGTTCAGCGAATGCCCCCACACGAAAACCATCTTGACCGGATTTGGCTGTTTAACCGATGGTTCGAGCACACCTTCATACCATCTTGAGACCGTGAGTCCTTTCACATGCATCAGCGACTTGCCATTGTACTCTGCAAACTTCGCCTTCATCTCCTCGAAGGTTATCGGTGCATGCTCATTCCAGACGCCAATCCAATGCTCCCAGGATCCCTCATCAAGCCCATAGTATGATGGAAGCCAGTGAGAAAGCACGCACATGTCGGTCGCACCCTGCACGTTATCATGTCCTCTGAATGCGTTGCAGCCCCCACCGGGTCTTCCAACATAGCCCATGAGTGCCGAGAGGCATGCAAACACGCGTATGTTATTAGTGCCAACGGTGTGCTGTGTCGCGCCCATAGCCCAGCAGATGCAGGCAGGGCGGCCTTCGCGTGGTGGATGTGCCCAGTCATAAGCGAGCTGCCTTATCGTATCCGCCGGAACCCAGGTGATGTCCTCTACAACTTCAGGCGGATATTTATCCACGACCTCCTTGAATTGCTCAAATCCGTATGTTCGCTTCTCGATGAAGTCTTTGTTGTGCCAGTCGTTCTTGATAATCTCATGGCATATTCCCAGTATGAGTGGTATATCTGTTCCTGGCCGGAACTGCACGTACTGGTCTGCCAGTGCCGCACTCTTCGTAAATCTCGGATCCGCTACGATGAACTTTGCCCCTCTTCTCTTCGCCTCGAGGATATGTTGCATCGAGACCGGATGCGACTCGGCTGCATTTTCTCCACAGAAGAAAATCAACCCTGAGTTTCGCAATGCCTTTGTAGAAATCCGATAGTTCGCATTCGTATAGCGCATCGCAGAAATCCGGCACCCATCTCAATAAGTGGTCATTCAGAAATTCCTTCTGCAGGTTCAAGCATTCCACAAACCTTTTCTTTTCCAAAGAAAAGTTTGCCGATAATCCCTCCTCACATAGATAATGCATAAACTTGAGCTCAAATGCGATATGGTCTTCTGGCTCTGCATAATCCCTTGCTTTAACGATACCCGCTTTCCTATAATCCCTCTTCACCGTTAACAGCGATTTCCCCATCAGCTTACCATCCACCCACCATGACTCGTATGGCTG
>JAGXOS010000091.1 GCA_023659775.1 Methanomicrobia archaeon LH_S14 | reverse complement strand
GATTTCCTCGTCGCATATGTCATCGCTACCGATGACCCTTTGAACCCAATGTCAAGAATTTCAATCATCACCCTTATCGTATTATATTTTTTTCCCCATCACCCCCTTCGCTTTCGAGTGAGAAGAGAGGAATGTAAAGTAAACTTTTTCTTCTTATCCCTTTCGATATAAGCTTTTCTATGGGAAGAAGAAAAGATGCATATTTATTTTGTTAATCTTGTGGTTTATAGAATTGCTAACAAGGTGAGCTATACTACCACTTCTACGTCATCCAGAATCCCCGTCACCAGGTTCACACCCTTGAAACCATCTATCTCATGTTCTGCCTTAAGAATATTATTATCCGGTGGCTCAATACCGGTGATGCCAGTTCCTTCACATCGTCAGGTATGACATATTCCCTGCCTCGCAGGAAAGCTAATGATTTAGAAGCGAATAATACGTGTTCTGAAGCACGTGGACTCGCACCCAGCAAAACGCGGTCGTCATTCCGCGTCCTCGATATGATTTCGTATATGTACCTGAGTATGGTATCGCTCACTTTAACGTCCTTCGCATTATTCATTAGCGCGAGGACGTCATTACCGTCCATTATTTTCTCCACGCTATTGAACTCTTTCTTTTCCTTCCTACGCAGTAAAAGCAGTTCCTTATCCCTATCCAGGTATCCAACCTGAATTTTTACCATGAATCTGTCGAGCTGAGCTTCGGGTAAAGTGTACACGCCTTCGGTCTCAACGGGATTCATAGTTGCTAATGTAAGTTTGAAAAGGTTTTGGCAGCGGAAAAGTAGCTCCTTCTATTGTTACCTGATGCTCCTGCATCGGTTCGAGCAGTGCGGATTGCGTCTTTGGCGTCGCCCGGTTTATTTCATCTGCAAGGACAATATTCGCGAATATCGGTCCCTTCGTCACAGCGAACTCCATCTCTTTCTGGTTATAAAACATACTCCCTACAATATACAATATACAATATACAATATACAATATACAATATCTGCGGGCATCAAGTCAGGAGTTAATTGAATCCGATGAAAGGATACCCCAATTGCTTTTGCGAACGCCTTGGCAAAGGTCGTCTTTGCAACTCCCGGGATTCCCTCCAGTGACACGTGCCCGCCGGAGAGCATAGCAACAGCCAGCAGCTCTGTCACTTCTTCCAGTCCCACTACCACGTTACCAACTTCCTGTCATTCATATCGTTTATTAAGATGTCCGGGTCGGAGAGCAGGATTACCCTTCCTGCACCGTATTTTGTCGCTGCCATAATAGGATAACTCTTCCTGTTCCTTCCTTCGCCTACTACGCTGACTTTTGAAGAGAAAGCCCCTTCTCCTCCTCCTTCCAACCCTGTAATAACCGAAGGTACATTCAAAACGAGCCCTTCAACGTCATAAGCGAGCTGCGGGTCTTCTATTCTTGCAACTACCGGGAAATCCGCGCTCCTACTGTAAAATATGTCTCCTAAACGTTCATCAGAAAACTTACCTTTTATTCCTAATCCGGTTAAGAGGTTATTTGCACGTCCGAAATCATCGGCGATAAAAAGCGTCCCGCCTTTTTCTACAAAATCACGCACCTTATCTATTTCAAGCGATGAGAAACCCATATCAGGTCCCACAACGATTAAAACACCCTCTTCATTGAAGTTAATGGTGTTGTAAGGATACAAGACCGGAGTAAGTCTACCTCTATCAACTAAAACCTTTGCAAATTCTGAACATCTATCCCAGTCCGTGTTGAACATACTAAATACTAAATACTAAATACTAAATACTAAAATCCGCAGATGTCTTTATCGTCGGGACCGAAATCGGAAGGATAAGCAAGAAAATACCTGCAAAGACCAGAAAAGCATATATCTGCCGCACCTCTTATCTTTCCCTCCTGAACCTAAAATATCTTTTATCCATCTGAAATATGTCTCTCCTTCTTCATCGCTTAGCTCCACATTTCCGAAAACGCTTTTTTCGTAGAGTTCAGTTACCTTTTCCAATTTCTCTGCAAAAGCTTCTCCTTTTAGCTTTTCTGACAGTTCTCGTGGTGTAAAACTCTTTTTAAGCCTGTATTTGGCGATAATTGTATCGAACAGCAATTTGTACGCATCCTCGAAGTCAACGCCTTTCAGGATGTTCACTTCGGAAACATCTTCATACGGCACCTCTTCTTTTTCCACTTCCACTTCCGCTATGTCTATTTCCAGATTTTCAGCAGCCCTATTTTTTAGCCCCGTCCTTTTTTTCTCCAGTAACGCCCGGACAAAGAGCAAAACCATTGGAGTGAGGATTTTATCCTTGAAAACGTGGACTTTACTTATCAAAACATCCATCTTTCCTTTAAAAGCCTCAGAAGGGAGGTGTGCGAAGGAAAAACCTCCCGGAATATGAAATCTTTCCTTCAAAGCGTGCATACTATAAAAGCGAAAATATCCTCCTCTATCTGTCGTCAACTCTTCTTCTTCTCCTCCAATTTTAACTGTTGCGTTTGCTCCGTGCAAAGGCTCGTTATAATAATCTACAAGAAGTCCGGTTATTTCTACTCGTTTGTTCAACAAAGCGCCATATTTTAACGACAGGGAAACGAAAGTAGGTATTCTATCCACGTAAACTTTTACGATATTAGACGTTATGTTTTCCCCTTCGCCTGTCGTGACCCCTTCTGCATAAATCTCATGTTCTCCCGGCACATCGAAACGGTGTTTCTTCGTTTGTTCCCCTAACGTTTGATTTTTTAGTTCATAGGTGATATTGCCGGTGAATAAAGAAAGAGAGGTGACATTCTTTGTATACACATGTGCTCGTCTGAGACCACGACTACGAGTAAGTATTCCTCAAATGCAGGAGCTTCAAATTCGTACTTCTCAAGTAACTGCTCGTAACGGTCTATCAGTGCGTAAACGTCTTTTAACTTTTCTCTCAGGTCGGAGACGTTAAAAAGAAGTATTGAAGTTTCATTCCTCAGTTCTATCCGCTCAATTCCATCTAAAGAAGCATTTATTTCATCGGCTCCTGTCCTCATGTTCACAACTGCGGTTCTTGCTCTCAGGTAAGCTTCGTAATCACTTTCGTTTTTCAGAATCGTGTAGTTCGTGAGAAAAACCGTCTGTCTGATAGAGTGTTATTCTTTTCACGCCGCCGGATAGAGCGCTAAAAGGCGTTAGCACCCGCGATACATTACTTTCAACACCCTTAGAGGCATATAACCTGCTTTCTTCTTCTGTTACTTCTAGTTCGGATTCCAGCGAAGACGCGAACTTATCGGCATCCGCACTCTCGTTAATGAACTTATCCATGCAGGTTCCTGCATCTCCGAGCACGTCGGTGAAAAAGGAATGGATACCTTCATCACTTGCATTCGCCTCTGAATATATCTGATGTCTAACCCCGTTAGCAGTAGTTCCGAAAGTAGAAAAACAATTATAACAAATCCGTATGCATATAGTAACTCCACGATCCCATATTTTTAGTGTAAGATAGGCTTAAATAAACGAAATATTGATTTTAATACAGAAAAGGGGGATAATAAAGAAACAGAGGGTCTTCTCATGCTTGGGCATTCGAGATAAACCGAAAAGCTTTTAAGGTGATATTATCCTAACATTATAATTACCTATAAGGGGTAATATAAAAAAGGAGGGAAAAAGGATAGGCTGAGGCTGAGGTGGAAGATATAGTAGGTTTGTATAGTGGGAAGGAGGGACTGCAAAAAAAGAGAGCCGATGGTAGAGGGCACATTTAATTATTTAAATAAAAGGGAGGGATGAAAAATGTTAGAAGTTGTAGTAGTCTGTATAACATTGATTATTGGGGGCGCGATAATTGTATCGATGCTTAAAGCACTGGCTATGAATGACTCGGATTTCGAGAAAAAACGAAAAGAACTATTAAAACTATTCAATTCTGCAAAGAGTACTATTCACATCACGACGGACTTAGACATAAGGTTTTTTGAAAAAGAAGAGATTATAGAAAGTCTAAAAAATGCTGCAGAAAGGGGGGTAGAAGTAAAAATACTGTCTGACCCTAAAGGGTATAAAATCGCGGAAATGCCAAAGTTAGAAGAGCTCGTTAACAAAGGACTTATAAACGTGACAGAGGCGAAAGAACCATTTAAAATAAGAAAACTGCACCATTACATGATCATAGATAAGAGAGCAGCAAGACTTGAGACTTACCATCCTCCAAAGGGATTCGGGAATGGTAAGAGCAAAGGGGTAATCTACAATGTTCCTAGAGTAGCATTATACGCTGAGCACGAATTCAATGAGCAGTGGGAACAGAGATTGGGATAGATATAAATGGTCGTAGAACTCACAGCAGAAGTCCTTTCCTCCTTTCTTCTTTTTGATATCGTAGGTTTTTCTCTTCTCTTAACGCTACCACTCATCATGTCGAAGGAAGAAAAAAAAGCTGGAGAAAAACCACTAGAAACATTGTTAGATTGGTATTTTATAATTAGTTATAACATGTCTAGACCCTATATAGTTCTGATTGGATTTCTTTATATCCTCTCTGCCCTTTTCATTATGGCATATTTCCTTTTCGGATTACCCTATGGTGTATTAGGTGCACATATCGCTTTTGGGACGACAATAATAGTACTTGCATTGTTGGTTTTGATTCCCTATTCTTATTTTGCTCTAAAGTTTGCGGTTAAAGTTTTAAGTAAGGGCTCGTAAAAAATTAACATGGACAAATGGGCGCATGTTTTGGAAGGATAGTATAGTTC
>JAGXOS010000090.1 GCA_023659775.1 Methanomicrobia archaeon LH_S14 | reverse complement strand
CTCCTGCGGAAGATATCCAGATTATTCTCTACGACGAGCAGCATCCAAAGGCGGGCAGGCTACGAACAACCGGGTTGAGAACTACTATTCAACGAGCCTGAAGACGCACAGAAAGAAGCAAATTACATCTGACCATGGTTGACGGTTCAGGTAAGGGTAATGGAGGAACGCATTAGATAGCGGTAGCTATCGCTTTTTTCTTCATATAATGGCTGTTTTTGAGGGTTTTGTACTGTTCTGACGGTGAATGCAGAGGTTTGCTATGCTTTTGGATGGGAAGTTTGTGTGTTATGAATCACTTTACGATGACTTACCAGATGCAGAAGTGATGAAAACGAGGGGTTGCAGCAGGTGAAAAGTTAAAATATCACTAGATTTTTAGATAGTGCCTTCCAAACACTCTTGTTAACATTTATTTCGAATGGCTCTACATCCACTTTAGCTACTGCGAATTCACTGTAACCAGCATAGCTCTGAGTATTATTAACGTAGAAAACAATTTTGTCAACGAGGATGTCAGGAACTGAAGTATTCCATGAACCATTACCCGAATCCTCTACTCCAACTGGATGGTAGCTACTGACAGGAGAGCCAGCAAGATACAAATCTATGTCTCCTTCTTCCGTCTCACCGCCGGGTCCCTCATTGTCAAATAGCGAACGAACTTCCAGATAACTTAAACAATGAGGTGTATCGAACGTAATTTCAAGCCTCTCCAGCTTGTCAATACTATCCACCTCGTCATCTTCCATGCCAAATACTCCCAAGCCTCTTGTTCCTCGATGCGTTAGTGTTCCATTCAAGAGCGACCAATTATCAGTGCCAAGATTTACCATATTATCATTTATAGACCATCCGATGGGTAAATCAACGCCAGCAAAAGAGTCCTCATGAAGGAAACTAACAGTGGAAGCATCAGCCGCAACTGTCATCGGTGCTAATACTGCTAATATGCTCACAATCGTTACCGTAGTAACAAGCAAAGTCGCCGTAATACTCTTTTGTATATCCTTATCCTTTGCATTCCTACTTTTTATCATTTTTTTCCTTTTTCCCCTATTTCGCTTATTCTTACTATTTACCATGCAACACGCTCCCAATTTCTTCCTATTATTACGGCATCGCCGATGTCTATTACACAATCATTGTTCAGGTCTGCTCCATCTGCCTGTTCATCAGTCCACGAAAGTCCATCACACGACTCTTCCCAATGCACTCCTACCCATACTGCATCACCGATGTCCACCTCACCGTCACCGTTCGCATCGCCTGCGATGTAGACATTAATCGACATGATAGTGGTGTTTGCGAGACCTCTGTCATCCTTCACCGTTAAGCTGAGGTTAAGAGGTTCGTAGCCTGTTCCATTCCATTTATAGCTTGAATACACATGTTCTGTCTCTGGACCTTCACCATAATATCCATCTCCACAATCCCAGGTATAGTTGGTGATGGCATCTCCATCGGGGTCGTAAGAATCGGAAGCGTTGAAGAGTGCTTCGCATGGATAATCAGTGCCAACATTATTGTAGCGGTGCACGGAGATTGCGATCGGGACAGGGGGAATGTTTATAAATGCAGTGCCATTATCTACTGCTGCTGGTATGGTAGTTTCATCTGGACCTGCTTCCTTCAACACGTTGATGCTTATGTTCAACGCACTTGTTTCACCATGATTGCCAACCGCTTTTAGGGTGACGTCGCCGAATTTGACATCGCCATATAAACCATCGCCAAAATCTGCTCCCACTGCTTTGACACTGCCTGTCGAATTGTCAATAACTGCATCAAATAAATCGAAATCGCTGTTCGTTGCAGATACCACATGAACCACAGAGGGGTCGAAAGAGAGGCTTATATCCGCGACACCAAGATTTGATACGTTGTTGATCATGATACTCGTGACTGCTGTTTCGTTAGGTTTCAAAAAGACATCGCTTATTGATACAGTAGTTGCAGTTGCAGAAGCTGACAGAGTAATGAATGAAGCAGAAAACAGAAATAGTGCAATATACGCTGCTGCTCTTGGTCTTTCCTTTTCCCATTTGTTGTTCTTCATTCTTATTTTTACCCCCTTTTATTCAATGCAGCGTTACATAGCCCGATTCGGCAAGCACGTGTTTTGAAATATACATCGCATCATACAGTGTTACCACTCCGTTACCACTGACTTCCTCTACGCTTTCTTCCATCGTTTCAAATCCGGGTTTTCCAAACAAATGCTTGGCAAGATACATGGTATCATAAATATCCACTTCGCCATTCTCACTCGCATCTCCGTTTAGTATGACAATTAAGGGTATACTCACCGATACGTTTACGTTTCCGAATATGTCGGTTGCGCATACCGACAGGTTATGCGGCAGGTAGCTCACGTTATATATCGCCGTTCCGTTAGAAGCATTTACGGTTACAGTCCATATATCGGTGTTGGGTATGCGAGTCATTGGCTGGTCAGGCGAACCACCAATTGATGAGAGATTGATTGTTACGCTTGAAACACCACAATCGTCTGTTACTGTAACGTTCAGTTGTGATGTTTCGCCCCACCTCGGCTCAAAATCGGTATCTTCGGGAATAGATGGTGGATTTGCTATTGGATTTGTTACCTCCGGCGGTGTGTTCTCTACTATTACAAAAGTCCCGTTATGCGTGGTTGCAGGTATAGGAATCTCATACTCGTTCGCTTGTTTTAATTCTATAATGGTAATGTTCAGAGCAGATGATTCGCCTCCACCACCTACTGCCTTTAGCGTGACGTCTGCGAGTTTTACATCGCCATTGAGACCCGGAGAAGACATCTGGAATGCACCTATACGTGTTATGCCGGAAGAATTATCAATTACATACTCCATGAAATCGAAATCGCTATTGTTAACCGCGATGACATGAACCACGGACTGATTGTAGGATAGGAAGATGTCCGCGGTGCCGACATTAGTTATGCTGCTGATAGCAACTGAAGTGGTGACATTTTCTCCTGATACAGTGCTTACATCGCCAATGCTGATAACAATCTCAGCAAAAGTCGTGAATGAATGTTCAGAGCTTTGAGCGGAGTTGTTGCTCGCATCTGTGCTGTTCACCACGTAATAATAAGTGGTGTTCGACGTGAGATTGGCGACCGTAATGCTATGGGAGGTCACGAGAGATGCGTTATAACCGTTTTTCGTGTAATCCCCGGGTTCTGTGCCGTATTTGACCATGCTGCCGCCCGGCTCGTCGGTATTCCAGGTGATGACAGCAGAATCTTTGGTTGGTATTACGTTGATATTGGTGATGACAGGCGGCGTAACATCAGGCGGATACAAAGTGAAGTTCTGTGAGAAGCCATCGGCATCCATCTCCGCCTGCGTCACTACGTGGTCGAGCACGGAGAAGTTGCCGATATTATCACTGGCATTGAAATGAAGTTTGTTTCCTGCACTTACATGAGCAAAGTTTGTTAATACCTGATAATAGTTGGAGCTTGGGGTTATTTCTGCAATGAATATTTCGTAGGTGTTCAGGTTCGTTATCGTCACGTTGGGATTGTTTACCGGCGAGCCATCGTCGTAATAAACGAAACCGGTTATATTAAAGCTGGTTTTATTGATTTTTACTGTTCCATTATTGAGTAGAACAGGCTCAATTTTAACACCTCCAGGGTCATATAATTTCACGGTGCTCAGATTCAAACTGCACGTTCCGGGTTCCATTGCCTTGAAGGTAATGGTTGCGAGCACGCCGGGATTAAACACGCCATTCTCAACGCCTATTCTCGTTTCTCCATATTTCGTTATACCAATGGTATTGTTGATTTCGTTCGCCATTTCCATGGTTGAAGCGCCATCCTGGCTGAGGAAAGGACCTTTTGTCTGTTTTGTCCCGTTCAGCATTATAATGTCGAAATATAGGCTGTATTGAGCACCCATCACCTCTGCACCTACCGGGTCAACTGTTATATCTACGGTGAAGTTGTCTCCTTGCAAGACGTTCTGGTATGATGGTTCAACACTTACTATCGGCGCTGCCAGTGCTGGCTGTGCAACCACACACAAAGCAGTAAGAACTACTATAGTTATACATACCTCTTTCAGTTTCCCTATTTTTTCATATTTCATCTCCATTTTCTGATGAGCAGCATCTAAACCGCTTATCATCCACAAGTAAGCGGATATTGGTCTGGATAGAATATCCACATGATGATCCTTCTTGCATCAGCCGAAGTTGCACTTCCATCACCTGTAGCATCACCACAGATGCCTACTATCACACTTACGTTTCCGTGGTTGACAGTGACATTTTCGATCTTGAGACCATTGGAATCGTATAATTTAACCCTGTCCAGCCAGAGTTCGCTGATTCCATTCTCTTCTGCAATCGCTTGAAATGTGATATTTGCAAGGATACCGGGCTCAGTTACGCCAGTAGTATCAGGACGCTTTCTCGTTTCACCGTATTTAATTATGCCATGCGTGCTGTTAAACGAGTTATTAATTTCGCTGTACTGCAATATTGTATTATCACCGAGAAAGGGACCTTTAGTCTGATTCGTTGCATTCAACACCGTGTTATTGAAGTAAAGATTATACTGGGCGCCATATACTTCACTGCCTTCCGGGTCAACATAAATGCTAACAGTGAAGTTTTCTCCTGCTCGAACTTCCTGATATGCAGGCATAACACTAACCTGCACTGCTGATGCCAACTGTGCGAAGGCAACACACAATGCCAGTGATAATGCTATTGATGCCACAGTTGAACCTGTTCCTGCTCCTTCTACTTTACGCATACGATTTTCAACTCCTTTTTCTCTTTCTTCAAAAGAGATTCTTTATCATTATGGCTTGATATCCCGCTATGGACAAATGATGAGAA
>JAGXOS010000008.1 GCA_023659775.1 Methanomicrobia archaeon LH_S14 | reverse complement strand
ATGGAACTATACTATCCTTCCAAAACATGCGCCCATTTGTCCATGTTAATTTTTTACGGGCCCTAAGGTGGCAGTAAATGAAAGAGGAGAAGATATTTTTATTAAAGAATTGGTTGCGCCGAAAGGATTTCAATATAAACATCCAATAGATGTTGCTAAGAGGTTCTATCCCAGCTTTTATGATGGTCTACATGTAGATAAGTTTGTAATCCCTATCCAACCTGAATACCATAATAGACTTTTTACTGATTTTTCAGGACGGCAAACAACAGTTCCTGAGTATGCTGGTGATTTCATCGTTGAAGGTAACACGATTAAAAAGGCATATCTAACTCATTCAAAAATAAAGAAGATGAAAACCGGAGACATTATTTTGTTTTATCGTTCTCGAGACCAAAGTAAGGTTACTTCACTTGGAGTTATTGAATCAGTCCATACAAGAATCCAAAATGCCGACGAAATAATAAAGCTTGTAGGTAAAAGAACTGTATATACGAAAGAAGAGATTGAAGAATTTGCTTATAAGCCAACAACCGTTATCTTATTTCTGCATCATTTTCATCTAAAGAACCAATTACATCTTGATGAATTGAAAGAGATGGAAGTTCTGGCAGGAGCCCCTCAAACTGTAGTTGAGATTGATAATAACAGCTATAATAAAATAAAAAATAGAGGTGGTATAGATGAACGTTTTACTGTCCATTAAGCCGAAGTATACGGAATCTATAATGAATGGTGAAAAACGATATGAATTCCGTAAGAGTATATTTAGAAGAGAAGGCATAGATAGAGTCTACATATACTCCACTTCACCAATTAAAAAAGTTGTTGGAGCTTTTATTATAGGAGATATTATAGAAGGACATCCCAATCAACTATGGGAGGAATGCGGTGAATATTCCGGATTAACGGAGATAGAATTTTTCAGGTATTTCAATGGATATAAAAAAGGGTTTGCAATTGAACTAAAAAGAATAGAGAAATTTAATAATCCCATAGAGCCCAGGGATACCTTTCCAAATTTTATTCCGCCTCAATCATTCTATTATGTGGATAGGCCTTTAGTTCCCGGAGGAATAGAAAATGAGTGTGCCGAGTAAAATTCATAATAGCCAGTTGGTGAAAATCCAACCTGAGGAAAGGTTAGCCGCCACCTCAGAACTGAACCCTGCACCCAGTCTGGTAACAGGCTGTGGTGAAGCCAGGGGGATGGGATACCGGGCTGCAACGCAAGTGAAGGGATTGAGCCCCGAAATACTCGTTGTCTCGATGGCCGACGTTGTTCATTTGACGGAAGGCAGCATTCTCATCGCCGATAGTCCGAATCTCCAGTCCTGGAATATAGCAGGGAGCGCTGGGACATGGCGAGGTGATGCGAGCCCGACGGGGTCTGAGCCCGTGGCACGGTATCAAACGGATATTATGGGAACTCGGGAGACCCGGCGTGTTCTCCCTACGGGAGTATGTGGTATCAAGCCTATAGACGGCAAGATAGTACAGATGACACGCTGGGAGTCGGACCAGTTCATAGTACCGTTGAAGCGGGGTAATGCCCGTGGAGGGAAGGGACTGGCAGGAGCGCGATGGACCGGCAGGGACACACCCTCCATACCCAGAGATGGGCGAGGGGTGTCAACAAAACTGTGGTTCATAACTCTACAAGCCAGAGAAGATCCCACGTGTAAGTTTACGTCTTTAGCGCACTTACTTACAGCGGATTTTCTCACGGAATGTTTCCGGGAGTTAAAGAAAGATAAAGCTCCCGGCATTGATGGGGTAACAGTAGGAGAATATGAAGAAAACTTAGAGGAGAATATAGAAGATTTGGTAGTAAGACTGAAAGCAAAGCAATACCGACCACAACCCGTTAAACGAGTCTTTATACCGAAGCCAAACGGGGAACGAAGACCGCTTGGAATCCCTGCCATCGAAGACAAGATAGTCCAGTTGGCGCTAAAGAAAATTCTGGAGGCGATCTTTGAAGAGGATTTCTGCGACGTATCCTTCGGGTTTCGACCCAACCGCAGTTGCCATGACGCGCTGGACATGGTTGACAAGACAATCATGACCAAACCGGTTAACTACGTGGTGGATATGGACATAGCGAAGTTCTTTGATACGGTAGACCACAAATGTCTGATGGAATGCGTGAAACAGCGAATAGTAGACCCAAGCCTGCTGCGAATAATCGCCCGCTTCTTAAAATCGGGCGTGATGGAGGAAGGCAAATATACCTCCATTATGCGTTAGCTAAGTTTGGGCTGACGATTTCGGAAGAGAAGAGCAGAATTATTGCGTTTGGTCGCTATGCCTGTCAGAAAGCAAGGAAACAGGGCAAGAAGTGTGCAACCTTTGACTTCCTTGGGTTCACGCATTACTGCGACAGAACCAGAACTGGGGGATTCAAAGTAGGACGGGAGACATCGAGCAAGAAGTTCAGGCAGAAGATGAAAGAGATGAATCAGTGGTTAAAGGGTGTCCGAAACCGTGTAGAGTTGAAGGTTTGGTGGCAAGTGCTAAAGCAAAAGTTGGGTGGACATTACCAGTACTACGGTTTAAGCGGTAATATAAAGGGGCTACAGAGTTACTACTATCATACGATCGTTTTCTCTCATTTAATCCATTGCCAAAGCCGAAGATATATCATTTGACTTATACCCTATTCAATCGTGGAGGATGTGCTTCTGAAGAGCCGGATGAGAGAAAACCTCAAGTCCGGTTCCGTGAGGGGGCTCATAGTAACCTCGGAGCTAATACTCCATCAGGAGGTGCGCTATGAGCTCTACTCGACAACAGTCGTTTGAGGGTGGTTTTGAGGGCTGTGTTAAATATTTTACAACTGGCGAGGGTAAAGAAAACTTAACGGCTCAGTCCGGTAAAACACATGAGGAATCAGCTGTAAAAAAAGCACTGAACGACGAAGGCTTTACGCGGATTGAAGGTAACAGTACAGCAAATAATCTACCAAACACGAAAAAGACATCCGGAGGAATATCTAACGACGCATTGAAAAACATGCCTTGGGCTGAGGTTCATCAATTAGCACGAAAATCAAAAGAAGAATAATGAAAATAATTGTAACGTGTGGAATAACTGATGAAATTCTCGGTGAATACGTGTTTCGAAATCATCAGTGGGTCGCAACTAACGAATCGTCCAAATCAGATTTAACAAAATTTTTAAATTTAGTTCGAACGATTCATTATGCAGATTACGCGTTGGCTACATCTGGAGTTGATTCGATGTTGTTGTTCTTTTTGAAATGTAAGGAACATATAACACGTGATATACCGGGTGCAGAAGCTTTTGTAACAGATTGGGGAGAGTTCAATTTCGACGAAGAAATCAAAATATTTAAATAAAAACAATAAATGTGGATAACTCGGATGAAAACGCTGACTGGATAAAAAAACAGACAAAGTTTATTGAAGAATTGAAGGAAAGAGAAAAGCAATCAATAATTGAAGTCATGGCTTTTATGAGCTATAATCCTTCAATTGGTAGAGTACTAGAAAAGGGCGGTGTAAAGATATTTCAAGAGATGGCGATCCAAAAGGTGAGTGAATTAAAGAACATAAATACGAAGAAAGAATTTGATACCTTTCATAAAAAGTGGATGTCTGAATTTATTAGTAAAATCAAAACAAACAAGAACCTCAAATGTTCCTATGGGCAAGCCCAAAAAGCAATCAATGTGTTTTTGAAATTGTTCGTTGATTGGGCGAATTTACCAGATGACAATACTGCTAAAAAGATACTACCGTTTCTCCACGTTCCTTTGGATAGTATATTGATGAAGACAGTATCAAAGAATTATGAACAAGAAATCAAGCCATTACAGACAAGCAATCAATCGTTTAGTTTGTCAAAAGTTAATGAGGATATGTACACCAAATGGCAAAATTTCTTTAGAGAGAAATATCCAGGAAAGCCTTTATTGTTTGATGTTGTATGGGCTATTAATCGATGAAATGGCAACAGCAGAGAATACAGCATATACGCTACGGGCTAACGCCCTTGCCCTTTGGGACATTGCTCCCTATGGTCGCAACGTCGTATATGCTGGGAACGGTAAACTGGATGCATAAGTTGAGGGTGCAAATATCGGAAAAGGATATAATAGGTATGCCAAAGACATTAGAGGAAATAAAAGCAATGCAACCTTTTGAGTTTCAAAATTGGGTATGCGAGAAGCTATTAGCAAGAGCTTCAAGGAGAATGGTGGGGGATTTTGGGATAGATGGATGGCTAATAGACGGTAGACCTTTACAAGTCAAACAATCGGAGAACATAGGTAGGAATGTTGTTGATAACTTTGAGACTGCAATAAGGAGAGTAAATAAAGATAAAGGGATTATTGTAGCTTTTTCTTTTAGTAGAGGTACTTATGAAGAAGTAGCAAGGGCAAAGCTACACGAGGGTTTGGAGATTGGACTTAAAACAGCCGAGGAGATATTAAGGGAAGAATGATTTTTTATGCTTGGATTTACTACTGAAATTATGGCACCATAAAAATGTAAAGTTTATTTAGATATTCAATATCCTTTAAATATATTTTTAGTTGTATAAGTTATAACCTATATTCCGCACTTTAATATTATAAAGACATTATTTTCTGATTTTCGAGAAGTTTCTTTTACCTCTCAAATAAGATTCACCATGCATTCATGTTCGTATGTGCATATTATCCTCTTTATTCCTCCTTTTGTCTTGATTTAGCATGAAAAAGAAGATGACGTGGAGTAACAGTGCCTTCATTTTTGATTTGCCAGTTTCCCAGTAGCACGTAAATCGTATCCATAATCGGTGCAATACATCCTCTCATACTCACGACCGAGCAATGCGAGGATTTTACCATGAATCGGTCTTAAGTTCAAGATCGCCACCATCTTTGATCCTCTGTAAAGGACAGTAATCCCTTCAAACACCTGAAAGACACGCCTCATCGTTGGTTTCTTCGTTTGCTTCTTCTTCTGATCAGGTATTGTCTCGTTTCCCTTCTCCAGTGCTTCCCGCAACTTGTGCTCCGCTAAGCTGTAGACCATGAGCGCAAGCCCCATTACCATCACCATCGCAACTATTCTGTCTTCGTTCTCCAGGAACATACTATGGGCAAAGAACATGGGGTCTTTTAGGAATCGGAACCCCCTCTCCACATGCTGCTGCTCCTTGTAAGCCTTAAGCGCTTCTTCATCACTCAGCTTCTCGCTGTTCAATTCGTTTGTAGCAACGATGAATTTCCCTTTTCTCAGTGTTTCCTTCTCTATTGCAGATTTATCCTCCACAAACACCACTTTTATACGGTAGACCGTCTGAGGTGGTTCGTCTTTTCCAGGTCTCCCCCGTCCCCCGCCCTTTTTCTTCTTTCTCCACCTGCTCTTTCTCCTTCTTTATCCTTTTTTCCAGCGTTTTCGTCTCTCTCGCAAACGCTTTCTCTGAAAATACTACTACCCAGCGCTGCTTTACACCGCCGTATTCCACCTCGATGCTGAAGAGGCGGTAACCCTTGAGAGCGGTGCTACACATCTTTTCCGTGTCAGCGTTTTCCAGCGCTTCTTTCGCTTCAGACAACGTCTCTGGGACCCTCGTTATCCACTTGTAGCTCCCAGAAATTTCTCCCAGATTCTTCTCCGAATATCCCGCGCTGTCCCATATCCATATTTTGTCCGAGGCATTGCCGCTTAAAGCCTGTATAAAAACGGGCAAATCGTCCGACATGACCAGAGAAATGACGAATTGCTTCAGGTCAGGTCTATGGTCCTTGGAGAAGCCATGAGTTATCTCTATTGGAACAGCGTCCAGGTCGCCTTCTTCATGCTTGTATTCTCCTTGAAGGCTCATCGTGGTGGTGTCGTTGTGGAAGAATCGCCCTTCGTACTCATTGTACGCATTGGCAGCAATACGCATGAAAGTACCCTCGGGACCGGCTCGGTATAGTTTCTCCAAAGTCCTCCCTAAGACATCGTCATTGAACCACTCCGCTTTCAGGCCTTCGCCTATCAGTAACTCCACTGGCTTTGTTCCCAGGAACTCCGGGAACAGATATAAAGGACGGTCAACGAATCCTAGAGCATTCAACACCATGGCAACGACGGCTTCACCGCAAGTCACTTTCTGGCGTGGATCCACGCCCACGATCCTGTCAATCTCGCCCGCTAAGTCTATCTCCCTGCATACCATGGCTACTATGCCAAGGTGGTCCATGTTTTTACTGCTATACTCTACTGAGCTCGTTGGCTCATTTACATATGATGGTGTAATCGGGAACATCATACCTCGGAATATTGATAAGAAATACCCCCTATTTAAAGTTATGCATTAAATTAAAATTTAGAAATAACTTATATCAATATGTGCGGAATATAGGATGAATATCTAAAAAGTTTTCTTTAACTGCATACCCGCAAGCAATCCGAAAAACAGACCCGATAAATGTGCTGTATGCGCAATCATGTCCCCTGAACCAATCATAAAGAAATCATAGAGTGCAAAGAAAATAACTACAATCCATATTTCTACCGGAATAGGAAGAGGGAATATATATACCTTCATTTTTGGCATCAGCACCGCAAGAGTAGCGAATATCCCACATATTGCCCCACTTGCACCCAGTGCAGGGTTAGCGGAAGTTAAACTCCAACCAATGCCTGCAAAAATCCCGGCGAGGAAAAAGATGAGCAGAAATTTTGAACTCCCTACCTTTCTCTCCAATGTAGGAGCGAAGAAGAAAAATACGAACATGTTGACAAGAAAGTGCATGAAACTTCCGTGTAAGAAAATATGTGTTACTAATGTCCATGGTCTTTCTTCTACAAGAGCCGGAATCAGGATTAAATGCTCTGTATAGCGTGGAATGAGTAATTGTAAAACAAAAGAGATGGAAATGAGGAACAGGAGCAAATAAGAATAGTTATGAGAAAAAATGCCAAAGATGTTAGCATCAAATTTCTTTCGCCCTTTCTCGTTTGGCTTCGCTATGGGTGCGGCTCTCCCTGATTCGAGGTCTTTTCTATATTCTTCAAGAGCAACGCACCAGTGCATTTCGGGTGAGAGATGTTCCTCGCAAAGGGTATCGCCGCAGTACTTGCATTTATAAGATGCCTGTTTGCCACAGACCGTGCATCGTGTGCGTGCCATGTATTAGAAAAAGGAGGGTTTTATTTAAATGTTGCTATCACAAACCATTTTCGGGAATTTTGAAATTTGAAATTTTGAACTTCACCCACCAAATAAGTGCTCTTCGCCTCCTTTACCCGCACCTTATAAGTAGCACCGGGTGGCAAACCCCTTTTTATTACGATGGTTCTATATGAAGTGTCCCTGCCTATCACGCCACCCTTCTTCCCTCTCTCCGTTACTAAAACCGAAAGCTTCTTTCCTTTCAATTCGTTGTTCTTTGCGGAAGCAATCCTGTGATAAACGGCAGAGAAGATTCTCGACCTCCTTTTCTTCTCTCGCTCCAGCAAGTCCTTTAACTTTGATGCTTCCGTTCCGGGTCTTGAAGAGAACCTCGTTATGTTCACTTTTTCCGGCTTTACCGTCTCCAATAGATTAAGCGATGAAAAGAAATCCGCTTCCGTTTCGGTTGGGAATCCTGTGATAAAATCCGTGCATATCGTGCTATATTTGAACCGTTTTCTTATGCTATTCACTATCTCAACGAAATCAGCAGCTTTATAATTCCTCCTCATATCACCCAGCACCTTATCAGAGCCTGATTGCACCGGCAGGTGAAAGAATTTGAATATCTTCATGGAATCAAACGCTTCAAGGAGTTCATCTAAGATGTGAATCAGCGTAAATGGGTTCATCATGCCCACTCTTATCCTGAAATCACCTTCTACGGAGGTTATCAATTCTAATAATTCTGGAAGTTTTATACCGTAGCTATCCCAGCCGTATGCACTGCAATCCTGTGCAGTAATTCTTACCTCTTTCGCACCTCTTTCAACTGCACTTCTAACTGCTTCGCATATCTTTTCAGGCTTGTAGCTTCTCAACTCCCCTCTCGCTCGCTTCACAATACAATAAGAGCATTTCCCTACGCACCCCATTGCTATTGGAATTACCGCAATCACACCATCAAAATCAAGCTCTTGTTCATCATTATAACCGTAAATGTCTTGCGGTGTCACCATTGTTACATCTGCGTCTAAAATGCTTCTTACCAGGTCAGGCTGTGCCGCAGCCATGCAACCCGCCACAACCACCTCTTTACCCTCCTCTTTCAGCTCCTTCAGTCGCTTTATCACATTTAATTCCGTCCTCTTCGTTACGGTGCATGTATTCACGATAACAACGTCAGCTTCGCGCTCTTCTACTATCTCATGCCCTTCGCTTTTCAAAATTGCTCGCATTCTCATCGTGTCACCAGCATTTGCAGTGCAGCCGAAGGTTTCGAGGTGAAATTTTGCAGCCCCTGGAGATAATGAGATTGCAGTCATTTTTTGATAGTATTATTACCTATTCTTCCATTTAAAAAAATCCTCACGATAGATTTTAATAGGAGTGAAAAGTAATAGATAATAGATATAAATTCTTTAGTGAAGATATGGAGAACACTATACCATTATCAGCCCAGATTCTAAGCAAGAAGTTTGGCTCTACGAGTCATATATATCTAAATTCGATATAATTGTTGGCAACCCCCCGTGGGTTGTTACGCGGTCCATGAAAAACAAAGAGTCCCAGAATTTTTTGAAGCACGAAGTTTTGAAATATCACCTGCTCGAAAATAAAGATGTCTATCTTTTTACACAAATGGAACTTGCAACGCTTTTTTTCTGCAAATGCGCGGATTTATACTTAAAAGGGGAAGGGATAATAGCATTCGTAATGCCGCGAAGCGTATTAGCGGGAACAATTCACCACATTAACTTCAGGAAATTTAGAAAGCCTCCTGTAAAATTGAGTTTACGTGTGAGTTGTCCAACAGGAGCGCAGGATTTTATGAAGTAAAAGCGGAGTTGTCTGCTGAAGTGCTTGAATATATTCCCCCGGACTTCTCCGCAAAACCAAGTTGTTACTATGATAAATTCCGAGCCATCTTTCATGGTCAATGAAAAAGAAGTAAAACCAAAAGGTTTTATTGTAGATGTCAAGATTGAAACTGAAAGTGAGATGGAGGCATATTATTTAAGTGCAATTTTAAATTCAGAGATGATCAACAGGCTAATAAAACCTTTACAACCAGGAGGGCTCTTCGGTGCTCGTACAATTCACAGGAGACCTTTACTGTTCCCAATACCCGAATTTGGCGGTAATAACCAGTTGCATGCTGAACTTGCTGATATTAGTAAAAAATGTCATGAAAAAATAGGTGCTATGAAATTGTTATTAGATAAGCTTAAAGAGATGAAAGATGTTTATGAAGGTGCCATTAGAAAAGGAGAATATACCCGTCTTATAAGGTCTAAAAAGCTTATTAACTTGCTTCATGAATATATGGAAATTAATGTGAGGAGTCAACTGAGCTCCACCGAGAAGAATTATGATTTATTTGTTGATTTTGAAAGAAATCCTCCTGAAATTATTGATGATGTGCAAGTATTCGTAAACGAGGTCAGCGAAAAGTTTGCCAAACTTTATACATTTGAAGAATTGGGTGTAAAAGCTTTCTTTGACGAATTATACAAAACAACGATGGAAAGGTATTACCTACTGGGGTTTAGATAAGAATATTCACAGAAGGATGAGAAAGATGGGAAATACATCGAGAAGAAAAATAGAGCAACTCCGGATTTGCGCCGAAGAGGAAGTAGAAGTAGAAGTACGGGAGAATTGCTTTGCAGACGTTATGCTTGTTCACGTTGCATTGCCGGAAATAGATAAAGAAGAGATAGATTTGAAGACGGATTTTTTAGGCTATTCACTTAACTATCCCATAATGATTGCTTCGATGACTGGCGGGCATCCGGAGACAAAAAGAACAAACGAAATTCTTGCAGAAGCTGCTGAAACGCTTGGCGTGGGCATAGGTGTGGGCTCTCAGCGAGCAGCGTTGGAAAGCATCGAGCAAGAAGACTCTTTTCGTGTGGTTCGTGACGTTGCACCCAATGCGTTTATCTATGCAAATATTGGTGCTCCTCAGTTGAAGGAATACGGAATAGAAGGAGTTGAGCGAGTCATAGAGCTGATAGACGCAGATGCAATTGCAATACACCTCAATTTTTTACAAGAGGCTATTCAGCCTGAAGGCAACGTAGATGCAAGAGGTTGTCTAGCTTCGATAAAAGAGATATGCGAAGCGATAAAAAAGCCGGTGATTGTAAAGGAAACGGGTGCAGGGATTAGTTACGGAGTTGCGAAAAAGTTACATGCGGTTGGAGTGTCTGCGATAGATGTAGGAGGTTTAGGAGGCACGAGTTTAGCTGCTGCGGAGATATACCGTGCGAAAGCAGAAGGAGATGATTTAGGTGAGCATTTGGGACATCTTTTCGGTTGGGACTGGGGCATCCCAACGGTGGAAAGCATAGTGGAGTGCAGTGCGCTTCCTTTTCCCATTCCTGTAATTGCTACTGGAGGAATAAGGAATGGAATTGACGTTGCAAAAAGTATAGCTTTGGGCGCAGACCTGTGCAGTGCCGCCTTGCCTTTTCTGAAACCTGCAATGGAAAATGTAAATGCAGATAAAGTAATAGAGAAAATAAAGCAAATGAGCGAGGAATTAAAGGTCGCAATGTTCTTAACAGGCTGTAAGACCACGATAGGACTAAAGGAAGCTGAGGTGATAATAACTGGTAAGGCAAGGGAGATAATGGAACAACGAGGGGTTTTTGAACGTGTGAAGAGGAAAAAGAGAAAGATATCATAGAAGTCAAAACCACGAGAAGCCATGATTCATGATGCAAGTTTAGGGTAACTGCCTACCGCAACACCAAATAAACTTTTTTGCTTCGCAAAAACCTGCGGAAAAACTTATTTTGGATTTTGGAATTAGATATTTGAATTTGTTAGGATTTTGGCGCTTGGGATTTGGGATTTGAGATTTTTTTTAAACCACATCTACCCCCACCACTTTCTCATCCTTCTCCACATTCATTAACCTCACACCGTGCGTATTCCTACCCTGTGTGGGAATGCTCCGTGCAGAAATTTTCGTGACCATCCCGTCAGAAGTGGAAATCATCAGTTCATCGTCATTCTTTACCTGCTTTATGCACACCACTTTACCGTTTCTTTCACTGACTCTAATGCTAATCACGCCTTTGCCGCCCCGGTGTGTTTCTCTATAGGCATCAAACTTCGTTCTTTTACCATAACCTTTCTCTGTTATCGTAACGACCTTTTTTATTTCTTTTGATTTTAGTGCACCAGAATTAAAATCAATGGCATCAATACTTGCTATCTCATCGCCCTTTTCCAGTCTCATTCCTCTTACTCCCGCTGCATATCTGCCCATTTCTCTCAATTCCTCTTCATGGAACAATATCGCCTTTCCGTTCTTCGAGCTTAAGATTATACCACTTTTCCCGGCTTCGGCTTCTTTGTGGGGCTCTGCTCCATCACGGGCTCTGCCCGTGCCCCCGCAAACCCCGGAGGGGCTTACCCGCAAGCCCTGTAAGGGCTTAATCAACGCCACATCAACTAACGAATCGCCCTTTCTCCTGTCAACCTTAACAGCAACGATTCCCGTGATGCGTATAGACTTCAGATTAGCAAGTGCGCTTCTTTTTACCACGCCCCGCTTAGTAGCAAAAACGATAAAAGAATCCTCTGTTTTTGTTCCCGCAGCTATATTCCTATCCAGGTCCTCTGGTATGGGAATTAAGGCTGCGATTTTCTCTTTTTCTTCTCCTTCCTCTGCTTCCCTCAGGTTTAAGTCCAGACCCGGGATATTCACCAAAGGCTTCCCTTTTGCATGTCGGCTGCTCGGAGGGATTGCGTATGTCTTCACCTGGTATGCTCTGCCGGATTCTGTAAATAGGATGAGACGTTCCCTTGTGGAAGCGCGTATGAACTTGACGATAGCATCGTCTTCTTTCTTTTCTATTACGGCTATTCCCTTTCCTCCCCTTCTTTGCCGCTTAAAAATATTCGCAGATAATCGCTTCACGTAATCACGCTGCGTAAAAAATAGGATTACTTCTTCCTCTTCTATAAAATCACGCTCGCTTAACTCCACCATTTCCTCTATTTCTGTTCTTCTTGCATCGCCATACTTCTCCTTCAGTTCTATCAGTTCTTCTTTTATGAGCTCAAATATTCGAGCTTCGGATGCCAATACCTCCTTCAGCCAACCTATTTTTGTTTCTAACTCAGCTCGCTCTTGCTCTATTTTGTCACGCTCCAAAGCACTCAAGCGTGAGAGTTTCATTTCCAGTATCTCTTTCGCTTGCTCCTCGCTCAGTTCAAATCTGTCAATGAGCGCGGATTTAGCGGTTTTGCTATCGCTTGATGCTTTTATTAGCCTTATCACTTCGTCTATATGCGATATTGCGATGATTAAGCCTTCTAATATGTGCTTTCTCTTTTCTGCACGCTCTAAGTCATATTGCAGCCTTCTAATCGTTACTTCTTTCCTGTGCTTTATGTAGCACTCGATGAGCTCCTTTAGCGTTAATACTCGTGGCTCACCATCCACCAGAGCGAGATTGATTACACCAAAGGTGGTTTCCAATTGTGTGTGTTTATAGAGCTTGTTTAAAATGATGGAGGCATTGGCATCGGTTTTCAATTCTATTACAATCCTCATTCCTTTGCGGTCTGATTCGTCTCTCAGCCCGCTGATACTCTCTATCCGGTACTTTTTTGCAAATTCCGCTATCTCCACTACCAGTTTGCTTTTGTTTACCTGGTATGGTATCTCTTTTATGACTATTCGCTCCTTTTTAGCCTTTTTTTCTATCTCTGCCTTTGCTCTTAGCTTTATGCTCCCTCTGCCAGTCTCATACGCATTTTTTATCCCTTCGTAGCCAAAAATGATTCCACCGGTGGGGAAATCTGGAGCTTTTATTACTCTCATCAGCTCTCCTACACTCACCTCTGGCTCGTCTATTACTTTTATTATGCCATCCACAACTTCTGATAAATTGTGTGGAGGCATGTTAGTGGCCATTCCAACAGCAATACCAGAAGAACCGTTTATCAACAGGTTAGGCAGTTTTGCAGGTAAAATCTGCGGTTCTTTCAAAGAATTATCGAAATTAGGACTCCATGCGACAGTGTCTTTTTCGAGGTCAACCAGCAGTTCCTCTGCTATTTTTGACAGCTTCACTTCGGTATATCGCATTGCGGCGGCGGCATCTCCATCTACGCTGCCGAAATTACCCTGACCGTCTATCAAAGCGTATCGGTAAGAGAAATTCTGCGCCATTCGCACCATTGTGTCATAGACGGCAACGTCACCATGAGGGTGGTATTTTCCCAGGACATCTCCTACTATCCTCGCTGATTTCTTATGCGGTCTATCGTGTCTGACGCCAAGTTCGTGCATCCCGTATAAGATGCGGCGATGCACCGGTTTTAGCCCATCACGTGCATCAGGAAGAGCTCTTCCTACAATCACGCTCATCGCGTAGTCTATGTACGAGCTCTTCATCTCGTCTTCCACGCTGACTTCTATTACACGCTCACGTTCTTCTTCTTCTTCTCGCTCCTCCTCATATTCGTTCTCATTCATTTCGGTGCTATGGTTAAATATGGGTTTAAGAGTAATAAAAGGTATTGGCTTTTCCACCTGTCAGCATGAGGGCGTTTCTGGAGGCGCGTATGCGCCAATAAGGTCTGATTTTATTTAAACAATTCGGAAGTCGTCCAAATTGGCGAAAAAAATCCCGAAAAGGTCGGGTGCAAGCTTTCTGGGAAACAATGTTGTATACATATTTAATGCGTCCACATATACTTTGTCGCTTTCGCTGACCAAAGCTTGCATATATCCATCTGAAGGGGCATCTACGTTTTTCAATCTATTCAGACCGAGTTGAACGTGGCATCTCTTACAAACGTCAAGGGTAAAATATTCAAAATTCCTATCCGCGGGTTTATCACAGAAGATGCATTTTTTCATATATTATCACGGATTCTTTAGTTTAGGCATATTTAAGTTTTGCCCTAATTTAGTGCTCATGCAAAAATTTTGATGAATAACGCATAATCTATGTAGAATCCCAGTGCTTTCAGTTTAAAATACAATTCCTCCGGTCTTTCTTTTAACTCGCCAATCTTGTAAATCTTCCTTAAAATGGATAACGTCCCGATTACGGTTAGCCCCAAATCAGAAGCCAATCTTCTTGCCTTTTTATCATCCAAGCAAAGCACTTTGCTCTTATCTAAAGCAAGCCTGATTGCAGAAGATTCTCCTCTACCCAGAAAGGGAAATTCGACATCAATATCTTTACGCTAACCTCTTAGAATCCAGCAGTTCTCTAATTTTTCTCTTCACTTCGTCATCCTTCAGCTCTATCTCTCTGAGCACTCCAAGTGGAACTTCTATCTCTTCAAAAAATTCCAATGCCTTATCCAAATAGTTTAGTTTTGAAAGGATAATCAAAGTAGAGGAATCAGTCGCTAAAGACTTTATCATAGTTCTTCAATTCCCTTTCTATTTCCTCATCGTCGTAAATATTATATCTTATCCCTGATTTTTCCATTATCTCTATAAGCTCATCAACTCGCAGCTCTAATAGGTTTGCCGCCTTACCCAGCGAGATTTTTTCCGAAAGAAGCAGACCAACAACAAGAAAAAATTTTCCCCCGTCTGGATATTCAACTGGTATCTCCCGGAGCATTTTCAGTTCCATGATAAACAATAATTTTGATAGAATAAAAACCTTTTGTTTAATGTTTTACAGAGTAAATCATTTCATATTTAATTAAATGCTGTTAAAAGAGCTCACCGAGGTCTACGAGAAGGTCAGGGGGACAACGAAGAAACTGGAGAAGATAGCCATTGTTTCAGAATTGTTGAGAAAGACGCCTTCTGAGACGTTGCCGCAGGTTTGCTACATGCTAAGAGGCAGGATATTTCCGGAAATTGTAAAAGAGCTAAAGAAGATTCGGCATTCGTTTATCTTAGATTGCGAGATAATTCCCTTTGAACGGTCTCCAAAAGCTTTCCAGGAGCTGATAAAGCGGCTCAGAAGAAAGCATAGAGTAGAGGAGTTTGCGGAAAGGATTCCCGTGAAACGGTATCTCTTCGACCCTGGGAAACGAGGTATTGAATGGTTGAAGTTGAAACCAGAGGCAGAAACTCTGGATTTGGTGGTTATAGCCGTAGAATATGGTCATGGTAAGAGAGCAAAACTGCTCTCTGATTACACCTTCGCGATAAGGGATGGAGAAGCAAATCTCGCTCCCATAGCGAAGGCGTATTGCGGATTAAAAGAAAGGCAAATCGAGGAAATGACGCAACACTTCAAGGGAATTGCAATGGAAGAACGTGGGAGGACATTTCTTGTAGAGCCAGAGGTTGTGGTGGAGCTGAAATTCGGCGAAGTTCAGAAAAGTTCTTTGTATAAAGTTGGCTATGCACTTCGGTTTCCACGCATGTTCACATTGCAGATACCTCCCCCTAAACGCATGTCGTTTCCCATTGACCTATTTCGTTCCCTTTTTAATCTCCCTTGCCCTATATTCACCCATTGCATCTCTTTTCTTAAGCTCTTTCTCTATCCAGCGAACACCCCACAGGTAATGTGCGGTTATCCCGATACCCCAGCCTATAAGCGGGTAAAAGAACCAGATATCTTCTGGAGAATATAAGAGGTTAATGACTATCAGCATAGCGTTAACCAGCACGTACACTACCAGATGAGTTAGAAAACCTCTTTTTTCATCCTCCGCCACTATTTCTCTATACGCCTTTTTGTATTCCTCCAATGATATTTCTTCTCCCATATTTTCTCACCACCATAGCAATAATTGGATTGGGTTTATAAATGTTTTTGTCAAATGCTACTCTTAAAATTAAAGAGGCTCGAAAGAATTGAAAATATGGACTTTTGGGACGAGTAACAGGGGCTTAGAGGAGTTCTTTAGCCTGCTTGAGGCATACCGGATAGAAGCAATCGTGGATGTGAGACGATTCCCCACGTCTAAACACAAGCACTTCAAGCAGGAGAACCTGAAAGCGAGTTTGAATCACTGCGGCATAGACTATCATCACGTTACAGAACTCGGCGGCTACCGAAAAGGAGGCTACAAAAAATATATGGAGACAGAAGAATTTGAACGGGGTTTGCTTTACGTTGAAAAACTCGCAGCTTCAAAAAGAGTAGCAATCATGTGCGCTGAACTTCTCTACACCCAATGTCATCGCAGGTTTATAGCAGATGCGCTTAAATTGCGTGGGCACACCATAATACACATAATGGACGAGAGAAGGAGTTATGAGCACAAATGCAAAAACGATAAGCATGAGAGCAAGACTCTGGATGAGTTTTTACATGCTCCGCCGGGGATTTGAACCCCGGTCGTGGGCTCGAGAGGCCCGCATGCTTGGCCGAACTACACCAGCGGAGCATCAAAGAAACAAACTTCTTTCTTTAGAAAGAAAAGTTTTATTCCAGCTCCTTAAACTTTCGCTCAAGGAATGCATCGCATACCTCATCCGGGTCGCCACGCATCACTACCATTCCTTCATCAATCAATATTGCTTCGTGTGTAAGCTTTCTGATTACGTCAAGCTGATGGCTCACGACCAGGATGGTCGTACCGAACTCACGATTCAACTCTTTCAGCGAATTCGTCACAATACGCAGCGAAATCGGGTCTATGTCACCAAAAGGCTCATCCAATAGCAGAATTTCACAGTTTGAAGCCATAAGAGCGGCAATTGCAAGCCTTATCTCCTCTCCTATGCTCGTCTCGGAGATGTAACGTGTGAATATCTCTTCAGGCAGGTTCACTGCTTTAAGGTAAGGTTTAGCAGCTTTAAACGCCTCGGTCGCCGGGAATTCGGGAAACAGTTTATCCAATACGTCCATCTCAAGCCCTAACTCCCTCAGTCTACCCTTCGCTTCTTCCTCCGGTAAGTCCGCAAGCCGTAAAAGAACATCGAGTGTGACGTCAGTTATACCAAATTCCTTCGCCCTTTCCATCGCCTGTTTTATCATCTCAAACTTCTTCAATCCTATTTTTCGAGCAAATAGGTCTTGAACGAGCTGGTAAGGTGGAAGTGCAAACTCCTGATGAACAATGCCCAATTTGCTCCTCGCCTCTATTGACCTTCTACCGTATTCTGCAATATTGGCAAAGTCAACAGTCCCTATTCTTATCAGAACATGTCCTCTATCCGGCTTCTCAAAACCGCCCAATAACCTCATCAATACCGTCTTTCCCATTGCAGAAGGACCAACTATCCCGAGTATACCGCCTCTTGGAACTCTGATATTGACATCCTGCATTTCTATCGTTCTTATCAATGTACGGTTCGTGACCATGTCATATTTCTTCCATGCGCCGTCAACCCAGACCAACGTGTCCTTTTCATTCTTTACCGGAGCTAAAGGTTTTACAGGCTCAAGAGGAGCTAAGAACTTCTCAATTACGCTTTCCGTATCCCCTTCCTCTACTATCTTCCCTTTATCCATTATGAGCAACCTATCGCTAAGATACCTGTGCACTTCTGGCATGTGCGAAACGAGCAAAATACTGATATCTGTTCCTTCCTTTATCCTTTTCGACGAGTCGAGCAGCTGTTTTCTTGTCAAGGGGTCTGACATCGTCCCCGGCTCGTCAAGCAGTAATAAAGAAGGTTCTTTCGCAAGCTGTCGAGCAAGTAAAACCCTTTGTTTATCTCCACCACTTAAAATCGTGTATAAATGATTCCATTTGTCTCTCAGCCCAACAAGGTCGAGTATTTTAAATGCCTCTTCCTTTAACTCCTCGTATTCATCCTCAAATTCCGGTACCTCTTCAAAACCTGTTTGCTTTGCTCTCAGTCTCTTTACCACATTGTCTATCACAGAGATGTTATAGAGTGCGAAAGACCGCTGAAGGTGAAAAGCAGTCTTCTGTCGAAGCTTTCTGTACTCCTGCCAGGATGAATCAGGTGTTACCCTGACGCCGTCCATTTCTACTACTCCTTCATCAAATCTCTCGTAACCACGGAGCATGCGAAGCAAAGTTGTCTTCCCTGCCCCGCTCCTTCCTATTATCCCCACCGTCTCGCCCTTTTTTACCTCGAAGGATACGTCATCCAGCGCTACCAACTTCTTACCTATTTTCGACAAGTCATACCGCTTACAGAGCCCCTGAACTCGCAATGCTTCACCCATCTTTATCTTTACCCCCTTTTAATATATGAACATACTATAACTATAAATCATAAATATTTTAATTCACCCTTTTCACATGGTCGAAGTTAAAGTGGGAATCTGTGGTTTTGCAAGGTCGCAAGACATTGTATTTTTTTTTTTTCGCTCAATAGATACCAGAGGGAATATAAAGATGGTATGGGAACAAAGAGGGGATTGGAGTAAAAACACAATAGGGAAAAAAAATATGTGCGGAGCTTGGCATCATTCATTGCGTGGACCCTTTCGCTGATGAACCCGATACTCATACGGATTTTGCTTATTTCAGGTTGCATGGGTCGCCTCCGGGGAAAAGAATGTATCGTTATACCTACACGGAGGGTGATTTAAAGGAATTATATGAGAAATGTTTGAAATCTGTGTAATCTCGTGGTTATAAACCGCATCAAATAATCCACCAACGTCAGAGCAACCATCGCTTCCGCCACAGGAACTATTCTCGGGCATATACAGGGGTCATGCCTGCCTTTTATCTTTATTTCTACCTCTTGCATCTTCTCCATATCAACGCTTCTTTGAGGCTTTGAAATAGAAGGAGTGGGCTTCACTGCTATTCTACATATTATCGGCTCTCCAGTTGAGATACCACCTAAAATCCCACCTGCGTTGTTCGTTTTCGTTCTTATCCTCCCTTCCCGTTTACCGCCAAGATGATTTTTCTGACTCTCTGTGTTCTCTGCGGGCTCAGCGGTAAGTATATAGAATTCGTCGTTCATCTCGCTTCCTTTCATTCTCGCAGCCTCAAATCCCGCGCCTATCTCCACTCCTTTCACTGCGCCGATGCTCATCAAAGCCTTCGCAAGCTCTGCATCCAACTTATCAAAAACCGGCTCGCCTAAACCCGCTGGAACACCCATCGCAATTACTTCCACGATGCCGCCCACACTGTCTCCTTCCGCTTTTACTTCTTTTATCAACTCTTCCATTCTCCTCGCTGCTTCTGAATCCGCACATCTGACTGCATTCCGCTCTACATTCCTCCTTATTTCTTCTACTCCCACTTCTTTAGCTCTTATCTCACCTATTTCCACCACATGCCCTAAGATTTGTATGTTACGGCCCTGCATTGCCAGAATGCGTTTCGCTATTGCTCCAGCCGCAACTCTCGCAACGGTTTCACGAGCAGAAGCTCTTCCACCACCACGGTAGTCTCTTATCCCATACTTCATCTGATAAGCGAAATCTGCTTGACCCGGTCTCGCAATGTCTTTTAGAGGCTCATAAGGGCTTGAATCTACATCCTTATTCCACACGAGCATGGAAATAGGAGTGCCAAGCGTTTTTCCTCCAAATACCCCAGACAATATCTTCACTTCATCTGCTTCTTTCCTTTCTGTTGTTATTTCACTTACGCCCGGTTTTCTCCTGTCCAGTTCGTGCTGTATATCCGCTTCTGACAGCTCAAGCCCCGCAGGGCAGCCGTCCACAACTACTCCTATCGCTTCTCCATGCGACTCACCCCAGCTCGTCACCTTGAATATCTTTCCAAAAGTATTGTCTGACATGGTAAACAAAGTTTTATAGGTTCTTTGTGTATTTATAATAGAATTTTTAATTTTAAATAAATTTAAGCACTATACCAGCCGTTTTCAAATATTCCAATCCTTCCTTATCGCTGTAATCCCCTGCCATCACTACTTTCTTTATCCCCGCATTTATTATCAGCTTAGCACATATCTTGCAAGGGAATGCGTTTACGTAGAGCGTTGCACCTTCTGCATCTCTACCCGCTTGTAACAGCGCATTTTGCTCTGCATGCACGCCCACGCACTCTTCATGTCTTTCACCCGATGCGATATTCAATTTATCTCGTCTGCATCCAACATCGAGACAGTGCGGGAATCCTCTCGGGGCGCCGTTATATCCCGTGGATATTATCACGTTATTTTTAACTACCAGGGCACCTATTTGCCTTCGCAAGCAAGTTGAACGTTCTGCTACGTCATTTACAATGTTCATCCAGTATTCGTCCCAGGGTATTCTTCCCGTTTTTTCTTCACTTAGGTTCATTTCTTTTCTAACCTTTCAATTTTCAGCAGAACTAGTGAGATAACATTTATTGTAGATCCTTTCCTCGAATATAATTGCGCTTAATGAGCAATTGCATAAAATGATTTAATCCATATTTATATTCTTTTTTCTTATGTTCTATGAGCTTGTCCCATAATCGGATATTTTACGAAATTGAATGCTTGTTTTACGCTATAAACCTCTATTCGAGCTTCTTTTTGTTGGGTTTTGAATTGTGAGACGGCCTCTTCAAAGCGGCGTGGAGTGGTTGGAACTTAAGTATCTTCCACGCCTTTGCTCGTGATAAAAAACTCGCAAGAAGTATCTTCGGGCATAGACCGGTGCTTCTTCAAGGTAGCTCTTCTTTTACCATGCCCTTCTGCTGTCTTCTCAAGCTGCACGATTACCTTAGATAGATGCTCGAGTGCATATCCCCCGGAAGGTCGTAAATTCCCATTCTCTATATCCATATACACCTGATTTGTTATTACGACCGCGAGGTCATATCGACGTGCGATTTCCAAAAGATGCATTATTTGGTTTGCCAATACCCTCCTTAAATATATGCTCCTTTCATCGTCCAGCTCTAATCGGTAGAAAAGGGTGGCGGAATCAAGGATTATGAGTACGACTCTACTTTCACCTTCCTTTTCCTTTATTACCTTCTCAATCTCGTTTATGCAGGACGTTTGCTGCTCGAAACTATGTGGTTCATAGATTATAATTCTCCGTGCCATGCTTTCTACATCTTCTAAATCTCCACTTGCACTCGTTGCACTTACTGTTGCACCTGTACTGTGGGGCTCCGCCCCATCACGGGCTCTGCCCGTGCCCCCGCAAGCCCCGGAGGGGCTTACCCGCAAGCCCTGTAAGGGCTTAGCACTGGCTATTTGTAAGAATCTTTCCGGAGAAAAGCCTTCACTGTCTATAAAAATTATCTTCTTCCCTTTTCTTGCGCATTCTACCGCCACTTGAAGACATATATTGGTCTTTCCACTGCCTGCCTCACCGTATAGTTGGGTAACGGTGCCGGATTCGAAGCCACCACCTAACAGCTCGTCTATGCTCTTACAGCCAGTGCTATATTTCGCAGGAAGTTGCATAGTAAACAAACCTTTTCTTAGAAAGAAAAGCTTTACCAACAACTTTTTTACCTTCGGTAAAAACCTCGACTAAAAATAGTTTCATAGTTTTTCTTTTAGCACAGGTTTTCTTTTTTCGAAAAAGAAAAAGTGTGTTTACAGAATTATAAACATCGCAAATAAAAGGCATAATACACCTACTACGTCTGTTAAGCTGGTTATTAGTGGTATAGTATCGTTATCAGGGTCCATTCCAATTCTAAAGGATAAAATTGCGATATAATAGGAAGCGAGGTTAAGAAAAGTTGTGCATAAAATACCGCCTAAAAGTGAGATAGATACCATTTCAAATATGTTCGGAGTGGTTATGTCAAGAAGGGTGCTCGCAACGTATGTCAATATACCGACAAATGAAAATACAAATATGGAAAATAGATATATCACTGCGAAATTAGCATAGACAAGCTTATCAGGAACACGCTTTGGATTCACCGTGCCGATGTGAAGCATGGAGGAAAGACGAGTACTTAATATACCGCCCAATGCATTACTTTCACCCAAAAAGGGTGGGATGATTACTAAAATGGCAGGAATAGCAATTAAACTTTGCAACCTCATATCCAGTGTTATTCCGGCGAGAGCACTGAGAATACCGCAGATGAAAAGTATTGGGATGCTTTCTATAAGAATACGTCTTACAGCGGCATCGTTTGATTTCAGACCTTTTACGAGGCAAAAAACAGCCACAAAGATGAATAAAACTGATAATAGAGTGACGGGAGATAACCAACCCCTAAAAATCCACCGGGTATTGAGCAAGTTCAAGTTTAACAATAAGATAGCCGCCAGGAACAAAGAGGGTATGGTTATCATGTCGCCGGCAGAGGTTATTATTGGCGAGGACATATTATCTAAATTCCAGTTTCTGCGGTAGCCAATAATGGAGACGAGGATTGCGATACCGAGCAGGATGATTCCGGAGATTAAACCGCCGATTACCGAAATGAGGATAAATCCCGGAAGAGAAATACTCGGCATTCCAAATGCATCGGCTAATATTTTCGCTAAGAAGCCGAGGATAACAGAAAGAATGAGCGTTAGTAACAAGGAAGTATAAGCATTTTGATATAACACACTTCCTTTTTTCAAGGTTGGAGAAAAAAGACCGAGATGCATGGAAGTTCCTAATCGAGAGACGAGCGCACTGTAAACATTACCACGCATGGCAATTGCAGGAGGAATGAGTATCATAAGACCAGGGAGCAGTTGCAGCAGACCTGTCATCAAACTCAACCCAATTCCAGCCAGAAGACCGGTGAAAGAGCAAAATAGCAGTGAGAAGGGAGCTTGCCTAAATAAGTCAGAGAAGTTGTGAAAAAAGGAAGAGGCATGACTGAGAGGAGCCCGTTGGGTAAGAGTAACCATAAGAGATGAGCCAGTGCCTCTGGACACGGCTTTCTTTTGCATTTTTCGCATTCTCATACTTTCCTCTACCTCCTTTCTTCTGCCAAAAGGTGCCTTTATCTTTGCCTTTACCCGTACTCATGCTTATGCCCCTTATCCTTCCCAAGCTTCGGCTATTAAAGCTATCCGGAGGTTCGGGTTCAGCTTCGCTTTCGTTATCTCTTCCTTGCATGGACATCCTGATTTTGTAACTCTTTTCTTATTTTACTCCATTCCTTTATAAATATGGTGGAAATGTCATCGGGTGAAGAGAGGCTGGAGGAGATACGGAAGAGGATAGATGAAATAGACAATGCCATTGCAGATTTACTTTCAAAAAGGATGCAATATGCAGAGGATGCGAAAGAGATGAAAGTACGGCTGAAAAAGCCCATCGTGGACCAGCAAAGAGAAAAAGAGGTTGTAGAGAAGTGGTGTGTGAGGGCAAGTAGAGGTATGGATAAAAGCGGGAGTAGTGAAGGAGGTAAGCATAATTTAAACGAGGAAATGATGAGGAAAATAGCTGAACTCATAATCGAATATACGCTTAAAAAAGAGATGGAGGAATGAAAATTATTGTTAGCACGACGAAAGGAAGCGTAATAAAAATAAGGAATTTTGAAATGCCTGATATCAGAAGAGTGATGGGAATAGAGGAGGAATCGTTCTTAGATGGCGAATCAGAAATGTATATAGAGATATATAGGGAGTGGCCTGATGGTTTCTTGGTAGCGGAGAAAGAAGATAAGGTGATTGGTTTCGTTGTTGTGGTATTAACGCCGGAAGGGGAAAGCCGAATATTTGCACTTGCTGTTGATTCGAGATATAGAGGAAAGGGTGTGGGTCGGGCGTTATTAAAAGTGGCTTTTAGCATGCTGAGGCAAATAAAAATAGGGTATGTGCGGCTGGAGGTGCGTGTAAGCAATCAGGTAGCAGAGAGATTATATAGGAGTATGGGATTTATGGAGATTGGATTTATTCCTTTCTATTACCAAAATGGAGAAGGAGCGATAGTGATGAGAAAGGTTTTGTAACAAACCTCTCTTTAAACCTTTTCATTTTGTTAACGATTTGTGAGTCGGCTACCTGGGCTCTGCCCATTGCCACCGCTCTTCCTTCAGCAATGATTTTTTGAGCAAATCTCAGGTTGTGGATGTTTCCAGCGCAGATTACATCTATGCCTGCGTCCACAAGCATCGGCATAATCTTTTTAGATTCTTCCAGACGATTATATCGAAATGGTTTACAGCAAGGGAGTTCCAATTACCACAAGTCCATCCGGAGTGGTTTTGAAGACCGGGCGTTATTATCTGGTGCCTAATATCTTCGAGGAGCCCAGAGATAAACCCTGGATGGACCTTACCCGCGAGGTGGGCTTCTCAGCGCAGATATTTATGCCAATGAAACAAAAGGACGAGATTATAGGTCTGCTGAACATCTACATGGCAAATCCCCATGAATTTACAGAAACCGAGATAGTCTTCTTAACCGTAGCTGCAAGCCAAGCCGCAGCAGTAATTGAAAATATATAGCGCTCCTCTCGGCACCTTCCTCTTTAACCTCTTCGTGCCTCCGTGAATTTGCACCACGTGAGAGGACATCTTTTACTTCTTCCTCCCTACATAACTCAGCAATATTGATCAATTTGAACAATTAATTTGTGTGAAATAAGCCATCTAAAAATGCAAACGAATTCAAACTTCAAACCTTTTTAGCTACCACGGTAATAAAAACAGGACCTCTTACATCTATTTTCTTCTTCTTCGACGTGATATAACGCATTGCTACCTCCTCTATCTTTACGTTTATATCCGCGCCACTTCTCACTATCCTCACCTTCACTTCACAGTCCTTTTTATCTATTTCTCCCTTTCTTGTTGCTTCCTCTATCCTGCGAGCAGCAAAAGCAGCAAAAGCATCTAAAAACCTTATGTTTGTTGGCACACCATCTTCAAACACTGCTTCCCATCCCTCCTTTCTCGGTATCCCAAATAGAGAGCCCTCGTGCACAACTATTTCATTCAGATAAGCGGGACCGCATAAAAGCGTGTTCCCTTCTGGCTCTACTACCCATACTTCAACATCCTTCCCGAATAGGGGTCCTCGATATGCGAGGAACTCACAGGGTGATTTCGCACTGCCTTTATCCTCACATACTCGCACGATGCTTTCAGCTATGTTCTCTCCTTCAGCCGTATTTGGTGTCTCTTCCATGCTTATCATCCCTGCTATTTCCAGGTCGCTCAATTCCCAGGGTGCATAAAATTGCGGAAATGCTAATGCTCTTACATCTCCTGCATCGTACAATATCATCGCTAATCGCTCTACACCCAGCCCAAGGTTCACCACGGGATATGGAATATCGTATTGCGCCAGCGCAGTGGGTGAATAAATACCAAAAGTAGCTACTTCTACCCAACCAATACGAGGATGATAGCAAAAAACTTCTGTTTGCGTTTCCGGCATGTAATATTTCGAGCGTTTCTCGTCCTTCCTGAATCTTATCTTCTCGAACTCAAATTGCGAAAGCAATCCGGTTGCGATGTCCTTACCATTGTCTATGCTTACGTCCTCGCTGCACAAAACAGAGGATGCGGAATGGTAATTACGAAGCCTTATTTCACCCTCTCGCTGCTCTCTCCTGAAACATCTATCCACTGAGAACAGTTTTATTGGTATCGGTTTTTTATTCCAGATTTCGGCAAGTGTCAAGAACCAGCCGGAGGTCATGTGGCTTCGCAACGTAGCCCTGGAAGAAATAGGAGAGAGGCTTTTTAACTCTGGGAAAACAGCATCAAACACTTTCGTGACTTCCATATCCTCCACATCCATACTATTTGCTACTTCATATACCAGCTCATCGCCGCCTATCTCACCTTTTTTATACCGGTGCAACGTATTCCTGAGCGCTTCTATTTCCTCTTTTGAGATTTCTTTCCCAAAGTACGAGTTCATTCGCTTCACTCTTTCCTCTGAAATGCCAATGTCCGGGCGGGGCAATCCCGCAAGGTAATAACAGCGATCCAGGACTGCAAGTGCTTCTTTTCCAAATTGTTTCTTTACTTCCTCTTCTTCTATTATCACCGGGTTCATCACTTCCTCGAAGCCAAGCCGTAGATACGCATCCCTCAGCTTTTGTATAGTTTCAAACACTGGGTGTGGCTTCCCATAGCTCAACCCACGCACCGACCTCGGATATTTTTCGTTAAGCCTTCTTTCACTCACATATTTTGTGCCAGCCATCCATGCTGCTTCAAAATCCTTGCTCGTTTCTTCTCTTATCTGCTTTGGGTCGAATTTCATGATTATTTCAAATAGCTCCCATGTTTATATTCGGTAGTTATTTATATACTCTTGCATCTAAAAAGGGATACAGTTTAAAAAATCTACGATGCATGGGGATTTACCCTCACGCCTTCGGCGGCGCTAAAAGGTACTGTGGTAAGTGCATCGAAGCGCCGAGGAGAGGCGCCTTATAAATACCCAAAATAAATAGGAGGTGATATAAGAAAAAAATGGAAGAAAAGAAGACCTATCGGTTTGGATGGCTTCCGGATTATCCCGATTTTAGGGATTACACGGAAGAACTCGAAGCGATTAAACCAATGCTTGAAAAAACAAGTGTACCTAGAGGGAGTACTCCTCCAAATCCTTCGGTAGACCTGAGAATGTGGTTCTCTCCTGTCGAGGACCAGGGGGGTGTTGGATCGTGTACGGCGAACGCAGCCGTAGGTGTTGTGGAATACTATGAGCGAAGAGCGTTCGGGAAACATATTGATGCTTCTCGACTCTTTTTGTACAAAGCAACGAGGAATCTAATGCACATGACAGGAGACACGGGTGCATATCTTCGAACAACAATGCAGGCTCTGGTACTTTTTGGAGTCCCTCCAGAGGAGTACTGGCCTTACAGCGATAAAAAACCCACTGACCCTATCGTACCAACACACCACTTTGACCTGGAGCCGCCTGCATTTTGCTATGCTTTCGCACAGAACTATCAAGCGATTAAATACGTTCGGCTTGACCCTGCCGGAATTTACGGAGCTAAGCTACTATCGAGGATAAAAACGTATCTGGCATCTGGACTTCCTTCGATGTTCGGATTTGTAGTCTATGACTCAATTAGCCAAGCTTCAAGAGATGGAGAGATTCCATACCCGTGTTCCAGGGAAAGAGCTCTGGGGGGTCATGCCATTGTTGCAGTCGGGTATGATGACGAGAAGAAGATCAAGAATGCCGATTGTGAAACTGAGTCTAAGGGTGCACTGCGTATCAGAAATTCATGGGGTAATGGATGGGGAGACAGAGGATATGGTTGGCTGCCATATGAGTATTTGCTTAAAGCATTGGCAAGGGATTTCTGGGTGCTTCTCCGTCAAGAATGGGTTGATACAGGGGTATTTAAGTGACTCAACACAAGGCAAATTCGTGGGGATCTTCGTATCTCCATTTTTTTTTAACTATATGAATGCTTGTATAATATTGGTTTATAAAATACGAAGACACATACAGGATAGGTGATTATAGATGAATATAACAGATATATTTGGTTTTTCTCAAGCGGTTGTGCCGTATTTGAAAGTGATACTGGTTCTGGTAGTCGCTTTCTTTGTAGTTAGTATAACTAAAAGGCTTATTGGGAGATTCTTAAGCACTACTGCTCTGCCTTTGGATGCACAGAACATCTTACGAAGAGCCGTGGTCTATGGTTTATGGTTCGCTGTTCTGATTTATGTCACGCATGAACTGAAATTAGAAGAGATTTTCTTGCCTCTCATAGGTGCCTCAGTTTTGGTTGGGCTTGCTGTTGCTTTAGCCGTTAAGGATGCCTTAAGCGATGCAGTGGCGGGGGTGTTCCTCCTGTTAGACAGGCACTTTAATATTGGTGGCGAAATCGAGACGATGAAATATAGAGGAGAGATTATTGATGTCACGCTCAGAAAAACGCGCTTAAAGACAGGCGATGGAACAATAGTTGTATTACCAAACGGAAAAATAGATTCTTCTGGATGGGTGTTACACAAGAAAAAGACCGAGGCGGAAGAGAAGTAAAATATAAAGATTGTTCTCACTAGCGTATTTTGTTCCAGCCATCCATGCAGATTCAAAATCCCTGCTCGTTTCTTCTCTTATTTCTTTGGGATTAAATTTCATGAC
>JAGXOS010000089.1 GCA_023659775.1 Methanomicrobia archaeon LH_S14 | reverse complement strand
GGAGATGCCTGCACCCATTCCAAAAAGGGGGGCCTACGTGCTTGCGAAAATCGGTGAGCAGTTGGTGACTATCGGGCACGGGCTCGCAGAAAAGGTCTGGGTGGAATGAGGTGCAATTGAGGTGATAAAAATGGAGGAAGAGCGTGTGAGCGAGGATATGGCAATGGCAGAAGAGAAGCGGGTTTTTCTAAATAATAATTATGGTGATACAATGCCATTGAACCAGTTGAAACCCGGTGAGCAGGGCAGAGTCATGGTAATTGAAGGTGGTCGTGGCATTCGCCAGAAGTTGTTCTTAAGGGGTCTATTTGAAGGCAGTGTAGTTCGTGTGATTTCATGCTATGGACCTGTTACCGTAGAGGTAGATAGAAATACGGTCTCCATAGGTCGTGGGATGGCGCAAAAGATCGTAGTGAGGAGGATGTGAAAGGGATAAAATGGAGAAGAAGTTGAGCGAGATGGAATTTGATGAAGAAGGAACGGTGAAAGAGATAAAGGAGAATTTAAGGAAGCAAGTGGCGGGTATGGGCATCAGAGAAGGTAAAGAGATAAGAATGGCGACGAAGCAGCCCATAAAAGGTCCTGTGGTGGTAGAAGTTGACAAGTCGTTCACGTCTTTGGGGTTAGGTGTTGCGGAAAAAATAGTGGTAGAGGTGGGATAAGGATAGAAAAAGGAGGTAGAAAAAGAGAAATGAAAATCTTATTGATGGGACATCCAAACGTGGGGAAAAGCGTTTTCTTCAACCGGCTCACAGGAGCAAAAGTTATGGAGTCAAATTATCCGGGAACGACAGTGGATTTCACGAAAGGCTGGATGCGTTTGGAAGGAGAAGATGTCGAATTAATAGACGTACCAGGGGCATTTTCATTAGAGCCAAAGGATAGAGCAGAAGAAGTAGCGGTGAAAATGCTTGAGGAGAACCGGGATTCGGTGGTCGTGTGCGTGCTCGATGCGTCGAAGGTAGAGCGAGGTCTTTATCTGGCTTTGGAAATCATTGAAAGAGGTTATCCGGTTGTAGTAGCATTAAACATGTGGGACGTTGCAGAGGACAAGAATATAAAGATAGAAGTGGAGAAACTGGAGCGGATTCTTGGCGTGCCGGTAGTGCCAACGACGGCGATAAGTGGAGAAGGATTCAAAGAGCTCGTTTCTAAGATAAAAGAAGCGGCACCTGTGAAAATAGAAAAAATCATTGAAAGCGCAAGTGGTGTACGCGTAGCTACGAGTGCAGGTGAAGGAGGAGGTGGTGAAAGTGCCGCTGTCAGTGGATGAGCGATGGGATTTGATAGAGAAGATATCGAAACAAACGGTGGAGTTTGGTGCGCGCAAACATACATTGAAGGATGCAATTGCGGAACTCACCGTTAAGCCGTTGACGGGAATACCGGTAGCAATTGCGGTTATATACGGTTTTTGGGCTTTTTTCTGTGAATTTGCAGGGACGCTATTTACAGATGGCTTCATGGTCAGGCTTTTCGATGAGCACTGGCTGCCGTGGTTACAGTCCGTTTTTCCCGGCAAAGAGACATGGCTTTATTTTATCTTTGTAGGAGACCCAGCAGCGGACAATTGCTTTGAGGCTTTTGGTATGCTTACCAGCGGGCTGTTCGTTATTTTTGGCGTAGTCCTGTGGGCGGTACTGGCGTTTTATCTGATATTTGCAATATTGGAAGACGTAGGCTATTTGCCGAGATTAGCTGTTCTCGTTGATACCGTGCTGCACAAAATAGGTCTGCACGGCTATGCGATTGTGCCCACTTTCCTTTCCTTAGGATGCAATGTTCCGGGAGTAACGGCTACGAGACCACTGGAAACAAGAAAACAAAGATTCATGATGATGACACTGTTAGCGATATTCGTTCCGTGTGGTGCGCAAATAGGAATTATGCAAGATTTAGTTCCGGAGATGATGGGCTGGATTTTCTTGACTTTAGCCATAGGTTATCTGGGCTTTGGATTCGTCCTTAACAAAATCGTACCGGGGAAGTCGCCAGAGATTATAATGGACGTGCCACCGTATCAAATGCCAACGTTGAAAAACATTATGAGTAAGCTGTGGATAAGGACGTCAGGTTTTCTCCTCGTTGCGGTTCCTTTCGTTCTATTAGGGTGTCTAATTGTTGGTCTTATGTACCTGACGGGAGCAATGGATTGGCTGGCGGCTGTATTTGGTCCGTTGCTAACGGTCTGGTTTGGAGTGCCATCAGAAACAGTAGCGCCGTTAATAGCAGGCTTTCTGAGGAAGGACCTGGCGGTGGGAATGCTCGGCGGTCTTATGGAACAAGGGATAATGACTACTTTTCAGGTGTTCACATCCGTGATTCTGCTCTGTATCTACTTCCCATGCCTGGCGACGTTCGCACTGATGATAAAGGAAGAGAACTGGAAAGAAATTCTTGGAAGCTTAGCTTCACTTGTGGCGATGGTATTCGTCTACGGTGGCTTGATACATTTAGTAGGAATCATGCTGGGGGTGGCATAAACAAATGAACGAAACGGAAGAGAATTTTGGAAGCATATATTTTGCGGTTTTAGGTGCAGTGGCATTGGCGTTTGGAGTTGCGGAGCTGATTGCAACTGTGCCGGGAGAAGCGAGCTGGGGAATCATGGAGATGTCAGGCATATTCTTGCCGTGGAGGGCGATAATCCTCCTCTCTGTTGGGTTTTTTTATCTAAGTAGCGTGAAGAACTTCGCAGAGGTACATCAGTTAGCAAAAGCGGTAATGGCAAGCATAATGATATGGATAGTTGCCGGAATAGCGATATGGGCGAGAATAGCAGGTTCTATACCGGGAGAAGAGACGTGGTTTAACAGCTTAGAAGGCTTTTTAGCAAGTTATGCACCGCCGTATTGCCCGGAGATGTTTTTACTGCCATTCTCGCTCGTGATTGTGTATTATGTCTTGAAGGAGAAGGAAGAGAAATGAGGAATGCAAAGTGGAAAATGGAAAGTGGAAAATTGCCATTAAAAGCAGTGGTGATTGCAGCATTGGTTTTGCTGGCATTATCCACAGCGGTTATTTCCGTTGATGCGCACATGCCGGGAGCAAAGGCACCGCCGGAGTTCGAGTTATCACCTATTGTGATAACGGATGACGGGACAGAGGTAGAGATAACAATAGAAGACGTGGGGAATTATCACAATGGGCGGATGGCGGAATTTAAGACGAATATGCTGAAAAAACAGAATAAAACAGACGCGGAGATAGGCAAGATAATAGAGAAGGAATTCGCAGGTGCAACGGGGATCTGTCCATGTTCCTCATGTGCGTTCCGAGCAGCACTGCTGGGCATTTCAGAACTGTGGGGCGATGAGATACCGGAGAGAGCGGACATAAAGTTTATCAGCCGCCGCCCCACACCGGGGGTCACGCAATGTCTTCAGTATATAACAGGGACGGGACCGAAAGTTCCAGATGTAAAGTCCAAAGGTGAGCTTCAGATGATTCTGCCCGATGGAACTGAGGTAACGGATTTGTCGGTACCGAGCCTCAAGAAATACATGGTGGACATGGACTTAAGTACATGGAACTTTGTAATCATCCGGAAATCAACAGGTGATGAGTTTGAAGTGCAGGTGAAAGAAGGCGTGCATCCAGAGGGTTTCTTTGAGCTGAGAAAGAAGGTGAAGGTAGATAAGATGGCGACACCGGAGGAAATAGATGAATTCAGGGTGCAGTGGGAAGCTGTAAGGGATGCGTTTCTAACACAGCCGGACTGGGAGCTGTTTGAGGGTGTTGAAGAACCGGAAGAACCATTCCCGGTAGGAGGAGCGATATTTTTTTCGATACTGGTGACAGGGGTTGGTTTACTGCTGGTTCTGTCTTTCCGTGGAAAAGCGAGATAAAAATCCACAGAGGGTGGGGAGAATATATTCCCCTTTTTATTTTTTGTTGATTTGTGATGATTTCCGGGATGAGTGAATTAAGATGGAACCTATAATAATAGAGGAAAGAGGAACCAAACAAAAAATAACGATTGAAGAGATAGCGGAATTGCATGAGGAACTGATGGATGGAAAGCCATGCATTTGTGTGTCGTGCTCTTTCAGGGCTGCGGAACTGGCTTTTCAAAATTGTTCCATGCGATACTAGAGAGAAAAGATATTATGATAACCAGCTCGCTTCCTACTGAAGGTTCACAGCAAACTTTCAAATATTTCGAGCAGAGGAGAATAGCGGAACATGGAATTCCGGGGGAAGCGACAGAGGAAGAGGGGGAAAGATTTGAAGAGTGGGAAAGGGGAGTCAGGGATAAATAAATTTCTAAGTTTGGCTGAAGAAGAACTTTTCATCAGCAAAGACAATGAAAAATGAAAGAACTGGTGATCGCATCGGCTGCTTTTGCACTTTTTATTCTATGTCCGAGGATGGCGAGGATGATGAAGATTATCACATAAATATACGGCTTTTTATCCAATACCGAATCTTTTTAGGGAATACTGTTTATATGCCTAATAAACATAGTGATTACCATGACAGAAAAAGTATTGGTATTAGGAGCTGGCGCCGCGGGGTCAGTAGTGACGAATAAGCTGGCGAGAGCGTTCAGACAGGAAATCGCAAAGGATGAGGTGGAGATAACCATACTGGACAAGAACGATGTGAACATCAACCAGGGATGGTTTACCTTCATTCCTTTTGGTCTGCACGCGCCGGAAGACATAAGTAGACCGCGAAAGAAAGTGATTAGCCCGCGGGTAAAGACGGTGTTTGGAGAAGATGGAGAGGTAGAGCACGTGGATTTGGGAAACAGGGAAGTAACGGCAAAGAGTGGCAAGAAATATCCATACGATTATCTCGTACTCGCAACCGGGTGCAGTGCGGATGTGGAAAGTGTTCCAGGGCTTTCGGAGGATTTTAATACGTTCTACACGTCGTTAGAGGATACTTTTAAACTTAGAGAATCGCTAAAATCTTTCGATAAGGGGCACATAGTCATCATGACGCCGAAAATGCCTATTCCATGCCCGGGAGCTCCGGGGAAGTTCGCTGTGCTCCTGGACTCTTACTTGAGATATGTCAGGGGCGAGGAAGTGCGAAAG
>JAGXOS010000088.1 GCA_023659775.1 Methanomicrobia archaeon LH_S14 | reverse complement strand
AATTGGAGGTATGAGAAAATGGAAGAGAAAGAATTAATCGCCAAGGAGATAGAAAATATCCCTGAGCCATATCTCATAGAAATACTGGATTTTATCCGATTTTTGAAGACTAAGGCTTTGGAACAAAAGATGGAGCTCGCATTAGCAAGTGAAGTATCTCTTAAAAAAGATTGGCTGAAACCTGAAGAGAATGAAGCATGGAAAGATTTATAAAAGGAGATGTAGTAGTCGTTCCCTTCCCCTTCTCAGATTTAACCAAGGCTAAAAGACGACCAGCTTTAGTAATTGCAGAGTTAGAAGGCGATGATTTGATTCTTTGCCAGATAACCAGTCACTCTATTAGAGACAGATACGCCGTTTCAATTAATGAGAATGATTTTGAAACTGGGACGCTTAGGCGAAGTAGTAATGTGCGACCTAACCGCATATTCACAGCAGATCGTCACATTATCCTATATCGAGTTGGTCATCTTAAACCTGATAAGATCAATCAGATAATTGAGAGGATAGTATCTATCCTTCGACAATGAATATGCAACTTCCGATAACAGAGTGTATCTGGCTTCGGTTTACGCCTTCGCCCAAATCCTGCTTCGCTGGACTTCAGATACATTCGATACGTTAGGCGAAATGCCCTTTGCTTGATGCTAGAGAAATTATGCATTGAAAAGAAGAATGAGGTGAAGATTAGTAAGGATGAAATAGAATGAAAGAAATAAGAAGAGAAAACTATGAGAAAGCCTTCAACTTGAATAAAATCGCTGAGTCCAGGCACTTTTTTGACCAGCTTCTTGGAAAAGAATGGATACGTCAGCAAGTTGAAGAAAGAGACAAGAAATATAAAGAAGGCAAATATTACTTTTTGTGTGAAAAAGAGAATGAACATCCCATAATAAGAAATTGGCCTCTAATAAGTGAAGAATATAGTGGAAAGACAGAAGAAGAAAGAAAGATTTATCCCATTCAACAACTTGGCTTAATCGCTCCTGCTCATTATATCCATAACGCAGCAGGAATAAAAGGATTCAATGACAGGATTTCCAAACCCGATCTAATCGATCCTATTGGATTTGAATCGTTCGTTTTTGAATGTAAAATAGCTTCAGCATTCCACCGTTTAGGTTATAACATTGAATTCCTGCCAGAAAAAGATGAGCCTACTCCTGATTTTCTTATTAAATGCAAGGAAGGGTGTGTTTATATTGAATGTAAGAAGAAAATATTTACAAAGAAAGAAAGAAAAGGATTACCGGATAAAAGCATGTAAGATTACAAAGAGTATCCTATATTTAATGGATGAAATGCAGCAAAATTTGTCCGTAGAAATCCACTCGAAAGATACCATGAGGGATCTTGATCTCGCAGACATCGATAGCAATTTAAAGAGGCAAATACAGAGAGATTTAAAATTAGGGGATTTCTCAATCGATAGGACAAGAATAAAATGGCATAGTCTTGTACCTTTCAATGAAGAGAAGTTCGGAGCTTTTGGTGTTAGTTTAGGCAGAGAGCTCAATTATTTAGTGAACATGACTGAAGTATTTGTGAATGAATCTGGTGAAATGAAATATCGAAATCCTCGTGCTATCGCCTTTTACACTGATGTCAAGTTTGACCGTGTTAAGCCTCTAGAAGTAGATTTAGGAGTAAAGACAAAAAAGATGCGTTAAGACAAGTAGAAAAACATTCTCCTAGCTTGTTATACCTGGAAGTAGAGAAAGGAGCAAAAATTCAAGACTTACAAGAAGTAGAAAAGCAAATCAAAGAAACGTCCAATCCTTCAACTCAGAGTTATGACAAGAGAACAAAAGGCGTGAAATATGTTGTTTTCTCTGCCATAGAATTAGTAGAGGAAAAAGGAATGATAGGAGAATATACTGCTTCAAGAACCATAGAGAATAAGCACTCAGAAGTAAGTTTACCGCAAAGTTTCTTCATGCTTGGGAAATGGTTTCCCGGAGATGCTGATCCAAAAGCTATAATCAATGAGGGAGTTAGATTAAGTAAAAGCGGAAAATATAAAGAAGCTATCTCTTACTATGAATTTGCATTGAAAGTAAGCCCCTACATCTCAGAAGGCTGGAATAATAAAGGTAATACCTTAAACATAATGGGAAGATATTCAGAGGCTCTAGAATGCGTAGATAATGCGCTGAAGGTAAATCCAGAGTATGCAAGCGCTTGGATGAATAAAGGAATCTCTTTAGCAAATCTTGGACATGCTCAAGAAGCTTTAAAATGCTTCAATAAAGCAATAGGAATCAATCAAAATTCTGCTCAAGCATGGTACAACAAGGGATTAATTCTATTCAATTTGGGAAAGATTAATGAAAGCCTTTCTTGTGCTAACAATGCCTTGAAAATCAATTCAGAATACGAAAATGCCAGAAAGCTGGAAAAAATGTGTGAAGAAAAGGTTCAAACATGAAATAAGGCTTCGGGCAACTTCACTTTTAAAATAGCGGATAAAAGGGAAATTAAAGATTTCCCCAAATTGCCTTCGGCACTCCGCCCAAATCCTGCTTCGCAGGACTTCAGATACGCTCGTGACGTTATACGCAATCGGACTTCGGCGGACAAAAGGGTTTAAAAATAAGGGTGCAATTCTATGACCATGGAAGAGAAAACTAAAGAACTAAAATTAAGAGATGTGGTGCAATTATATCGTAACGAAGAAAAAACACCATCAAATTCATATGAGTGGTATAGAAAATCAGCGCAACAATACGGAAGAGTATCAATAGGCGACACAGATATCCCTGCATATAAGAAGAAGGGGATTTGGTACGTCGATGACAAAGAGTTTGCTAAAGCCATTAAGCGACACCGTGAGGCAATAAAACATCTAAAACAAGTTACTGCTGACTATGCCAAAGGAATCATACACGGGAAAAACGGCGATATTATTCACACAGAGTGGGGCGGCTACGAAATTCATGGAAATCTTCGTTTTGTATGGTCGAATTATGAACGTTATAGGAAGAAAAGTTATGGTACATGGTATTGCAATAAATGCAATATTCTTGCTGGAACTGAACATAATAAAGAAGAATGTCATCTTTGCCGTGATTGGAACGGTTGTGGAAGAGATTGCACCTTAAGTAGGGTGTATTGTTCTAAATGTGGAGCATTTCTTAATGTATAGGTGGAAATAACATGACTAAGAGAAAGAAAGCCGATGCTCAAGAATCTATAAAGATTACACTAAGAGATGTATCATCGCCTTATTCAGATGCTAAACCTTCTGAGGTGACAGATGTTTACTGGATTTATGCAATGAGGAAAAAGGGAAAATATCCAAAGTCAACGCCCAGAAGCGGAAAATGGCTTATATTTGTTGATCCCGAAAATGTAAACGAAGTGTGGGCTAAAATTAAGGATGCTGTGGAAGAAGGTAAATTAGGTGATAGTGCAAAAGTCGCAACATCAAAGCCAAATCCGCTGGCTGGAAAATCAGATGCAAAGGTTATTTGTGTTTACACTTATGATTGGACCGATGAAAAAGATGTGAAAAGGGTAAGAGAAGAACTTAGAAAATTTGGTATTACCAACAAAATTCCGTATAAGGCAGATGAGGATACTATCAAAGGCAAATATGCAGTTAGAGGTGACAAAAGAATAAGTAAATACTATGAATAATTTATCTTCTTACCCGCCTTCGTCCGACTCTTCGGTCGCTTCGCTCCCTTGTCCTCGCCCTACGGGCTCGTAGCGTATAACAGACGCATATCTGGCTACGCTTACGCTCCGCCCAACTCTACGCTCCCTAACGGTCGCTTCGGGGCTAACGCCCTCACTTAACAGCGGGTATGCGGTTCGCTTACGCTCACCCAAACCATTACAGACTTCGCATACACCGAGTATGTTAGGCGACATGCAAACGAAAAGAATATATTAGCCATGTGACAATTAATTAAAGAGAAGAAATGAGAATAAGAGAGATACTCAAGGAATTCAGAGAAGAAATTGAAAAATTATATGGCAAGAGGTTGAAGAGTATTATCCTCTACGGTTCATGGGCAAGGGGAGATGCTACAGAAGATTCAGACATAGATGTGGTTATTGTTCTGGAAAGAGAAGTCATTCCCGGAAAAGAAATTGATAGGATGATAGATATAATCACAGATATAAATCTAAAATATGGGGTGTTGATATCGGCCTATCCTATCTCAGAAAAAGACTATTCTACAATTAATAGCCCATTGCTCATAAATGTGCGAAGAGAAGGAGTGCCTGCATGAAAGAAATAAACTCTCTAATCGAGAGGGCGAAGAGGTATCTCAAAAGTGCTGAAATACTCCTTGAAGAGGGGGACTATGAATCCTCAGTTTCAAGAACATATTACGCTATGTTCTATTCTGTACAAGCTATGCTGCTTACAAAGAACTTATCGTTTTCGTCTCATAAAGGTGTGATTTCTGCTTTCGGAGAACAGTTTGTCAAAACTGGCATTTTCCCAAAGGAAATGGGAAGAGAGCTAAATAAAGCGTTTGAGAAAAGGCAGATAGGAGATTACGAATACACATTTGTAATATCCAAAATGGAGGCGAAAGAAATATTTGAGAACGGAGAGAAGTTTATAGAGAAGATAATCCAACATCTAAAGGAGAAAAAGATACTATGAAATATTGCACGTCGCCTAACAGAGCGTATCCGGCTTCGCTACACTTCGCCCAAATTTCTTTTGGCAACTTCTTTTATCCACAAAACGTTAAACGCCATTTTGCTTGGCGGTTAGGAGGATACATTAGATGATAGAAACCATCATAGGGATTATTGGAATCATATTAGTTATCCTTGTCCCTGTTTTTGGTTTTATTTATAATAGGAGAAAGAAACTAAAACAGTTCTACGAGATTATTTGGAGAAGATGATAAGAAGGTTAAGGAATGTTTAAATAACAAAAAGAATGTTTTGATAACTGGGCCTCCTTTGAGTGGTAAATCCAGAGCTGCTTATCAAGCTCTAACTAATTTGAACAAACCTTATGGTGTTATAATGCCAAGTTGCATTGATATAAATCTGGGGACTTTTCTTTTTCCTAAACATTTTATGTTTTGGAGACCACGAATTATGCTTATTGATGACTTACATAGATTTGTAGAACAACAAAACTTTGCGCATTTATTTAGGATTGCAATAGAG
>JAGXOS010000087.1 GCA_023659775.1 Methanomicrobia archaeon LH_S14 | reverse complement strand
GCGAAAACAGGTAAAGACAGAGCAATATAGGCGGAACTCCAGCGACAACTCGATTTTATGGGTCTAAAAGTAAAGCAAGGAGTAGTTCAAGATGCGACTTTTATTACATCACACGTAATGGTAACCACGGTACGAAGGGTGAACGTCAAAGGTGGAATCGGTGCAAGGTAAACCCAGACTGACTGATAGGGGCAGGAAAGAATTGAAGATGCTTGCAGAGAAGCCGGTTGCCACTGATATTGGGACTCAACGTATGTTCTTGGACGCAAGAAAAATCGATTGGTTTGCTGAGAGGTTTTAAACTGCTCGCAAAAAGAATGGAGTGGTTAAGTAGTAAATCAAAAACTTTTTTATGTATTCTAGTAGTTGCTAAGTAATATGTTTGATGGCTTCTACAAAGGGGAAAAAATGAAATGTAAAAAGTCAAAGGTTAAAAGGAGGCGTGTACCATGAGAAGAATAACGAGACGGGATTTTGTTAAAGCGGCGGCTGCCATTAGAGCAACAGCAGCAATAGGCAGGTCTACAATAGGCAGGTATATAGCAAGTAGGAAGAATGATGCCGGAGAGTTTACCCTGACCAAACAATTTGATATGATCGAGACAGCCTTGGCAGAAGAAATAGAAAGGGGTGTAACGATAGTTAGCGATGTGGACGGCACTCACAATGTTTAATGAGTGTGGATGTCGAAGAGGGTAAGGTTATTGATATTCGCGGCGATCCTACGGACCCTGAAGGCAAAGGCGAGCTTACCATGAGAGGGAAATATATGAAGAGCGTGCTTTATGCACCGGATAGACTCCAGTACCCAATGAAGCGCGTAGGGGAACGAGGTGAAGGCAGGTGGGAGCAAATCTCCTGGGATGAAGCCTTAACTACCATCGCCGATAAGTTGGGTGAAATCAAGAAAGAATATGGTGCTGAAGCAATAGACTTCCATTACGGCCATTATCATAGCGGTGATGTTAGTTCTTATCTGGTTAGACTTGCAACCCTTATCGGGACACCCAATATATCAACGCCAAACCTTGTTTGCCATGTGCCGAGGATATTTATGCAGTTCATTTTTGACTTTGGAGCAGTCGTGCCACCTGATGTGGCTCATACAAGCATTATCATCATCTGGGGGTAATCCCGAGGTCACAAACAAGCCCCAGCAGATAGCGATTGATAAGGCAAGAGAACGAGGAGCAAAGCTCGTGGTCATCGATCCCAGGGTCACAACATACGCTCAGGAGGCGGATATCCATGCCCAGTTAAGACCCGGCACAGATGGCGCTCTGGCTCTCGGCATGCTGAATGTGATAATAAACGAAGAGCTCTATGACGCGGAATTTGTCGAAGAATGGGCGATCGGATTCGAGGAGCTAAAGGAATTTGTGAAGGATTATCCACCGGAAAAAGTAGAGGAAATAACATGGGTATCTGCTGATACCATCAGAGAGATTGCCCGGATGTATGCCACTACAAAACCAGCATGCATCAGTCCCCGCAATGCCCTGGACCAGCATACCAACGCATCCTGCGCCATCAACATCCTGATGGCTATAACAGGTAATCTGGACGTGAAGGGGGGACATCATCGCGTTACCTGTGTTGATGGGACAGATGCCTAATCTCCAAGATTTTACATATGTTTCCAACTGCAGCCACACCTGCTTTATGGGATGCTATAATCCATGGCAAACCTTATCCTGTTAAAGCGATGTTTGTGATGGCTGCAAATCCGGCAGTAACTTGTGCAAACTCGAATGTGGTTGAAGAGGCGTTAAGAAAGCTGGACTTCCTTCGCAGTCGCCGATATATTTATGACGCCAACAGCCGAGCTTGCTGACATCGTCCTTCCGGCATGTACCTTCCTTGAAAAGACCCGTTATGCGACTTACAGCACTCATGCTGACCATAGCTGGAATGCCCGCTCACGAATTGTACTCAGTCCAAAAGTTGTTGACCCCTTATACGAATCCTGGTCAGACTGGAAGATAATTTGTGAACTCGGTAAAAAGCTGGGTTACGCCGAATACTTCCCCTGGGAAACGAGAGAAGAAGCCATTGACTACGAGTTAGAGCCGCCCGGTATCACCTGTGAGCAGCTCAGGGCTCATCCAGAAGGAATAACCATCACTCCTCCTCTAATGTACAAAAAATTCAGCGGATTTTTTGGCGGAATCTTGCGGAGCATACTCAGAATGGCGAAATTTAAGGACTATCCTGAGATGTACCGCAAATATGAAGTGTTCATGGAAGGGTTCTTCACGCCATCGAAGAAAATAGCGCTCTATTCAGAGCGATTGGAAGAGCTGGGTTATGATCCCCTGCCAGTGTATAAGGAGCCGGCTGAAAGCCCTGTTTCACGACCTGATTTAGCCACAGAATACCCACTCATACTGATAACCGGAGTGAAACAGGAGATGTACACCCACTCCATGATGTGTAACATTCCCGAGCTGCACGAGTAATTCCAAAAGAATCTACTGGAAATTAATCCTAAGACTGCTATGGAGCTTGGTATCGAAGACGGTAATGTTGTAGGGGTTAAATCACCGAGAGGCAGAATAGTTCTGGCAAAGTTTACACTTCAAAGCAAATCAAAGACCTCCCTGTACCCGTTCAGAGGTATTTCAAGTATTCATTAAGGGAAAATCAGTCATACGTAAGTTATGTTAGGTTACAGCACGGTGGAGAATTTAGAGTAAGTGAAAATTGGGCTTCCATTAAAGTTAAATTATTATCTCTCATAAAAATTATTGATGTTAAGGGAAAAGAAGCTGACCAAGGTGAACTTCTCAGATGGTTAGGAGAAGCCCCTTTGTTTCCTACCGCACTATTACCCTCAGAGAATCTAAGATGGGAACCAATAGATAATGATTCTGCAAAAGTTATTTTTACTGATAAAAATCTCACTGTTGACGGTATCTTCTATTTTAATGAAGAAGGACAAATCACTCAATTTAAAACAAAAAGGTACAAAGATGAAACCTTGGAGAACTTTACAGGTCATTGTGGCGATTACAGAAGTGTTGATGGTATGAAAGTGCCTTTCTACTTGGAGGCTACCTGGAATCGTGAATCAGGCGATTTTAGTTATGCAAAATTTAAAGTAAAAAAGATTGAATATAACAAACCATCAAAATTCAAGCAATCGGGCTCCAGATTTACTCTTCGCCTATTTTTGCTTCACAAAAACCGTTGCACTTTGACTCGGTCTCCGCTTCGCTCCGACGAATATAACCGGCATTAAGAGACTGCGATTTTCGTTATCGTAGTATTTGGTCCTGCCAAGCTTTTTCGAAAACCTGATTCTGAAATGCCGTTTGTAAGAGAAAAATAAATTTATTCTTTTAAGCTCCGACATAATTTAAGAGATGACGTGTATGAACATTATTCAATGGGGCATCAACACTTTTTACGCAATAAACTCGATATCCAATCCCTTATTGAATTTATTTATGGTGGCAATCACTCATTTGGGCTCGGGATTGTTTATTGGAACTCTATCCCTTCTAATATTTCTGAATGGGGACCTTCATTTCCAGGTGGGCATGCGGGAAGATTATTTATTATTGCTACACTTTTGTGGCCATCCAGAAGAAAGATGAGAAAATTCGCTTATTTCTCTCTTTATCTGCTTCAGAACGTCTTCAAACGTGCTTTTCTCCGCAACCAAATCAACTTTCACGCCCCCTTCAGAGATGGTTTCGGCGGTCAAATCACCAATAGCGACGATTTTCGCGTGTTCTAAAACCTCGACAATCTTCTTCTCTCTCATTCCAAATCTATCAACAAGCTCCGAAAATGTTTTAAATGTTAACGAACTTGTGAATATGATATAATCAGGTTTATAACGTACAAAATCAGAAAAAAGCCTTTTCTCTCTCTCTGAATCCTTTATCTCCATTTTATACACTGCAATATCCTTCACGAAAGCACCTTTTCCGCTTAGAAACTCCAGAATTCCCCGCCCACCTTCAGCACTCCTTAGAAAAACGATATTTTTATTTTCTAATCCCCTTCTCTCATCCAGTAGCTTCATAAGTCCTTTTGCGTTGTATCCCTCGGGCATAAAATCAACTCGTACACCGCGTTTCTCAAGCTCTTTTCTCGTAACCGGACCAATAGCACCGACATTAACATCTGAAAGCTTATTTTTCAAGTCAAATTCGCCTTCGCAGATGCTAAACGATTTCTTTACGCCGTTCAGACTCGTGAAAACGACCATGTCCACTCTATCATCAAAAACATCTTTTATCTCCTTCAATGCCTCTTTCCTGTCCACGAGTTCAAACACGGGGAACCCGAAGAAATCAAATCCATATCTATTCGCTTTTTCCATTGACCGTTCAAGCACATTCTCAGGTCGAAAAGCTGCTATTTTCTTTCTCGTTTGCTTCACGTTAAACACTCACCTTTTGTCATACTTTTATGCTATATTTCAGGATTTATTATTTCTCTCGTGAAAATCTGTGTAATCTCGTGGTTATCAAAAAGTCACACCAACTTCTCCCTTACAGTAACCACATCGCCAACCACAATCACCGCAGGCGGCTTCACTTTTTCTTTGCTTGCTAATTCCACTATATTCCCAAGCGTTCCAACCACAATCCTCGCATCTTCGGTAAATCCTTTTTCAATCACCGCAATAGGTGTTTCTGCATGCAGTGCATGCTTCAAAAGGTGCTCAACATTTTTAGCAAGGTTCCCTACACCCATCAATATGACAAGCGTGCCTTTTAAATTCGCAATCGCCTCCCAGTTGATGCTTTCACTTTCTTCTTTCTCTTCCATCTCATGCCCCGTGATTACAGTAACCGAAGAAGAAATGCCGCGGTATGTAAGCGGAATGGAAAAATAAGCAGGGGCTGCAATTGCTGATGTTATCCCGGGCACTACTTCAAAATCAACACCGTGCTCTCTGAGAAACACCGCTTCTTCGCCTCCTCTACCGAAAATAAAAGGGTCTCCGCCTTTCAACCGCACAACCTTATCGTATTTCTCCGACAGCTCCACCATGAGCGTGTTTAGCCCATCCTGTGAAAGTTTGTGCTCCTTTGCAGTTTTTCCAATGTCAATAACCTTTTTACCCTCTGGTATCAGCTTTTTCACGCCTAAAACTAAATTGTCAACCAATACCACGTCTGCTTCTTTTATAAGCCGATACGCCTTCAGACTTGTCAGTTCTGGATCTCCCGGTCCTGCACCAACGAGGTATACTTTTCCCATTTTTATCCTTCCCTCTCCTTTTCACCAACTTATTTTCTAAAAGTGGTTTGAGAGCACGGTTTGCAGTGTCATGGTAGACACTCCTTGCTTTTAAAATACTAAAACAAAGTTATAAATAAAACACCCAACACCATAACTATTACTTCAACCAATCGCACTCCCAGAGATTTTGTAAGTTTCAATCATTGTTTTCTTAGACTTTTGTGCAACCTCGAAATTTTCCTCTATCCTCATTTTCAGGTATGTTCTCACCCTCTTTATATTTTTCGATATAGTTGGCTGGTCATAGATAAGAAGATACCAATATATATTATCTTGACTTTGTCAGATTAACATTGATTTTATAAAAGTATTACTAAAGGTACAGAG
>JAGXOS010000086.1 GCA_023659775.1 Methanomicrobia archaeon LH_S14 | reverse complement strand
AAAAGATGCAGTTAGAGCAGTTAAAGGAAGACCATGAATGGGAGAGGATGGTAGAAAGGAGAAAATTGTCCCACGAGGGTAAAAAAATAATGATTGCAATAGTAGGGAAGTATGCGGAGTTAGAGGATTCATATTTGAGTATAAAGGAAGCGATGAAGCACGGAGCTACGGAACTTGGTTGCAGAGTAGAGACGAAATGGATAGAAGCGGAGGATTTGGAAGGAGAGGATAGGGATATAGACACTTTTTTTAATGGTGTTCATGGAGTTCTTGTTCCGGGAGGATTTGGTGTTCGCGGTGCGGAAGGAAAAATAAAGGCGATAGAATATGCGAGGGAGAATAAAATTCCTTTTCTTGGGCTTTGTTTCGGATTCCAATTGGCGGTGATAGAGGCAGCGAGGAACATTGCAAAACTGAAGGATGCAAATAGTTCTGAACTTTGTGAAACTCCACATCCTGTAATAGACTTGCTGGAAGAGCAAAGGAGGGTGGTCGAAAAAGGGGGGACAATGCGGTTGGGCGATTCCGAGGTGTTCGTAAAGGAGAACACATTAGCGGAGGAGATGTACGTGAAAAGGGGGATAGTAGAGAGGCACAGGCACCGATATGAAGTAAATCCAGCATATATAAAGAAGTTGGAGGAGGGAGGCATGATTTTTTCAGGTGTGGACAGAAGTGGCACGAGGATGGAGATATTGGAATTTTCTACGGATAAGCATCCTTTCTTCTTTGCCACGCAGTTTCATCCAGAATTTCGGTCGAGACCAAACAAGCCTTCTCCACCGTTTAAAGCGTTTTTGGAGGTGTGCATGGGTATGCGAACCGCTAAACAGAGCTGAACAGAAGAAGCTGATTAGAGGCTTGGTTTTTTAGCGGTTTGTTTTTTTTTTGGTTATCTAACCAGCTAAGCCGCTAACGCTCTAAACCGCTACTCAAAAGCTCCTTCGCTTTCCTGACTGCATCCACAGCATCTTTGCCGTAGGCGTCTGCACCGATTTCCCTGGCATATTCCACACTGACTGCACCGCCACCGACCAGTATCTTTGCTTTGAGACCTTCTACCCTGAAATATTCTATAACTTCTGCCATATATTCCCTTGTTGTGGTCAATAAGGCGGACATCGAGAGAATATCTGCTCCTGTTTTTTGGACGGTATCCGCAAATTTTTCCTTCTCAACGTCTGTTCCAAGATCAATGACTTCGAAGCCCTCTGAAGATAGCATTATATCTACTATCTCTTTTCCTATGTCGTGCACATCTCCTTTGACCGTGCCGATAACGACTTTTCCTAACTTCTCTTCTACTTCTTTCTTTGTCCCTTCTTGCAGCAGTGGCTTAAGAATCAGTAATGCTTTTTTCGCATTCCATCCGGAAACCATTAGTTCTGCGTCAAAATATATCTCTTTGTATCCTTTTCCTATTTCCCTAAGACCTTCAGTCATCTCGTCAATGATTTTATACGGGTTCGTTCCATTACTCAACCTCTCTGCACAAAATGCTTCTATTTTCCTCTTCTTCACGTCAAGCAATGCATCGAGTATTGTGTAGTCCATAGAATTAAGATAATATGCCTAAAGGCTTTAAAATTATAAATAATGAGAAAGCATGAACATCATTTTCACGGAGTACGGAAAAGAAGCCGAACTTGTTAAGGGAAGGACCATACTTTTCTACTTGCAGGAATTGGGGATAGACATAAATTACTCATGCGGTGGCGAGGGGAAGTGTGGTGAGTGCCTGGTCGAAGTTGAGTGTGCTCCCGGAGCACTCACGGATAAGACAGAAGCGGAAAAAGAATTTATACATGATGATATCCACAGACTTGCATGTCAGGCAAAAATATTAAAAACCGACAAGCCCGTTTACGTGCGATTGAAGTCCATTCCCTACCTTCGGCGATTGTACATTTTAGAATCTGGAGAATATAAGGCAATTCCTATCGAGCCTTTCGTGCACATAGAAGGCGAAAGAGTCTTTTACGAGTCAGAAGATATAGGCGAATATACGGGGGGAATAAACGGCATCGCTCTTGACATCGGGACAACAACGCTTGCCATGTATTTAATTGACCTTGAAACCGGAGCAGTGCTTTCAGTGAGTTCAAGAGAAAACCCACAGACAAAATACGGGAATAACGTAATATCACGGATAGAATTTGCGAGGAAGGGGCAGGAGATACTGGAAAGAGAAATCAGAAACGCGGCGAACAAAATGATCGCCGCCCTGACAAACCCGGACAAAATTTATGAGATAGTGGTCGTTGGCAATCCCGTGATGAGAGACCTGTTTTTTGGCTATTCCGTCGAGTCACTTGGCAAAAGCCCTTACGAACCCCTGAGTGCAAATGCGGTAAGTAAAACGGCAAAAGAACTCGGGCTCGAGGCAAATCCGAAGGCAATAGTTTACGGTCTTCCTTTGATAGGGAGTTTTGTCGGTGCCGACGCTCTGGCTGTCGTGCTGGCGACGGATATGTACAAAAGCGTGAAAATATGCATGGCGATAGACATCGGCACTAATACAGAGATTGTGCTCGGAAATAGGGACAGATTGATTGCAACGTCATGTGCCGCAGGTCCAGCGTTTGAGGGAGCCGGCATAGCGTGTGGAATCGGAAGCGTAAGTGGTGCGATAAAAGAAGTGAGAATAGAGAACGGAGAAATTATGTACAAAACGATTGACGACGACACCCCTGTTGGAGTTTGCGGTTCCGGTTTGATAGACGTTCTTGCAGAGCTTCTGGACAAAAGAATAATTAACGGTAGAGGTAAGTTCCAAGGGGATGAAAAGGAATTTAAAATAGCCGAAGGCATTAGTATATCAGAAAAGGACATTGACCAACTAAATCTTGCAAAAACCGCTGTATCGGTCGGCATAAAGGTCCTCATGGACCGATACGGTGTAGAACTTGAGAAGATCGATCGCATCTTTCTGGCAGGTGGTTTCGGGAACTTTATAAACACCGAGAATGCAATACGTATAGGACTTCTCCCCTCAGTTGCGCAGGAAAAAGTGAAGAAAGTAGGAAATGCCGCGATAGAGGGTGCGAGGCAGGCGTTAATATCAAAGACAAAAAGAGCCCATGCGGTAGCAGTTGCAAAGCGAATCGAGCATATAAAACTTGAAGAAGAAGAGAATTTTATGGAAATATTCGTCAGTGAGCTTTACTTCCAGAAATATCTCTAAGAAAGCAAAAGTCTTTCCACTGCCCGTAGGTACACATATCAAAATATTCCTCCTGTTTACTATTTCTACAATGGCGTATTTCTGTGGTGGAGTAAAATGACAAAAATTCTTTCTAAACCATGCACCGATGTAAGGTTCTAACCTTTCGTATATCTCCTTCTCTTTGTATTCACGAGCAGTTCTCACTTCTATATCGCCGTTTACCGTCTCTGCTACAACATGAACCTTCGTTTCCATCACTTCAAAGTCTTCAGTCCATGCTTCCTGCTGCTTCCTATCTTTCTTCTCGAATAAAAAATCTGGTCTATCAATATCCACATTTCCCATAGATGTACTCGCTTTAACATGATACCCAACACCATTGAAGAAATGTAGTTTTACTATAACGCCCCCATTAACAGTCGTGATTTTATATCTCCCGCTGGCATTTCCGACCTCTAAATCAATTTTTCCATTCACTGTTTTTAATTTGGCTTCATTCGATGTTAAACTTGCTTGGATTATGCCATTAACCGTTTCTGCGCTGATATTCGAAAAATTTACATCTTCTATAAATATATCCCCATTAACGTTTTCTAAACTTGCAAAACTGCCGTTTATCCCATCCAGTTCAATTAAACCATTAACGGTTTCTAATTCCAAGTCATAGCTCATATTTTTGGGGAGATATACCTCAATGTCGGTAGATATCCCAAACCAATTTGTACTGGGGACATCCACCATTAAATTGAATCTTTGACTATATCGCCACCAATTATGCTTAGGGGGCAAACAAGAGATGCGATTATTATATTTACGACTATTACAGCGCTGACGATGGACAGCAAGTGAGCAAACTCTTGAATTGCTATGGATTCATGTTATCCCTTCCTCTTTATTCTTAGAATGCCAATTAAAAGTATGGCAAATCCAATTATCACAACAAAAAGAGGCAAAACTATTCTATACGATATTTTTATTACGTCAATAATAGATAGATACCATGTCAATCCACTGATTATAAGTACAACGCTCCAGAAAAGATAGTGATACGGATCATGAATTCGTTCTCTTTCGACCATTTTTACCTCTTCGACAATCCATAAAGAGTTAACAATATACCAATAATGACCAAAATAGCAGACCATGGGACTATCCAGATGTATTCCCTAATAAACCAAAAACTGCCAATGACAATCAGGATTAGACCTATTGTTACTGCTATTTCATCGTATCTTGACTCAACCTTCTCGCCTTCAGCTCCCTCCTCTCTCTCGGTGATAGGTTTTTTAGCAAAGTAGATGTTTGCGATCAATAACGTCGCTATCAGTGCCCCGATGGGATGAAGTGTCTAAGCGACTATGACCAATATGATCGCAATGACTTTATCGCTACAATTCCGTTCTAATCCCCTGCCGATATCCGCAAGGAATTTTATGAATTTATCAATCAGATCATCGTCTCTTTTTGACTTCTTATTACCTTTGGTAAAGATTTCTATCCATACACCTGCTCCAGCCATCTCATATATTTCTCCTCTTTCGCATTCACCACGTCAAAGAACTTCCTTTGTATCCTATCCGTTACTTCGCCTCTCTTGCCTTTCCCTATTGTTACATTATCTATCTCCCTTATTGGCGACACCTCTGCCGCGGTCCCCGTGAAAAAGACTTCATCCGCAGACAATAGTTCTTCCTTCGTTATAGGCTTCTCTATCACCCCGTAGCCAATATCCTGTGCAAGCTCGATTACTGAATCCCTGGTGATGCCAGGCAGAATAGAAGATTCTACCTCAGGTGTGTATAAAACCGCATTTTTAACTGCAAATATATTCTCACCCGGACCTTCTGCCACATATCCATTGTTGTCAAGCATTATCGCCTCATCAAATCCTCTTTCTTTCGCATCCAGCACTGCTAACAGCGAATTTAGATAATGCCCCGTAGCCTTTGCCGTAACAGGTAATGTGTTTGGGTCTATTCTGCGCCATACTGAGAAAGTGCATCTTATACCGTTCTCTAATGCCTCCTCGCCAAGATAAGTGCCCCATCGCCATGCTGCAACTGCACAATCCACAGGACAGCCTGCCGGGTTCACACCCAGGTGATGATAGCCATAGAAAGCGATTGGTCTTATGTAGCACGCATCAAGTCCATTTATACGAATCGTTTCCTTTATTGCTTCTTTCAGTTCTTCCTTCGAGTACGGTATTTCCATCTTATACAACTCCGCAGACCGGTACATCCTGTCCACATGTTCCTTCAGCCTGAAGATAAACGAACCTTTCTCCGTGGCATAGCATCTTATCCCCTCGAAAACGCCAGACCCGTAATGCAAACCATGCGAGAGAACGTGTACTTTCGCTTCCCTCCAATCCACAAACTCACCATTATACCATATTTTCCCTTCTTCCGGCAGTCTCTCCACCATTA
>JAGXOS010000085.1 GCA_023659775.1 Methanomicrobia archaeon LH_S14 | reverse complement strand
CATACTGCGGTTTCAGCGGTTTGAAAAAGCTCAATCTGCGGAGGTGTGAAGTATATCCTATCCTCCAGACACAATTCTGATAATCGTCATATTTATCTCTCCTTTATTTTTATTATCCACTTTTTCATCCTCGGGCACTGGCTTACCATTGCGAAGCACAACTACTTCTACGGGATTTATCCCCAGCTTTTCTAATACGTTCTCGTATGTATCATCTTGTAAGACTTCTATACCTCTCTCCTTCACTTTATCTGCAACAATTTTCACTTTGATTTTCATAACACTTTTTCTTTTTAGAAAAAAGAAAACCTGTGCTAAAAGAAAAAACACGAAATCCTTTTAGTAAAGCTTTTCTTTATGTTTAGTAAAGAGAGCGACTTTATCCACTCTCCCTTCGCTTCTCTTGTCGTGCCCACAACCAATCTTGTCTCGTGTCTTGTACGCTCTATTACGCCACGAGCTTCTATGAGCTCACCTTCTAACGCCTGTCCTGCATAAGTATGAGTGAAGGAAAGAACTTTGTTTACTTCAGGGTGGTCTATTTCATATATTGCAGGATTATCAAAAGAAAAGGAGGCGTCCTTTACTTCTGCTGTTATCTCGACATAACCAATTCTTTCTCCCCGTTCATAATTTCTCATATCCAATTTCTTTATTTCCGCCCAATCTCGTACGTATAAAATATCGAAGTAGGAGTTGCCTATTACGCCTCTATTCTTCTTCCTCCTTTCATGCGCGACGAAATCCTCATAACTCAACTCCGGCTGCCTTTTATTGTAAATCCGCCTCCATATTTCTTCTTTTGTTTCTGCAAGAAGACCTTCTTCTTTAGCATCTTCTATAATATCTCTCGCAAGGTTGAAGTTCTTCAGTCCGTAAACGACAAAATCGAGGTCTGATTTTTCGCCGTTAAGGCCGCATAAAAATGAGCCCGTGATGCCCATTTTCTCCTTTGGAATGTGCTTTCCAAGTAGCTCATAAATGGTTTTGACGGGCTCTTCACGCTCGGCGATTAACGGAAGCCACTCCTCAGGTCGCAAGATTTCCTTTATATCCCTTTTTGGAACCACATGCACGTCTTTTACATATTCCGGGTGATGTCTCCTCAGGAAATCGTAAGAATCGTAAAAATCCAATTTCCTGTATCTCCCCTTCTCTGACACTCTTTCTCCTCTTTCGTCTGGAATATATCGCAAGAGGCATTTCACGTCCTCTTCTCCCAGGTCATAACTGACCACAGAAAAAATCCAATCTTGCTTTGTTATCACAAAATCCCTTATCCTCGTTATCATGTTTGCTTTCTATTTCTCTATTGCAAATATCTTTTATATAAGAGAAGAATAAAATATAAAGAATAAAATGAAGTTACTATTGAGGAGGTTCTCGACACGTTTACATGAAACGCCGTATACGGCTGAAGTAATCCTCGAAACGGGAGCGAAAATAAACATAGACCGGGCGAATGTGGATGCAGTGCGGGCCGAGCTCATCATTGACGTCCCGGCGGATAAAGTGGAGCGTGTTGCAGAGCTTTTCAGGGAGAAAGGAGTTGAAGTAAGAAAATTAGTGAAACTGATTGCATGGGATGAAGCGCGATGCATCCACTGCGGTGCTTGCATTTCTGTCTGCCCAACCGGGGTGTTTAAGTTCGACCCTTCGTGGACTATATGCGTGGAGGAAGAGAAATGTGTTCGGTGCGAGGTATGCGTAAAAGCATGTCCTCTCGGCGCTTTGGCGTGTGTAGAATGAAATAAATGAAAAAAGTAGGCATTGCGGATACCACCTTTGCAAGATATAATATGGGTGCAGCAGCAATAGACGAACTGAAGAAGAACGCATCGGTGAAGATAGAAAGGTACACAGTTCCGGGGGTTAAGGATTTGCCGGTAGCTTCGAAGAAACTGGTAGAAGAGAGAGGGTGTGACATAGTAATGGCGTTGGGCATGCCCGGACCTGAGGATATAGACAAGCAATGTGCACACGAAGCATCGCTTGGAATTATAGCTGCACAGCTTCTCACTTCCAAGCACATAATAGAGGTTTTTGTATATGAAGACGAAGTAGAGAATGAGAAGAAGCTTGCGTGGCTTGCAGAGCGTCGTGCGAGGGAGCATGCACAGAACGTGCTAAAACTGCTTTTCAAGCCTGAAGAATTGGAACGCGAAGCGGGAATGGGAAAAAGGGAAGGGTTTGAAGATGTAGGTCCGATAAAGTTATAAATGCAAAAAGAATAAAAATAAATAATCTCGTGAAAATCAGTGTAATCCGGGGGGTTATAAAACCGAGAGGAGAAAAATGGAGAAAGAGGAAGAAATAAAACTGGGTTTTGTCGTCTCAGAGTTCCACCGCGACATCACGTATCAGATGGAGATACTGGGGAGAGAGCATGCGGAGTTTCTCGGTGCGAAAGTCGCCCGTACTTTATATACGCCGGGAACCTTTGACATGCCACTTGCAGTGAAGAAAATGCTGACAGAGAAAGAAGTAGATGCCGTGGTTACCCTGGGTTGTGTAATAGAAGGAGCAACAGAGCATGACGAAATGGTAGCATCGCAGCTCACGAGAAAAATAATGGACCTTTCGCTGGAGTATGGAAAGCCGGTGACTTTGGGCGTTTCAGGACCAGGGATGACGAGGTTGGAAGCGCAAGAAAGGGTGGAATATGCAAAAAGGGCGGTAGAAGCAGCGGTGAAGATGGTGAAAAGGCTTAGAGGTTTAGCAGATTAGATAATCGAAAGACTAAGCGGCTGAAAGGTGGAAGAACTTTTAAAAATACTGCCCTCCTTCTACTCCAAAATAAATTCCAAACCACAACACGCTAAACCTCTAAACCGCTAAATAAACCTCGCCGGTATTTTCTGATTCCTTATCAAATCCTCAACGCTTTCTCTCGACCTTATTAAATCTACCTTCCCATCACAAACTAACACTTCCGCACATCTCGGTCGCCCGTTATACTGCGAACTCATCGAGAATCCATAAGCACCTGCATCTAATATTGTAACCAAATCGCCTCGCTCCACTTCCGGAAGCATTCTATCCTTCGCTATTATATCTCCCGATTCGCATATAGGTCCAACAACGGTGTATAACTCCGAAGCACGCTCATTTACCTTGTTCGCCACCACCACCTCGTGATACGCATCGTACATCACAGGTCTTATCAGCAAATTAAATCCAGCATCTATCGCCACGAAATTTTTGTATGCTTGCTTAACCGCATTTACCCTGCTCAGCAGTATTGTAGTTGCACCCACGATAGACCTGCCAGGTTCAAGAACAAGTTTCAAATTTATACCTAATTCATGCATTTTTTTTTCAAAAACCGGCAATATTGCTTTTGCAAGGTCTTTTGGCGTGGGTGCTATCTTTTTTTCCTCTTTCCTGTAGCTTATTCCAAGTCCTCCACCGAGGTCCACAAATTTAAGTTCTATGCCGTTCTCATGCAGCCCCTCGATGAGGTCCATCATCTTTTCCGTAGCTTCACTAAATACGCTTACGTTCAATATTTGCGAACCTATATGACAATGCAAGCCAGTAAGTGCGATGTTTGGCAGCTTCTTCGATTCTTCACATGCTGAGATCACTTCGTAAAAAGGAATACCAAATTTCGATTCCTTCAAACCCGTTGCTATCTTTGGATGCACCTCCGGAGACACATCAGGGTTCACGCGTATCGCTATTTCCACTTCTCTTCGCAGCTCGTTTGCTACCGCCGATAAAGCTCTCAGTTCGTCAACGGAATCCACGGATACTCGTACACCTGATTCCACCGCCTCTTTCAAGTCATCATCGCTTTTCGAGTTCCCGTTGAACAATATCTTTTCCGCAGGTATGCCCGCTGACTTCGTAAGCTCGAGTTCACCAGCAGAGAACACGTCAGCACCCGCACCCTCACTCGCTAATATCTTTAATATCGCAAGATTTCCGTTCGCTTTTACCGCATAATATATGTCCGTATCAGTCGTTTCAAAAACGTTTTTATAGCTCTTGAAATTGTTTCTCAGCTTATTCTCGTCTGTTACGTAAAGCGGCGTGCCATATCTCTCCGCCAGTTCTACTACGTCCATACCACCGAAGAACAAATGATTGTTCTCTTCTTTTGCCATGTTCTCCTCAGTATTTTTATATGCTATTATAATAGATATAATAATATAGGAGAAGAATAATCATGGGAGCTGCTTCTATCGCATTGCCGCACCGGCTCGTGGTGAAATTAAGGGAAAAGGCAGAGGAAATGGGATACCTCCCCGAAGAGTTGGGTGTTGAACTGCTGAGCAAGAGTTTGAACGAGGAACTGGATCCCGAGGGGCTTGTAGAACACTACCAATTCTTGAGTGAGAAATATCTCGATGATGCGAGGGAACTATTGAAGAAAGGGGATTTGGTGCAGGCGTCAGAGAAGTTCTGGGGTGCAACGGCGTTAACAATAAAAATGGTGGCAGCAAAGAGAGGTTTGAAGTTGGAGGAGCATGGTAGTTTGTGGGCTTTTGTAAATGTGCTTTCCATAAAGAGCGGAGATAGAGACATCATCAGGTTCTTTAATACCGCAAATGCTTTACATAGAAACTTCTATGAGCATGAAATGCCCAAAGAGGCAGTAGAGGTATCAGCAGAAGGTATTGAGCAGTTAATAGATAAATTGAGGAGGGTTTCGTGATGTAGATGAAAAAAAATGACCGAAAGATTTATATATACCCTCCCCCATAAACTACAAGTGGAGGTAAAATAAAAAATGAAAATAAAAAAGATAGAAAAACTGCTTATATCTGTGAACTCAGGCATGGACAGACCTTACAGCCAGTATGCGAGCTACGCTGTTGCTTTTACAGCGAAGAAAATCCATAGCATCCCTGACGTTATGGTGTACTATGGACCACAAGGAGTAGAAGTAGCGAAGAAGGGGAATCTGGCGAAATTGGCATTCCCTGAAGAAGTAAAGAAACTCATTGCAGGGCAGTTTGAGGGTTTAAAACCAGAAGACCTACCGGACAACCTGGAACTGATGGCGCGATTTGTAAAAGATACGCTGGGAGTGAAAATCAGCTCGTGTGCGACATTCCATGTCGTTAGTGGCTTCGCTACATCGGTGGAAGACACAGCAAATATCGAAGATTTCATACTGCCCGTGAAAATCCCGGACGCAGTGGAAGCAGCACTTAGTGCAGATAAAATCCTGGTTTTCTAAAAAACCTCAAAAAAACCTTTTTTCTTTTTTCCCTTTTTTGTAAAGTTTTTCCTTGGATTGCCTTAGATGATGTAAATAACAAATGAGATTTGCTCATGCATAACACTGTTTAGAGGTCAGAAATGGGAAAATGCAAAGTTCCAGGTGGTATGCAATGCAATCGAAAAATTTATAACTGATGAATACAAACGGCAACATTGAAATAAATGTTAAAAAGGCAAGTTCCTAAAGGGGCGATGCGCAACATGAAAAAAGGCACGAATATCTGGCGCTTAATTGTGATTTTAGCGGTTCTGGGAAGCGTCCTTAGCGGCATGGCGGGCGCGGCGAATAAGTCAGCGGCAGATAGCGCTGTCAACGTCACAGAAGAAATAAACAACGTTACAAACGCTACTATTTCAAACTTAAACGAAACACTATTAGATAACTTTCGGATAAATCAAATTTGCCACCATCCTAAACTTGACCACATTTATATAGG
>JAGXOS010000084.1 GCA_023659775.1 Methanomicrobia archaeon LH_S14 | reverse complement strand
ATGATGGACAAATTAAGAACTTTGAGAGTGAACGGGGAATCAGTCAACAAAGATTTGGACGAAATAGAAATAGTGTTTGGACCGCATCATAGAGTTTCTATTTTTGATGATGAAAACGGAAATCTTGTGATTGAATTGATATACACGCATCATGGTGTTCGTTTCAAGGTAGCTGACAGTATTCCCACAGAATTTGAAAAAGCAATATACACGTTAAGAGATAAGTTCCCAGAAAATGTCGTAGATTAATTTTACTCAGGTATAAAAAGGATAAAGGCAATTGTGATAAAAAAAAGGAGGGTAGCATGCAAGCAAACATCTTAAAAACTTTGGAGGGGTTAGAATCTTGCCATCAGGAACTGAAGAGGGAATATTTGAAATGGACAAATGGAAAGGAAGGATTGCTGAATAACGGAATTGGATCAGAAAATAATAGTGCCACGATAAACGAATTTTTGAAGAAGGATTCTGCGGTGGTTAAAAAAATCAGCACAATAGTGAACAATGTAAAGGGGGACTATCAAAATAAGGATTGTCAAGAGAGATATGAGATTTTAAGAGAGATTTATGTAATTCATCCTTCTTTTCATGAACTATGGTTTTTTGACTGGCATTTCAATCATTTCACTTCGGCAGGAAAGATACTAACTGGAAGATTGGGGATAAAAGCTTACCTTACATGTTTGAATGGAAAATGTCTGGACAAAACACGTAAAGGCATATCTACTTTCACATTTAAGCGTACAATATTGCTCGAAAACCTATTTTCTGGAGTATTGGATTGTTCTTTATGTGATGTTAATCCTTTAAGTGATGAACAGTTAAAAAAAGCCATTGAAGGTTTAAAATCGGATTTAGAAAAGAGAGTAGAGGGTAAAAAAGATCCTTTATACTTTGCAGAAGCAGTGAAAAAAGTAGAGTGGATATATTGAAGGGCATAAATTCAATTAATCAAAATGAGATCAGAAGTGAACTTCGCCAGCACTTCGAAGTATCGGAGGAGGAACATAAAAATGCAGCCAGGAGATGGATTGAGGAAGGAAGAAATCCGGGAATTACTTAAACAACTCGGTAAATATTTGGGCTTTGATGCCATTCGAGAGAGTTTTCTTTTACCAATCGTGGGTTTTGAAATAGAGGAAAAGACTTATGTCCGGAAGATGATAAGGGGAGACATAGATAGTTTGAATTCTTTAGCTCCTCAGGTAGGTTGCATTATCCTTTCGAGGAGAATCGCCACTGTTACAAGGTATAATGAAGAACATAGAAATCGCGATGAAAAGGAGGCGATGGAAATTGCTAAAAAGAGGTGGGATACTGATTTAGAGACATTTAAAAGGTACGCAGAAGCAAATCCTTTCTATCGAATAGTTGTTATTACGGACGAAGATGTAATGAGGATTTGTGAAAAGCTAAAAGATAAAATAACGAAGAAGAGAGCGGAACGGGATTTGAAGATTTACGATTTACCTGACGATTTGGTATGTCCTGCTTGTAGTGTAGGTAAAGAGGTATTTGAAAAGGTGGAGTAAAATGAGTCTTAGAAGAGAACTGAAACCGCATATTTATTCGGTGGGAGCAGTTGACTGGGATAGAAGGTTATTTGACGAATTAATCCCGCTACCCGATGGAACAAGCTATAACTCTTACTTGATACAAGGAAGCGAAAAGACAGCTTTGATTGACACGGTTGACCCAACTATGGCGGACGTGCTGCTAAAAAATATTGAAAAACTTTGGACGGGGATATAGATTATGTCATTGCCAATCACGCCGAGCAGGACCATTCGGGGTCATTACCAAAAGATTTGGAGATAGAGATAATCGCACCAGGTCATGGTCCCGCTTATGATAAGCCAGATTTCATTCTTAATGATTACAGGGATTGGGCTTCTGATGATCTGAAGAATGAGGTAGTCATACCTTATATCTCAATGCACGGCAGCACAAAGAAAATGGTAGATTACTTCGCAGAGGCTTTGATTGAGAGGAGCATAACGGTAAAATTGGCGATGGCAATGGTAGACGCAGCTACTGTTGTGATCGGGTCACCCACTGTTCTGGTCGGTCCGCATCCCAAAGTCGTTTATGCTGCTTGTCTTGCAAATACTTTGAGACCAAAACTGAAATTTGTGTCCATAATCGGGTCTTACGGTTGGGGCGGCAGGATGGTGGAAATACTGGATCCGGTTGTGATTAAAGGAGTTCCGAAAGAAGCGGATTTCATAGCATTGGACGGATTAGCAGATGAAATTGTGAGCAAGCACAAGCAACACGGCATAACCTAAAGAAAATAGCGATAAAAAAACAGCAAAGCTTAAAAGGGCATAGAAAAAATTAGAAAAAATAAACCCGGAGAGGTATTAAAGAATGAGCGGAATAAGGGATTTATTGAAAGCGTCGGGGTATTCAGAGAAAGCTATTGGATATTACCTGAACAAAGTAAACGTAGGAGAGCTAAGCGATGCAGATGCACATGCGATATACACCGGACCCTGTGGCGATACGATGGAGGTGTTTCTGAGAATAGAATATTTAGGTGGTATCCCCCCGGCTAAGGTCCATTGTACTTGTTTATCTAAAAGGACTCTGCAAAGAGCAATTAAGCAGTATAAAAAGAAGCTTCAGAGTGGATAAAAATGAGAGAAGAAAAGAAGGAGGAGGAGGCACTTCCACTCGTAACAAAAGTAGAAGGCAAGGGAATACCATGGGACCCCACGCAACTGAGGAGAGTCCAGGAACACCCTTGTTTCAGTAAGAAAGCTGCCCATTTATTTGGTAGAATGCATCTCGCGGTAGCGCCGAAGTGTAACATCCAGTGTAATTACTGCCTGCGCAAATATGACTGTGTGAATGAATCTCGACCAGGCGTGACGAGCAAGGTGCTAACACCGGAAGAAGCGTTAGAACGGGTAAAGGAAGTGCGTGAACAGGTGCATTACATCAAGGTTGTTGCCGTTGCGGGACCCGGCGAGCCACTCTTTAATGGAGAGACGTTCAAAACGTTCAGGCTCGTAAAAGAGGAGTTCCCGCATCTGATGAGATGCATGAGCACGAACGGTTTGCTCCTGCCAGACCGAATTGAGGAGCTCGAAGAGCTGGGACTCGGCAACGTGACCGTTACACTGAATGCCATAGACCCCAACATTGGCAAGAACATCTATTCTTTTGTCAATTACCAGGGTAAAAGATACAGAGGGCGAGAAGCGGCTGAGATATTGCTCAGGAATCAGTTAAAAGGAATAGAAGAAGCGGTGAAAAGGAAGATAGTGGTGAAAGTGAACACTGTTCTTATTCCCACGGTGAATGATAAGCACATCGTTGAGATAGCGAAGAAAATAGGAGAAATGGGTGTTTATCTTCAGAATATTATGCCTCTCATCCCGCAATACAAGTTCGCACATATCACACCGCCAACACCGCATGAGAAGAAGGAGATGCAGGAGAAATGCAGTAAATATGTGAAAGAGATGACTCACTGCCGCCAGTGCCGCGCCGATGCCATCGGGAAACTTGGAAAAGACATTCAAGAACGCATGTTCTCGAAAAACAGAAAAAATTTTAATGATTAAATAGACAAATGAAGAATGGAGGTAAAAAAGAAAATGACTGATAGATTAGGGGAGCGTGTTCAGTCCGCGGATTGGAGGAAGGAGAAGCATGTGCCGGTAATTGAGTGTCCTTCTGAGGTAAAATCTGGGGAGCTCTTTGAAGTTCAGTTATCAAGTAGGCAATTTTGAGTTCGATGCGCATGGCGAATCTACCGAAGGTCCGAACACCGGCCCTGTCTATACACATCATGAAGCAGCGTTTTCAATGAAAATCAACAAGCCGGGGACTCTCTATGCTTTGGCGTTATGCAACATTCATGGCTTATGGGAGAATGCAAAGGAGATAAAAGTGTAGTTTAAGTCATAGGCACTCGTGCTTAAGTGCAGGCCCTGTACTTAAGTACGGGGTATGTGACTATACAGGAGATGCAGCATTAAACCAAACCGTATGAGGTGCTGAAATGAAGTGGTCTTACCAGATTGGCAGTATCCGTGGGATACCCATAAAGCTGCACCTGACATTCCTGATAATACTATTGGCATTTATCTGGGTATTTGGAGTTAACGATTTTAGAATTAAAACTCTTGGCATAATTCTCGGTTTTGGAGGTATGAATATTTCGACAGGGCTAAAATACCTGCTGGGTGCCATTGCTTCGGTTCTCTTTTTCTCAACCCTCCTCTTTCATGAGCTCAGTCACTCCGTCGTTGCACAGGGGTATGGAGTACATATAAGGAGCATAACCTTGTTCGTCATCGGCGGCGTGTCTCAGATGGAGGAGATTCCCAGGGAACCACGAATGGAAGCGAGGATTTCGGCTGCTGGTCCTGCCCTCAGTCTGGGCATAGGTATCCTTGCCTCTGCTATTTACTACCTCTTCGGTCCGGCAAGCCCGGCTGAAACCGGAGCGACGTTCAAGAATGCTGCTCTCATAGTGGTGGGTATAATTGCATTTTACAACATATTTCTTGGTCTCTTCAATCTCATTCCCGCATTCCCCATGGATGGAGGAAGGATATTGCGTGCATGGTTTGCTATGCGTATGCCTTATATAGAGGCAACCAGAAGGGCAGTTGCAGTGGGTAAGAGTTTCGCTTTTGCCATGGGAATTTTCGGATTACTAACATTGAACATGGGAGGTCTATGGTTACTGCTCATAGCCTTATTCATATACTTTGGCGCCTCCGGGGAGGAGAAGGCAACAGTTATTTCAATTACCTTAGAGGGCGTGAAGGTCAGGAACGTTATGACCAGTGTTCCGGATGTAATCTATGTGCCCCCGGACTGGACGCTCGAAGAGTTAATAGATGTGATGTTCAAAACCAGACACATGGGTTACCCGGTGCAGGAAAGCCAGGCTTCTCCGGTGCTTGGCGTGATAACCTTCGCAGATGTCCAGCGGGTACCCGCTTCGAGGCGGGGTACTACCAGGGTTGAGGACGTTATGAAGAGGGAGATAATCTCCATTGGACCGGATGCAGATGCATTCGATGCTCTCAAGCTGATGTCCAGCAGGAATTTGGGGCGCTTGATTGTCCTGGAGGATGGACAGATGGTGGGTATCGTCTCCAGAACCGACCTCATGAGGGCTATCCAGTTCAGAGGCGCATAAAAATGAGGGAAGTAGCTCCTAAAAAATTCCAAATCCCAAGCACCAAATAACAAACAAATTCTAAATTCGTTCATAGTTAAATCTATCCTCATTTTGAAATTACTTTTATGTTAAGGTATATGTTTTGCTAAACGAAATGCGGGCAATTTCATATAACGTTTCGCGGATAAAAGAAGTTGCCGAAGGCAATTTGGGCGAAGCGTAGCGAAGCCTTTTATCCGCTGTTATATGACCCGAAGGGCAAGGTTGTAAAGCAACCGCAGAGTTCAGAACCCCCGCTAAAATCTTTGAATGAGGCATCTTCCTGTTCTTTTTACTCCCCCCTACTCCTTCTCCACTAATGTGTAAAAGTAGCCATCGTCTCCCTTCCATGACTTGATGAACTTCGCCTTGCCTATCGACTCGATCATCTTTGGAGCTAGTTCCAACATCCTTTCGTCATCTGCTATTATTTCAGCGTAATCCCCTTTCTCTATCTTATCCAATTCTCTGGAAACTTTAGGCGATCTTTTCGAGATCTTTTCCATTTTCCTAACATCTATATTAACTTGACTTTGGGTGCGTCACAGAATAAGTGTGCCAAGTTCATGACGATGGATAGATAGATAGTATAGTTCCATTCTCCATGGAAGCCATCGCGTTTAATGTTGACTG
>JAGXOS010000083.1 GCA_023659775.1 Methanomicrobia archaeon LH_S14 | reverse complement strand
AAAAAATTTCCCGCAAAAGAAAAAAATCGAAAACCTTTTAAAGGGATACTTAGCTCTACAACTACCGCATTTTTTCTAACCCACTCCCCTCCATCCTCTTCTTTCATAGATTCTATTTTCTACATCTACGAACCAAATTTCAAGCTCTGGAAAGGTTTTTTCAATTCGTTCCCAAGCAATACGATGTTGCTTTGCACGTAGAGGTAATCCCCTTGCAGTTTGTTTAGGAATGGCAATAACACAATGAGTAGCACCGTCATTCAGACGTGATACCGCCCTAAAGAACACTTTAAAGAAGTCCTTTGCACGTGCAGGAGGAGAAGATTTGTAACCAATAACCCCAATATGGAAAGTTTCTTTACCTTTTGTAGCCAGAATATCAACGCCGGTCTCGCCCTGCTTTTTGGGTTCATTTAGTTCATAACCCTCTGCATTAAGCAATTCACTTAGACATTTTTCAGCATCTTCATTTTTCACTATCGATCCCATGTTCTTCTAAGGGGTTACTAAAACCCCAGAGCATCTTCTATTCTCCCCAATTCTGCACCCGTTGTCTCAGCTCCGGCAGCATATCCTTTTGTGTTAGCGAGCAAAGCTGCACCTATTAAAGGAACGCCAAAATTAACACTGCCTATCTCTACGGGCAGCTCGAAAATTTCTTCCAGAATTTCCAATTCCTCCCGAGTGGCATTATTATGCGCCAAAATACCTTTATTTGTCGCTACCGCAGCCATCCCCACCGTTTTCAGTCCGCCTATCGTGCCTTTATAGACCTTTACACCGAGAGTTTCTTTTATCACCTCCACCGTCTTCGCCGATAACTGCGGATGAACCAGTGCAACCGTATCGTTTGCGAGTATGATATTCCCAACAGCGTTCATCCTATCTCGATCAGGCAGTCGGCTAACTTTTTCCCTCAAACCTTCTTTTCGTGCGGATTCCTCTGCTCGCCATATCTCGCTATCCAGCGTATAAGGTGAAAAGATAAAACCATTTGAGTTCCCAACAGCTAAACAGCCAATTAAAGACGTTTCCGCGATAGAAGTTCTTATTGCTTTTACCTTCAATGCACGCTCCATTTCCACCGCTAATTTATCTGGTATATGAGAAGGCAAAAGAAGTGCAGATTCAGTGCAAGTTGCAAAAACTCCTATATACGCGCTGCCATCAACACTGAATGTTCTTCTTATTTCTTTATCTCTCCTTCTCTTCATCACTTTACTTTATTTATTCCACAAACTCAGCCCTGATTATATCTTCCTCCACTGTTATCTTCACTCTTATCCTGGAAGGCGGCTTCTGCGAGCCTCGCTCCCACACCTTTTCGTTTATCGTCGCATCTAAAACGATGTCCTCAGATTTTGTATGTTGCTTCAGATATTCCATTATCTCTGCCATTGCGCGATTACTCCTTTTCCATCTCGGTGCCTTTTTCACATTCCTCAATGGTATGGTATAAATACGTTCTCCTCCCCCCTCTACTTTTTCCTCGCTCATGTTCCCGCTTCTTATTCTTTTAGCTTTGTCCTCCGCCAATGTCTTCTTTTTGGATGCGTTGTCACTCTTCGGCTTGTTTTTACCATTATCCACGCCGGAATTCTTCTGTTTTGCTTCTTCGCTTTGCTAAGCCTGAGCTTCTTGCCTTTTGTTTTCTTCCCTATTGCCATTGTATATTTTCTCTGAGGTTTCTTTTTATTTAAATAAAAATGAAATTAGGAGTCGCGACAGATTTTAGCGCTGCACATTCGCTGCCAAGACATCCAGGGAAATGCAAGAATCTGCATGGGCATACGTATAAAGTGGAGGTAGTGGTGGAAGGAGAGAAGAAGGAGGATACAGAGTGTGTGGCGGATTTCTCGGAGGTGAAAGCACTGGTAGAAGAAGTACTTGAACTCGTAGACCATAAGTTCCTAAATGAGATAATCTCGTACCCAACAAGCGAGAATATAGCGTTGTTTCTAAGGGAGAAGTTGGAGAAGAAGTTAAAAGATTCGAATTTGGGTGTGACACTGTATTCGATAAAATTATGGGAGGGGAAGGACAAATGGGTGATGGTGGAGTCATAGAATATGCCAAAATGGGAGATTCATGGCAAATGGGCGGAGAGGATAGGGATATCCAGAGAAATATCGAACTTTGTAAATCATTTGAGTGACTTTCCTGAATCCAAATAAAAACAAGATTAAAGTGATAACATTAAGCTATGAAAAGGGAACAATAGTGGTAAAGAGCAATTTCAAGCTGCCACATACCGTATGGGATATTAGATCAAATAATTACAGATGCTTGCCCATGTTTTATAAGGATTTGATAGACTATCTAAAACTTTCCGGGCTCGATTACGAAGACAACGTTCTTGATTTAATGCCCATGCAGAATTTAACATGCAATTTGAGCCTGCACGATTACCAAAAAGATGCAATGAATAAATGGCTGCAAACAAAGAGTGGTGCTTTAGTCCTGCCTACCGGTGCTGGCAAAACGGTAATAGGAATAAAAGCAATTTCAGTGCTGAACGTTCCAACACTGATTGTTGTGCCGACTTTAGAGTTGGTTCAGCAGTGGAAAAAAGAACTGGAGAACAAATTGGGAATTGAAGTTGGCACATACAGCGGCGAAGGGCACATATTAAAGCCCGTAACAGTAGCGACTTACGATACCGCATATTTAAGGGCTGAAGAGCTTGGAAACAGGTTCCTTCTCCTGGTCTTCGATGAGGTTCACCATCTGCCATCTCCGGGATATGCAAACATAGCAGAGATGTTTATTGCTCCTTACCGGCTGGGACTGACTGCAACTTATGAACGAGAAGATGGACTGCATAAAGAGCTCGAAAGATTGATAGGAGGAAAGGTTTATGAGATAGGCATAGATAAACTGCGGGGAAAACATTTAGCAGAATACGAGACGAGGAAAATCGTTACTGATTTAACTGATGATGAACGGGTGGAATACGAGAAATACCACTCGGCATTCACTGATTTCTTGAAACGAGAGCATATAATCCTGAAGTCACCCAAAGATTTCAGATTGCTCGTGATGAGAAGTGGTCGTGACGCAAGGGCGAGAGCGGCTTTGCTGGCAAGGAACAAAGCGAGAAGAACGGCTTTAAACTCGAAATCGAAGTTAATTGCGCTTTCTGAAATTCTAAAAAATCATTTCGGCGAGCGTATGATAATATTCACGGAGCATAATTCTTTGGTATATGCAATCTCAAAGGAGTTCCTCATACCCGCAATTACGCATACAACACAAAAAGAGGAGCGTGCGGAAATCCTGAATAACTTCAGAGCGGGAAAATATAAGGTGGTAATAACCTCAAAGGTTCTGGAAGAGGGCATTGACGTTCCTGAAGCTTCGGTTGGTGTTATATTGAGCGGAAGTGGTAGTAAAAGGGAATACAAGCAGCGATTAGGTAGAATATTGCGAAAGAAAGAAGGTAAACTCGCAGTTCTTTACGAAATCGTATCAAAAAAGACGACTGAAATGGGGATAGCAAGGAGGCGTAGAGGCACGAAAGCTAAGACGTCCGAATGAGAAGATATTGAAAGAGAAGTTTATTTAGGGCAAAGTTTAAATATGCCTGACAACAAAAGTATAAACCATGGATATAATATCCTTTCCCGTTCTCATAAGCAAAGAAGGAAAATGGTTTGTGGCATCTTGTCCTATGTTGGACATAGCCATGCAGGGAAGAACCGAGGAGGAAGTTAAAGAAAATATGGTGGATTTAATCGAAGAGTACATGGAAGACCCGGATACCGAGAAACCTGACTGGGAGACTATTATGTCAACTTCAGTAACCATGACTTCCGTTCCCGTTAAGATAAGGGGTGTTTATCGTGGCACAAAAACTTCGCCCACTACCACAGCTTAAAGTCATAAATAAAAATCCTCGAAACTAATGGATTTCAACGAGTGAGGTCAAGAAAACACATAACATTCAAAAAGGAAGACGCTGATGGTCGTGTATGGACAACCGGGGTACCAAAGCATAAGGAAGTTACCGTTTTTGTTTTGAAATCTATAATCAGACAATCGGGGAAGCCACGTGAAGAGTTTTATTGATTGTTAAACCCTTTTAGAAAAAGTGTTTCCTTTTGTCGAAAAAGCTCTTAAAGTAATAAAAAGAAAAAATTGGAATGACTATATTTATCAAGAATGAATTTGATACCCTTGGCGGCAAAATCCGTTTGTATGGGCGGTAAGTATTTTTTATCTTGGCTCTTCCTCCGCGCGCCTGAAAATTGTTCAATCGAAAAGTTTATAAAGGCATAATTCTAAACTTTAAGATAGTAGTAATGAGAAATGTCTCACAAAACAATAACTCTCTCGGAAGAAGCGTATAATGCTCTTAACAGGCTGAGGAGAGGAGAGGAATCGTTTACTGATGCAATACTCCGAAAATTCGCGTGGAGCAAATCACGTAATCTGGCGGATTATGTTAAGGCGATGGGAATAGATAAAGAAACATTGATTTTAGCTTCAGATGTAGAAGAGATATATAAAAATAGAAACAAAGTAAAAATGGAAACGAGGGATTTTTGATGGTCTGTTTTGATACGGATTTTTTAGTAGCTCTTTTGCGGAAAGAAGAGGAGGCAATTGAAAAATTAGAAACTTATGTGGAAAAGGAGGATGTGTTATCAACGACTGTAATATCAGCATGTGAGTTATTTGAGGGGGCATATAAAGGGGAAGGGATGGAGAAGAAAATAAGGAGAGTGAAAGAACTCTTACGTAGATTAGAGATTTTAGAACTTGATTTAAACTCTTCTGAATTGTTTGGAAGGACATATAATGAGCTTAAAATGCAAGGGAAGGATATAGGCGTATTAGATACATTGATTTCGAGTATTGTTTTAGCTAACGGAGAGAAACTTGTTACAAGAAACATCAAGCATTTTGAGAGGGTTACAGAGCTATTGATTGAATCGTGGTGATATATTCATCAGACACAGATTAATACGGATTTACACAAATTTTTATCGAGCTTTACAGATTGTTTTTGGTTGCTTTGAAAACTTCCAACTGTCAATTAGCGGTTTCCATCCGCCTGAAAATTATTTAAGTGAAAAGTTTATAAGGACATATTCCAAAAGATGTAACGTTGTCCTGAAGAATAAAGAGGGGGAAAGATAAAAAATGTGGAATAAATACGGATTGAAGGTATTGGCGGTTTTAACCGCCTTAGTGCTGGTCGCAAGCAGCGTGGCGATGTATGGGTCTAACGCGGGGGAAGTGGAAAAAGGGATAAGCGAAGGCGGAGGAAGAGGCGTTCTCTCGCTTGTGGCTCCGCCTTTCGTTGGAGTTGCAGGCGCAAGTCCCGCTGGTGGCGGCGGTGGTGGTGCTGCCCCGTGAGCAGGCACATCATTCCTCGAAGAAGAAGCGGGAATTTCTGCATACACAAATGTTGGAGAAGCAATAGACCTCGCAAAGGCAAAAACCGCTTTCAGAACAATCGAATATGAAACCGAGGAATACATCATCGGGTCTGTTCCTCTTCCTGAGTATGCAGAGACTGAGGATGTTCACGCATACGTCCATAAAGATGGATGGGTCGTAACATACTATCTAAAGGAAGAGGTTGTAGCGAAGATAATAGATTGGGAAGATTACAGTACAGATGAAAAAATAACTGGTACAAAGCTTGAAGACGGTGTAAGTGTGGTTTGTAGTGCTGCCGGTGTTCCAATAAAAGACATAAAATACTATGACTTCAGGTATGCAAATGCAAATAAACTGATGATCGTTGCGGATGCATTGTGGAGTTCGGGGACAGATACATTCAACGTAAAGCTGCCAAGCGATTTCGTCTTCTACGAGCGATATTTTTCACATTATTTTAATGCTGCGGCGTATTATTATGACTCATATATGTATATAGATGAAGACGAGGTCGATGTAATAAAAATAAAATAAAGGAGGTAAGAAAATGGAAGAACCAAAAATAATAATTGATGTAAGAAATATGCCTAATATGGCTGAGAGACCCAAAAA
>JAGXOS010000082.1 GCA_023659775.1 Methanomicrobia archaeon LH_S14 | reverse complement strand
TATCTCCTGAAGTGTTTGGGTGGAAGGATTTTCTATCAATTCCTCTTCCAGGAACTCTATCCTTTCACCTATTTTTTCAAGAATCGTGAAATAATTATCTACAATAGAATCTAATAACGTATAGGCTAAATAATCCGCACCCATTTTTCTTATACGCCCCTTATTCTTCCTGATTCTTTTCCGGATGGGCTCAAAAACATCCCTTTCCTTCTCTTGAAATGAGATAACGAAATTTTGTCCAAGGATGATGCTTATTTGCTCTACATCAATCACATCATATTCCTCGTTATAATCGAGCATTTTCAAAACGACATAGACATAATCCTCTAAGTTATCCATCTTCGGACGCTGCTTCGTGTTGAGAATGTCTTCAATTATAAGAGGGTGGATGCCAAAATGATTGCCTATTTTTTCCATAATGTCAACCTGATGGATGCCCACTATGTTTATCCAGGTAACGGTCGGCGTGTCTTTGTATGGGAAACACTCCTCAATGGATTTTAATTCCTTCTCCTCGTATCGCTCGCTATCATAATCGAAAACGGTAATTATAACTTTTTCAACCTTCTTTTCTCCTACATAAACGAGAGTCCCGGAGGGAGACCGCCTTTCTCTGATCTTTTTTTAAAGCTTTTTTGCATTATTCATTACCTCACACGTTTTTCTTTTATTTTTATATTGTATCGGAGAATCGTGTGCAAGAATGTGGAACATTTATTTATTAGGGAGCCTATCATATCAGAGATATACATTATGAGATGGCAGGAGGAACTCAAGGAGAACATTTGTAGTATCACTCAGCTGGAGGACTATATAAAATTAAGTCCAGAAGAGAAGAGGCAATTACGGAAAATTACCTCGATACACCCTATGAGTATTACCCGCTATTATATGTCTTTAATTGATAGGGATGACCCTGACGACCCTATTAGAAGGCTTGCTGTTCCTTCAGTGGGCGAGCTAAATCTGTTGGGCTCCTATGATACAAGCGGTGAGCGGGAAAACACAAAGATGCCGGGTCTACAACACAAGTATCCGCAAACCGCCCTGATTTTAGCAACGAACAGATGTGCAACGTATTGTAGACATTGTTTCAGAAAAAGGTTGATAGGTCTACCAACCGGGGAGATATTGCATAGATTTAATGATGCGGTAAAATATGTTGAACAACATGAAGAGATTAATAATGTGCTTATAAGCGGGGGAGACCCATTTGTTTTACTAACAGACGTAATTGGGGAATTCTTAGAGGGGCTTTCAACTATCCCGCATCTCGATTTCATAAGATTTGGAACCAGAGTTCCTGTGACTTTTCCAGATAGGTTTCTGGAAGATGACGAGTTATTGAGTTTACTGGAGAATAACTCACTGAAAAATAGAAGAATATACGTGATAACGCAATTTAACCATCCAAGGGAGATTACCCAAAAAGCCACTGATGTTATTGATGCACTCATGCGCTCACGTGTGATAGTGAACAATCAAACCGTTTTACTAAGGGGTGTAAATGATAATCCTGAAATCCTGGCAGAATTACATAATAAACTTGTCAGTGTTGGCGTTAACCCATATTATCTCTTCCAGTGCCGACCTGTAAAGAGGGTCAAGAGCAATTTTCAAATTCCATTGTATAGAGGCTACGAAATTGTGGAGAACGCAAAAAAGAGGCTTAACGGTCATAGTAAAAGGTTCAAGTATATCATGTCGCATCGAACGGGCAAGATAGAGATTGTAGGGATTATGGATGATTATATCTATTTAAAATACCACCAGGCAAAAGCCCCTGGGGATATCGGAAAGTTCTTTAGGCGAAAGATAAATAAAACAGCAAGATGGCTGGATGAATTGGAATGAATATAAGGTTATTGGTGTAGGAAGAAATGAAAGTAGCAATAATTTATAATAAAGATTTGACGGGCGTGATCAATCAGTTCGGTATGCAGAACAAGGAGGTGTACAATCCGAAGACCGTTAAATTGGTGGCGGAATCGCTGGAAAAAGAGGGGCATAATGTCCGAATTGCAGAGGGGAATATGTACATCATAGAGAAGTTACAAGAATTTATGCCCCGGGTGAGAGCCGTTATACACATCTTCCTGCCATGCTGGAGATGCTCGGTATCCCCTATGTGGGTTCAGGACCTGAAGGGCACTCACTTGCCCTTGATAAAGTGATTACCAAGATAATAATGCAAAAACAGGGCATTCCGACACCCAATTTCTGGGTTTATTCCACCGGTGATGAGGATATGAGTGATGTTCAGTATCCGGTCATCGTAAAGCCAAAGATGGAGGCGGTCTCGTATGGCATCAAGATCGTGGACAATGAAGAGGATCTACGTGCGGCAGTAAAGTTTGTGGTCACAGAATTCAAACAACAGGCGCTGGTAGAGCAGTTCATTCGCGGTAGAGAATTTTGTGTGGGGCTGCTGGGCAATGGCGACCCGGAAGCGTTCCCGGTTCTGGAAATAGACCTTGAAAACGATCCTGATGCCATCCAGACCGTGGACGATAAAAGGCAAAAACCCCGAGGCAGGATATGCCCTGCAAATATATCTCAGAAATTGGCTGGTGAGATGGTCAGGCTGAGTAAAGATGCTTTTCGTGCACTCGAATTACGGGATTTTGCCCGTGTGGACATTCGCATGGATGAGGCTGAAAAAATCTACTTGTTAGAGATCAATTCAATGGCGAGTCTTGGTCTGACAGGTTCTTATGTCTATGCGGCAAACGTTGCCGGCTATGATTATGCCAGACTGGTAAATAAAATTCTTGAGGTTGCCGCGGTCAGATACTTTTCTGAAAAGATATTGTCTCAAGAAGAAAGAGCGTACCTAACCGAAGATAAATTACCACTGTCGGTGCGAATTCGCGGTTTTTTGAGAAGTAAACAGGAAGAGACAGAAAGACTGCTCGCAAAAATGGTTAATATTAATTCCTATGTGCGCAATGTAGAAGGAGTTAATACTCTGGGCACGTTAGTCTGGCAGCAGTTGAGTCCTTTAGGCTTCGCGCATCAGGTTATTCCCCAGGTGGAAGTGGGAAATAACCTGTTATTCAGCAATGCCGCTGAGATGGATTATGATGTTTTACTTCTCAGCCATCTGGATAATTCCATCTCATTTGCAAAGCAGAGCCGTTACCATGAGACTGAACAGAAACTTTATGGGACTGCTATATGGGAGAGCAAAGGTGGATTGGCGGTTATGATTGCGGCATTACGCACATTACGGTTTGTCCGTCGCTTGCGAAAACTGAAAATAGGGATATTGTTGACCTCCGATAATACTATGCAGGGACGGATAACAAGGAATAGCCTACAGGACATTTCTCGTAGAGCAAAGGCGGTAATAGAATTAAGCGGTGCATCACTGGATGGAACAGTGATCACTTCTCGTTCAGGCGCTGCGGTATACAATTGCCAGATGAATCTCGTAAATGCGGACAATGCCGAGAATGTCGCAAAAGCAATCGCAAGCTTCAGCCATCATTTGGCAAGTTTAACCAAACTATCCAGTGAAGCCGATGGCGTGGTGGTAGTTCCAAGGGATGTACAGATGCAGTCAGGAATTGCAACTCTATTTGCGCACTGTGAAGCGTCACTGAGTCTACGATTTAATAATCAAGAACAGGCTGAAACTTTCGATCAAAAGATACGCCAGGTCGTAAAGAAAATGAACAACAGCAGAAAGTACAGTTTCCAGATTGAAGGTGGCATTCGACGTTCCCCTATGAGTTCTAACGAGGGAACGAAGAAGCTATATCAGCGGGTAAAGGATATTGGAAATCGGTTGGACCTCAGAGTCCTTGAAGAGCACAGGTGGAGTTCATCCGATATATGTTCTGTAAATCAGGAGATAGCAAGGATTGACGGCCTGGGTCCTATTGGCGCTGTGCCACATGAGCACGAAGAGTATGTATTGCGGCATAGCTTATTAGATAGGGCAGCCTTACTTGCGCTGCTGCTGTATGATCTGAGGCGGAGGGGCTAGCAAAATGGATTTTAAAGAGATAGAATCAAAGTTTCAACCAACTGAGGATAGCAAATGTGCAGAGTCGGAAAACGGCATGGTCGCCACTGCCTTCCCTGATGCGACTCTGGCAGGTGTTGAGATGCTAAATAAAGCAGGGCGGAAACGCAGTGGATGCAGCCTGTGCTGCTGCTTTAGCTCTTAGCGTCTGTGAGCCCCAGAGCAGTGGCATCGGTGGTCAGACCATGATGCTAATCAGTTCAGGGGAAAAGGTACTGGCAATTGATGGCTCATCCAGGGCGCCCTCACTAGCCCATGTTAGTGGAATTTACAAAGATGATCGTTCTTATGGTTATCGCGCAACCACGGTACCCAGCACACCTGCCACCCTGTGGTATGTCAACAAGCACTATGGGCAACTTTCATGGGAAAAAGTCCTTGAACCCGCCATCCGTTTAGCAGAGGCGGGATATACAATTACGCCCCTGCAGCACCGACTGCAGAAACAGGAACTCGAAAACTTTGATAAGGTTGAGTCCGGGTCGGGTAAGAGATACTTTCTGAAGGATGGAGTACCATATACGCCGGGAGAGCGATTCTACCAGCCGGACCTCGCCAAAATGTTACGGATACTTGCCAGTAAGGGCATAGAAGAATTTTATCAGGGAACAATCGCCAAGCGGATAGATGCCGATATGCGTGAGAATGGCGGTTTGCTCAGATATGACGACCTTGCCTTTATCCCCTGGCCCATAGTACGCAAGCCACTGAGACGTAAATTCAGAGGATTATTCGTTTACTGTATGCCACCACCGGGTGCCGGAAGAAGCCTGCTGTTCACCCTGATGATGATAAATATGATAAAATCAAAGCACCTGAATAGAGACGAGTTTGACAGGGCACTACTCCTGGTGGAAATTTTTAGAAATACGCTACTGGAACGATCGGACCGACCCTTTGATCCTGATTATTATCCGCAAGTAGCAGGAGAGAATATGCTTAAGCGCACTTATGTCCGTAAGTGCATTCATAAAATCACCCGTAAAACGCAGATACATATACCGATACGTGGAACCGAAGATGAACTGGCAGGAGAGACAACTCATCTTTCGGTTATAGACAATTCTGGCATGGCTGTCAGTCTGACCCAGTCAATTGAAAAGGTCTATGGTAGTAAAGCTGCTGCGGCTGGGCTTGGTTTTCTTTATAACAACTACCTGTCGGATTATGAATACAAAATATTCTCCCATCCGTTTTATCTACGCCCAAATGCAGTTCCCTGGGCTACTGTCGCACCAACTCTTATATTTCGGAATAAGGAGGAGATATGGCTGGCTGTGGGCAGCCCTGGCAGTGAACGGATATTCTCATCCATAGCCCAATTCTTAATCCATGTGGTTGACGAGCACCAACCGATTGATGAGGCAATGCGAGCCCCGCGTCTGCACTGTTCTCTGGGCGGACGGGTAAGTCTCGAAGCGGAACGTTTTCCTGATGAGCTTGTAACTTTTTTTCAAGAGAAGGGCTATCGAATAGATAAAAGGGAACCATTTTCTTTTTATCTTGGTGCTATACATGCAGTACTGAAAAAGCACAATGGTTCGGGCTTTCAAGGCGTAGCTGAGGTCAGAAGGGATGGAACAGCAGGAGGATACTAAACTAAAATGGGCACTGTATACCCCTTATTAATTTCCATTTTTATCGAAATGCCCATCGCACGTGCAATAGTAGATGTAAACCGAGCACCCGACGACCGCCCCAAAGAACCCTGATGATGCTCTTATTGAAGAAATATTGCAGAGATATTACTATCCATATCACAAAAAGCTCGATGATCTTCTGGACAATCACAACATCAAATTGGCTCTTGACTGTCATAGTGCTACCCAATTCACCCCCTATTAGCGATAACCCTGGTCAGCCAAGGCACTTATATGTTTATGTAATCGAGGCGACAATTGGGGGGATGCCTATTGGGTGCCCGATAACTTGCCCTCCTGAATGGATTCGGGCGCTTGCAGAATCATTTCGGCGTGTATTTGCCAATGATGGTGAGATCACAATAAACAATCCTTTTTTAGGTGGATATATTTCACAAGTCCACTATGGACGAAAGGGAATCCCCTGGATTCAAATAGAGATTAATCGTAGGCTCTATTTGAACGAAGCTTATTTTAATCCCGATAGGATGAAGGTGAGAAAGAAACTTATTCTGGGGTTACGAAAAAAAAAATATGGGATGCTATTATACAATCTTGGACATTGATTTTAGACTAACCTTTGTTTCTGTTCAGCATTTATTTATAACAATCATCTTATATCATGTTCATCTCGGATTTCTCCAAATATCTCTTCTATCAAGTCCTCCAAAGTTACTAATCCTATTATATTTCCCTCTTTTGATTGAACTAATGCCA
>JAGXOS010000081.1 GCA_023659775.1 Methanomicrobia archaeon LH_S14 | reverse complement strand
GATAAAAAGAGAAGATGGAAGCACTAGAAAGAGGAAGGATTTTCACCATCTCCGACTTGCAAAACGTGCGGATAAACATAGGCGAGATAATAGAGGAGGAAGAGGAATGGGAGCCAATGGGCCCGCATCCGATGCCACGGATAGCCACGCTTCGAGACTGGGACTTCAAGCTTTTGAACCGCTACAAGCCTTTTTACGCACCGCTATGTGATATGTGCTGTCTTTGCACGTACGGCAAATGTGACCTCACGGGAAATAAAAAAGGTGCATGCGGAATAAGAATGGACGCACAGCAGGGTAGAATTGTTCTTCTCGCCTGTTTAATAGGCTGTAGTGCGCACTGTGCACATGGAAGGCATCTGTTGCACGACATGATAAAGAAGTTTGGGCGTGACGTGCCGATAGATTTCGGTCCTGAGGTGAATATAGAAGCGCCCTTAACGAGATTGGTATGCGGTATAAAACCGAAGACGATAGGCGATTACGACAAAGTACTCAGTTACGTTGAAGAACAGATAGTTCAACTGGCAGATGCGCTTCATACCGGTCAGGAGGGGTCGCACCTGGACTTCGAGTCGAAAGCGTTGCACATGGGTATGCTTGATTCGCTGAGCAAAGAAGCCGCGGATATTATTCAGATTGCGTGTTATCACATGCCCACGAGTTATGAAGGAGGGGGACCAGATGTTCCGATGGTGGACGTAGGAATGGGAACAATAGACACGACTAAACCAGTTGTCCTTGTTATAGGGCATAACGTACCGCCGGCTGCCGATATAGGCGCCTATTTAACGGAAAACGGACTTGACGATAAGGTAGAACTCGGAGGCATCTGCTGCACTGCTATTGACACCACGCGAGTGTATAGTAAGGCGAAGCTGGTATCCGCACTGGGAAGGCAACTGCGTGTGCTGCGTGCAGGCATTGCGGACGTCGTGGTGATAGACGAGCAGTGCATCCGTGCGGACGTATTAGAACTTTGCCAGCACACTCAGTCGCCTATAATCGCAACGAACGACAAGGCAATGCACGGGCTGGTGGATAGGACTGATGACGATCCGGATAAAATAGTGAATGATTTGGTGAGCGGACGTGTGCCGGGAGTCGCAATACTCGAGCCCGACCAGGTGGGTGAGGTTGCGGTCAGGACGGCACTGGAAGTGGATAAGAAGCGAAAAGGGTTAAGCTACATTCTCAGCGATGATGAGTTCAAATGTTACGTTAACGACTGCATCCAGTGCGGTAGCTGCACACTTGCATGTCCTAACGGGCTTCGTATTGGTGAGGCGAATAAAAGTGCCGCTGCGGGCAACATAAAACCGCTTGCTGACTTGTTCGACATCTGCGTCGGCTGTGGCAGATGCGAGCAGGTATGTAAGAAACATATCCCTATCGTGGACGTGGTAACAAAAGCGGCATATCCCGAGGTAAAAGAAGAGAAAGGGCGGATGCGAATAGGTAGGGGACCCGTATGGGACAGTGAGATACGAGAGGTAGGTGCTCCCCTTGTCCTTGGGACTATTCCCGGTATTATAGCACCGATAGGCTGCGGAAATTATCCCAATGGCACGAAGGAGGTGCAGCTTATCGTGAAGGAGTTTGCAGAGCGGAATTACATCGTTACACTGACCGGGTGTATGGCGATTGATTCTGCGCTCTGGAAGGACGAGGAAGGGAAAACGGTGTATGAGCAGCATCATGGCAGGTTCGATGCCGGTGGCGTGCTGAACATAGGCTCGTGCGTCTCCAATGCACACATACACGGTGCCGCGATAAAAGTAGCAGGTGTATTCGCGGGGCGACCGTTGAGAGGTAATTACGAGGAAATAGCTGATTACATCTTAAGCCGCGTAGGTGCGTGTGGTGTCGCGTGGGGTGCGATGTCGCAGAAGGCGGCTTCTATCGCTACGGGCTTTAACAGACTTGGAATTCCCGCAGTGGTGGGTCCTCATGGAGCGAAATACCGGAGGGCATTCATGAGTCGCCCGGACAGGAAAGAAGATTGGACGCTGATAGACGCTACTGATGGTTCGAAGGTTTATGTGGAGCCGGGACCGCAGGATTTGCTCGTGGCTTGTGAAACGGTGGAGGAGGCGCTGCCGATGATGGCAAAACTATGCATCCGGCCTTCGGATACTGACCGCGGGCGTTCCATAAAGCTGACACATTATATTGACCTCAGCCTGAAGTATCTCAACACGTATCCACCGGACTGGCATCTGTTCGTGAGGGCGGCAAGCGACCTCCCCATTGCTACGCGGAACGAATTACTGAAGAAGCTGGAAGAGGAGCAAGGCTGGAAGATAGACTGGAAGATGAAGAAGATAGTAGAAGGTCCGATAAGGGCATACAACCCGTCGTTTAATCCGACGAATTTAGAAAGGCTGATAAGGAGGAAGAAGTGAGAAGGATAGTTATGAGGATGCAGGAGGAGGTAAGATGGTAATGGAAATACCGTTTGACGTGGCGAATATAGCGGGTCCTGAGACAGGAGGGATAGCACCACCGGAAGTGATAGGGAGTTATATCACAAGTGCAAAGAAGCCTCTGCTCGTGGTTGGCTCGGAGCTACTATGGGGTGATTTCTTTTTGGATATAGCAATAGAAATAGGCAAAAAGGGGATTCCTATTGCTGCAACGGGACACAGCATAAAAGGATTCGTAGAAAAGGAGTACATGGATAACGTGACTTATTACAACCTGCATGAACTCACCAATTGTTTACGCGACCCGAGCTGGAAGGGTCTGGATGGCGGTGGGAATTACGATTTTGTGATATTTTATGGCATCCTCTATTATTACGCATCGCAGATGCTGTCGTGCATAAAGAATTTCGCAACTGATCCGTTGATGCGTGCGGTTTCTATTGACCGGTATTACCATCCAAATGCGCGGATGAGTTTTACGAACATATCGCCGAGGATGGAGGAGCAATATAAGGATATGCTGCGGAAGTTGGTGGTAAGTATAAAGAGGTAGGATAAAAATAAAACGAGAAAGAAAAGGAAAATGAGCGAAGGTCACTTGCAGCGGGATTCGCATTTGGAAGATGCAAAGAAATTGTATCGAAAAGCGGTTGAGGAGTTTGAGATAGCGAGGGAGAAGAACGACCGTGTTTTTCTGTGCGATGCCTGTGCAAAAGGTTGGCTCTCCGCAATAGAAGCCACTTACGCACTGTTGCTCAAAAAGGGAGTTAAGGAAGAGGAGTTGAACAGAACAGATTGGGGAAGGAGATACATGGTGCACAGGTATGCAGAGAAGGAGCTTAAGTGGCTATATTTCTCGCTGCGCGATAACCTGCATATTGAGTGCTACTATGAGCGGGCATTGGATTTCGATGAGGTTCTGATACATCTGGACGACCTTAAATATTTCATTGATAAGGTTGAGGAGTTAGAGGAGGCAGAGAGATGAAACGGAAGGGGAATATAATGGATTTGGAACGGGAAGTGATATATAACGGATTGTGCTGCTACTGCGGGACTTGCGGTGCGTTTTGTAAAGAATACATCACCTACGAGAATGAGATACCGATAACGAAGAAGAAATGCCATGAGATATATGGTGCTTGCTATGATTTCTGCCCACGTACGAGCTTCGCTCCTTTTGAGGTAGAGCGAGCGGTATTTGGCGGGATAAGAACTGATAACCTGTTGGGATACTACCAGGGCGACATAATAACTGCGAGAGCGACTGATGAAGCGGTAAGAGAGCACGCACAGGACGGTGGTGTTGTATCGGCATTGCTTGTGAACTTACTTGAGCAGGGCGAGATAGACGCTGCGGTGGTGTCGAAGACGGCAGAAAATTGGACGCCCGAACCTTTCGTGGCGACAAAAAGGGAGGATGTATTAGCTGCGGCTGGCTCGAAATACACGCAGTGCCCTTCGGTATCAGGCGTTGGCGACGCTCTTGAGCAGGGTTACAAGAACGTTGCACTCGTTGGGCTGCCGTGCCATATACAGGGGATGCGCAAGGTACAAATGTCAACGGGATTTGACGTCGGTGCGGACCGCGTGAAGTTACTGATCGGGCTCTTCTGCTCTGAAACTTTTGACATGCACTCACTCGAAAATAAGCTCGTGGAGCTGGGCACGAGCATAGAAGAGGTAGAGAAATTCAACATAAAAAAGGGCAGTTTTATCGTTCATACGAAGGCGGGGGAGGAGATAAAGACGCCGATAAAGCTAATGCGTGACTGCATGCGCGAAGCGTGCAACTATTGCTATGATTTCGCAGCCGAGTTCGCTGACCTCTCGGTTGGTTCGATAGGTTCCGAACTTGGGTGGTCAACCGTGATAACGAGAAGCAAAGTGGGTGAGGAAATAGTGAAGAAAGCGAAAGCTGCAGGAGCAATAGAAATGGAGAAGCTTTCGGAAGAACAGGTGAAAGAAGTGCGGAGACTTGCTTCGTTTAAGAAACGGAGGAACTTGAAGAATATCTACGATAAGACGGACCCAGTTAGAATACTGAATATGCTGGTGGAGCCGGAGATGCTGGAACAGTTCTTGGGCGTGAAATAATAAAACTAAATAGTTGGAGAGACTGCTGAAATAGACTGGACTGGAAAGGCGTAAAAGAGGAAGGGCAGCATGACCTCGTTGTGTTCTTGGGAGTGCTTTATTACATAGGGTCGCAAGGGCTGTCCACACTGAAGCATTTCGCACCCTGGCTGAAGACAATCACGCTTTGCCGGTTCTTCCATCCGAATGCGAATATGTCGTTTCCGAATATGAAAGATGAGGAATGGGGAAAGTATTTGGATGAGTTGATTGAAGAGTTGAAGAGGGAAAAATGAAAACACGAGATTTTACGAGATTAAACAGGTTTTAGGTTTTAGGTTTTAGGTTTTAGGTTTTAGGGCTACTAATACCTGACAACTCGCACCTAACACCTCACACCTAATTTCGTGAAAATCTGTGTAATCTTGTGGTTATAAAGAGATTCACCTGATAATTCTGTCAAATGCTTGTGAAAGCAAATCGATGTTTGCACTGCCGTAGCTTATTCTAACGCATCCTCTGCCCTGGGAGCCAAATGCGCTTCCGGGAACGACACCCACACCCTTCTCCAGCAGCTCATCTGCCAATTCGAGGTCATCAGCACCGTTGAAATACGGAAAAAAATAGAATGCACCGTCAGGTTTGACGCATACCACCTCCATCTCGCCGATACGCTTCATTACGTAGTCTCTTCTTCTCTTTAATTCTTCGCACATCTTCTCAGCAGCCTTCTTCGCTTCTTCCGAGAATGCCGCTAATGCACCGTATTGTGCGAAAGATGTACAGCAGGAGAGAGACTGCTGATGTACGATGTCCATCCGGTCATACTGTAGGTCTTGCTAAACGCATTCACGGTTATCACATTCTCGTATTCGTTGGCTGGACTGTAGTGTTTGCCTTCGTAAATGAGTTTTTCATATACTTCATCTGATATCACGAACATGTCTTTTTCGATGCACACATCCATTATCTTTTTGATGATTCTCTCGTGAAAGACCGCTCCCGTGGGGTTGCCTGGCGAATTAAGGATGAGCAGTTTCGCATTCGTCTCTTCTAACTCACGAAAAAAATCTTCTCCGGGGATAAAGCCTTCTTCAGGCTTTAAGGTAAGCCATTCAACTTCTGCGTTAGCCAACTTGATTTGAGCTTCATAACTTACCCATGCGGGGTTCTGGATTGCGACCACATCACCTTTGCCGGCTAATGCCATGACGATGCAGTAGAGTATCTGTTTTCCGCCACCAGAAACAAGAATCTTATCCCCGTCGAGGTCTGTGATGTTGTTCTCTGTCTCCAGTTTCTCTGCTATTGCCTTCCTGAGTTCCGGTATGCCTTTAGAGGGCGTATAATGGACTCTACCCTCATCCAACGCCTTCTTTGCTGCGTCCTTGATTATCTGTGGTGTGTCAAAGTCCGGTCTGCCTATGGTTAAGTTTATCACTCCCGGTTTCTTCGCCGCTGCATCGTATTTGAAAGTTGCCGAAGGCTTCACTTCCAATACACGGTCTGCAAAAACCCTTTCTTTTAACATGGTTTTATAAAACGTCACGGTTGCACCGACATAACCTTCCTTGCTTGATTCGGATACTTCGCAATGAACCTCATCTCGTCCTCCGTTACAGGCTTCTGCGTGTGAACGTTCGCATACCTCACGAGCTCTAATATCCTTCGTGCTTCTTCGTCATCTCTAAATTCCAGCTTATATTTCCCTGCCACGTTCTTGAACCCTTTTATTCCTGAATATTCGCCGGTTGTTATAAGCCTGCCGGTCTCAATCTGCTCGATATGCCCCCTGCCTACTTCGGTGTAGTCATACAGTTCATAATTTCTGCTGTCCTTCAGTGCGCCGTCAGCGTGTATTCCAGATTCGTGTGCAAAGGCGTTATCGCCTACCGCAGGGTGATTGACTGGAATAGTGTTGTTAT
>JAGXOS010000080.1 GCA_023659775.1 Methanomicrobia archaeon LH_S14 | reverse complement strand
ATCCTACCCCATCGCCTCCTCCACCTCCCCCTGCACCTCCCTCGTCCTCTCAATCGCCTTCGCCACCTTTATATAATGCTCTATCTCCTCCAACGATAATTTTCTTCCTTTCCTATCCTTCAAATACTTCGCCATCACCTGATACGCCCCTATTCGATATTCCCACACATCCTTAGAAATGCCATCGAAATACTGCTCCTTATTAATCCAAACTCGCTCGCTATTCTCATCATAAAAAACCTTCTCAACCCTGTCAGAACCACTTTCCGTAAATCCTACGCCTGTTTCGCCAAGCGATGGATGCTTCAGCAAATGAAGTTCCACGAGTTCCTTGCCCAGCTCGCTCAGTTTCTTGAACTTCTCATAATCCTCTGGCAGCGGAACCCTGGGAAAATCGATCTTCAGAAACTCTTCGTAGCGTTCCCGGTAAGAAGGCGAGTAAAGAACTGCGTAGATGTAATAAAAAATCTCTTCTGCAGTTGGTTCTGTGCCTAACACGGATTTTACGGCTTGTAAAAACTCAGTAGTGAAGTTTGGGGTGCGTTCTGGTTTGGATGCTTCCTCAACCAACAATTTTCCTTTGCGTTCGTCAGGGTAGAGGTAGAGGGGGAAGAAGTAAGTGCCATCGGATATAAAGTGTCGGTCCCCGATGAAATGGCAATTAAAAGTACTAAAAGATTCTGTCTTTGGAATTTTCCTTATTGTAGCTAAGACAAGATTATATTTATTCAAAAAATGCCTCATTAAATTCAGTCTATCCCTTTCTACTAAAAGAGGTTCATAGCAAATCCATCTATTATCAAAAGGACGGTAAGCATAGGGATAAATTTCCTCTTCCGGCATTTTCTGCTTTACTTTTTGTCTTGCGTCCTTTAATTCCCATGTCCCTGTATCTCTAAGCTTCAATTCCTCTTTAACCAACTCATCAGATAAACTTCCTGTAAATATCTTCAGTCTTTGAACAATTTCTTCTCTGGCAAATCCCACAACAAAGTGGTCTCTATGGGTGTTGACCCCACTCGACCACACCTTAAATATCTCCGTCACCTTCCAGAACTTCTCGTATTCCTCTTGCAAAGCGAAATCCTTAGGCACAAAGAAGAAATAAGGCTCTCTCGGCTCAAGCTCCTTCCATTCCACGCTCTCCACGTCATTTTCAAACAGATATTTGTATTTCTCACTTCGCAGTCCCCACAAATCCGCATAATAAACCTGCTTCTTCTCCTCCAACGGCTTCTCAAGCTTCACGTACAAAGCAATAGCAACACCCTGCTGGATGTCAAACACGTTCTCGTCTTTGCCTCCTTCCGGCGTCTTCTCACCTATTCTCGAAGACCCATGCAAGTTCAATATGTAAATCATGTCAAAAGTCTCAAGCAATTTCTTCCTCATCCCTCGATGGATTACGCCCGAAAGATACGAATTATTTGTAATAAACCCTAAAATTCCCTTGCCTGCCCTGTCTAACTTCCAGTGCGCAAAGCTGATGAACTTTATGTAATCATCGGACAAAGGCTGAATGTTCCTCTCTTTTCTCACATCCTCCTTGTAATCTTCCATCAGCTTCTCGATAAACGCCGACTTGTTCTCCGAACTCACCGAATAAGGCGGATTGCCGAGAACCACCAGAATAGGAATCTTTTCCTTTACCTCTTTCGCTTCCTCTGCTTCCTTAATGAGATTTGTCAAAGGAAGTGCTCTCTGCTCCGGCTCTTTCATCTCCAAGGTATTCGTCAGGAAAAATTTGAACCGCTTTCCTTCCTCAAATTCGTAGTCAAGTTCTTCTAAAAGCATCGCCACGCGAAAATGTCCTATCACATAAGGGGCAACAAGAAGTTCAAACGCATGAAAATCCCGTACTACATGCTCCTCTAAATAAGACCTGACAAGTCCACCTTTTCTTCGCCCTTCTAACTCCTCCTTTACCTGTTTTATCGCTTGAATAACGAAAGTCAAAGTTCCCGCAGCAGGGTCAAGCAGCGTTACATCTCTCGCTGCAAAACCTTCTTCCTTATCAAAATCCGCCTTCAAAATCTTGTGAACGCTTCGCACGATGTAAGAAACCACAGGCAGTGGCGTGTAGTAAACACCCAATCGCTGCCTTTCTTCTGGATTGTAAGTAGCTAAGAAAGTTTCGTAGAAATGAATTACCGGGTCTTCTTCCCATTTCGTTAGCTTGAACTCCTCGTAAATCGAAGCAACATCCGCGTGCTCAAGCATCTCAGCGACGTCATCAATAATCCAGGTCAGCGAAGCCGGAAAATCCGGTCCGACAAAAGAATAGAAAATCTCCCTCAGCAACGGCACACTCTCTGGGATATACTTCCATGCGCCTACCTTCAAATTCCTCTCGCCCAGCTTGTGCATTCGCATCCAGGCCGCGAAAAGACCGTAGGCGATTGTCTGTGCATATAAATCCGCAAACTTCTCTTTCGTCAGCGTTTCTATAAGGTTTTCTCGAAACGCCCGGTAGAAGTTCATTACTGCTTCCTGCCCCGCAGAAAGCTCCTCATTCAAAACACTTTCAAGTAGTCTCGTCCTCTTCGCAAGCGCTATCGAAAGGTCATTCGAGTTCCTTATCTCTGGCGTGGAGAACCCGAAGAACTTCTCAAGCAGTCCGTAGAACTCTTCTAAGTTCTGTGGTGATGGCATTTCAAATTTCAAATTCTGTAAATCCATCTGCCTACCTACCTCCACCCGGTCTATAAGTGTTCCATCCCTATACAACCGAAACTCTAAGAAATTCGTCAGAATAAGGTTAGGAAGAAATTCGCGGTATCTTTTTAACTGCTCAGAGTTCTCAAAGTCTTTCAGGTTCTTATCCAGCGCTTTCGCTTCGATATGACCGATAATTTCTCCGTCTTTTCTGATGAAAAAGTCCGGTATGCCAACTTCAGTCCTCTTTGGTAGAATAAAAGGAAACGTTGAATATCCTAAAATCCGTCCTGAATCTTTGATAAAGTGTTTCAAGCAATCGTAGAAGCTGCCTTCACTGTAATTCCCTCCCTCATAAACCTCGTAAATTTCCTCAAAGTATTTTCTGAGTGCTTTCCTAAGTTTTTCTTTTTCCCTCTTATCCATTTGCCTTCTCTTTTGGATAAATGCCGTTACAAAACAAAACTAAAAACTTGTTTTAAATGCCGCTTCGTGAAATCAGTTATAAAAATCCAGAATACCTAATGTACCCTTTATGGTTGTAGCCGCCGACATCTTCTGAAGATTCTCCTCTGCCACCTGACGAGCATCAAAGTCGTCAATGAAGACATACTCGGCAGAAAGTTGTAAAGCAATCTTTATTGTCTCTAATTCACCTTGATATGGTGAAGGTGGGATAAGCCAAAAACACCTTAGAGTGAACTCCAAGCTTTGCCAATGCCATCAAGGGACCTGAATCAGAAACAACAGTCATTTTTGCCATTCTATAGCTTAGTTACCATTTCCGAGCTTATTTCGGATTCATCGAGTGATTTATCGTACTTGGGTTCTAATCCATGGGCATAGGCAATAAGTATCATTTCCCTGATAGAAATACCAGCTAACTCAGCGACTTTTGCCAGCGATACACCGCCTTTTTTATATCTCGCTATCGCTTTTTCTATCTTCAACTGCTTCAATCCCAATTTCAAGATTTCATAAATTGACGATTCCTCCTCAGGCAGTTCCTCTATCAGATAGTCCGGCAATCGAATTGTAATTGTTTTCATAATTTTTAATTGTCTTTAGATAATATAAATTTATTGTAGTAAGTTGACTGAGAACCTTAAGGCTCTGAATGGAGAAGATAGGAAAGTTTATCTACAATCCCGTAATATCTCTTCCGCGTTTTCCATCACAAATTCTTTTATGATTTCTAACTCCTGACAGGGCTCAAACCTGTCTTCAGTCCTTTTTATTACCTCCTCAATACTCAATGCAGGTGCCATTTTTATATAATCCAGAACATAATGTAAATACCAGGCTTTTACATATTCACTCCCTTTTTGACGCCGCAAAAATGCTACCTGAAGATACTTGGGAATTTTCATTATCCTTCTAAAATCGTGAGCCTTTACCAACTGCAAAATTATCTCTCCTCCTTCGCGCTCGCAGAACTCCATAAACTCCTGAGTTTCTTCCGGGAAGTCACTCAAATGATTTACAAAGTTCGACATTTCTCTGGATATCCCCATCCTCTCCGCCCATTTATCATGAATCTCCCATTTTGGCATGTTCTCAATAAACCTATATACTAAATAGTATTTTTATGAGATATTTTTCAGAGATGAAAATATGATTGCCAACCTATCGCCTTTGGACTTCGATGACCTGCTTGAAGTTATAAATGAGGCTGCACAGGCTTATAAGGGTGCAATTCCAGGTGATAGATGGAAAGAGCCGTATATGCCCGCAGAGGAACTAAGAGAGGAAATTAAAGCAGGTGTTACATTCTTTGGATGGAAGGAGCACGATGTTTTGCTTGGAGTAATGGGAATCCAAGAGGTTAAAGATGTAACTTTGATAATTGGAATATTTCTGAAAGACAGGTACAAACTTCAGTTGTGCTGAAGTTACAAAACGATACAACTAAGTTGGATTTGAGTTCCACAAATTTAATATGAACTCGCTGGATATCTGTCTCTGGGACTTTGGATTTTCTGGATTGGTGTACATAATGAATCCGCTGATGGCTTCAGTCCATTCCCCATCTCGGTCAAGCACAGCAAAGACATCTTTCTTGATCTCCTGCCTTCCGCTTATAGAACAATAATTATCAATAAACGCCTCGATTATCCTCTTTTGCTCACTGATAGAAAGTTTTTTCAAGGTATCTTCGTAGAATCCAACATTCAAATGAGCCAGGAGCTCAAAAACGGGAATGCCAACCGAGAAGGAGATGTTTTTCCTTAAGAACCCTACTTTCGTCATCAACTCTTTATAAGTGAGTTTAAAGCATTCCTGGCATCTCCTCAGAATCTCACGCTCACCACCAAAGAAGACGTCTATATCTCTAAATCTCAATCCCGCTTCACTAAACAGCCCTATATCTCCTGATTTTATCTTTGTACTTATGTTTTCTTTTATCGCGGGAATTTCATCCCTGTATATTGCATGTTCATAGTCTATCAGGTTACCATGAGCGTCTACATTCCCAGGATGAGTAAAGCAATGGTAAATTCCAAGCTCATGGGCTGTTCTCAATACCCTACCCAATCTCCCCACGGCATTGGATAATAGCTCAATATGGTCAATCCCCTCCATTATGGCGAGCTGGCGAACTATTTGAAAAAGGTCAAGCCTGATAAAAGGGATATAATCTTCACCCCTTCTTCTGAGAACACCATAATGGATAATTTCAGCACCAGAAAAATCTCCATTTTCAAGTTTCTTCTCCTCTTCAACAGTCATAGGTCTCACCTCTATCTTTGATGGACTTTCTTCTCTTTTTAGTAACGCCATTCCAACATCGTGATATTCAGCCTTGACGTTTCCTCCTCTCCTGGCAATATCGTTTAATGCTCTTACCTCTCTCTCACCGTGCTTCTTCAAAAGCAATCCCCGAGGTTGACCACTTGCCGGCACTATCTCATCACTGTATGGCCAGGTAAGACCCTTGTATTCAATGAGTTTGTTGTTCCCAACCACGAAGTAAGCCCGCTGGCTGTGAGATTCAAAAGCGTGCTTCTGTAACAGTCTCCTTTGGACATCCTCAGGAAGATAATTCGTATGCGAATATGCTATTTTTGTCACAGGGTCGAAATAGACCATCCCTTGCGCTAACGGTCTTGCTTGCTGCCACTCTGTCATTCGATGCCCGTACAAAATGTCTTCACTTTCTTCTTCCAAAAGCTGTTTTCGATTCACTTTTTGGTTTATCGGACTCTACTGCCCGCAGGCACTTCTTTATCCGGATGCAATAAAATCGGTCTTCCATTGACATCTACGGCTAAAATCATTCCCCGACTTTCAACACCCATCAGCTTTGCCGGCTTCAGATTTACTAAAACAGGAACGAGTTCGCCAATCAAATCCGCAGGTCGAGTTTTGCAATAATTTTAACCACTTATTCTTTCTTCTCTAAGACCTCTTTGACTGCTTCAAGAAAACCTTTTACGACACCTTTCACCACGTCCACCGCCTTATCACCCGCTTCTTTCGCGGCGTCCAGAGCTGCTTCTGCGGCATGTTCCGTCAGGTCAGCGGCTTTGGCACCCGCCTGCTTCGTACCCTCGATTATGCCCTCAGCAGCGCCTTTAGTGACTTCAGCAGCCTCCACTTCTGCCTTCCGTGCGCCTTCAATTGCACCTTTCATTGCTTCTTTAGCCACAGATTCCACTTTCTCTCGTGTAACTTCGGCTCCCTCTAATGCCTTCTTAACGGCATCCCGGGCAATCTCAACTACCTTTTCTTTTATGTCTTCCCCCTTCTCAACCGCTTTCACCACGGCTTCTCTAACGGCTTTTGACACCTCACTCTCTTTTTCTTCCATGTTTTTTACCACCTTTTATCCTTTATCCATAAACGTTATAAGGAAGTGAGGGGTAAAAACTTTCTGAGAATAAAC
>JAGXOS010000007.1 GCA_023659775.1 Methanomicrobia archaeon LH_S14 | reverse complement strand
ATATCAGTGCGGGGAATATTATCTGTTGGTTGTTTGGTAATTGTTGGACAGCCTCATAATTCAGAAAAATTATTTAATTTACTTGGCGTATTCAACTCCGAGATTTTGTGGATATGTTTTCGATTTCTTGATCCCGCAGCGCATAATAGAAATATTGGTTGTGTTTCAAAACTTCCCATTGTTAATGGAGTTTTTAACAATCAAACACTTGGAGAACTTGCTGAAGAAGCCTACTCCCTCCTCCGAGAATGGGACACCGACAATGAATCCTCAACGCAAATCATCATGCCTTGGCTTTTACAAGTCTGGAGAGGCTTCTCGCATGACTGGCAACCTGTAACAAAGCATCCACTCGCAAGAGATTTCGATGCGTTGAAAGAGAATTGAAGTTAAGAAAAAGGCTTGATGAGCTTCAAAACGCCATAGACGATGAAGTTTACCGTATCTACGACATCTCGGAAGAAGACCGAAGACTTATCGAAGAAGAAATCGAACCTGAAAACGAATATGAAGTCATGCCGTCGGGAGAACACATAAAAAGACTGCTTTCTTATTTCGCACTTGAAGTAATGAAAGAAGACGAAGATGGAATAGTTCCAGTGAGCGATATGTTTTTAGGAACACGAAAAGAGCCGGGAATGGCAGCGAGGGTGATAGCAAAGCTCGTTGACGAATTTGGCGAAGATAACCTCGACAGAACAGAGGACGAAATAGCGAAAGTTTTGAAAATGAGTATTGAGGATTGGTTCGCAAAAGAATTTTTTGAGTTTCACACGACACTTTATCGGTTGCGTCCCGTTATATGGCAGCTTTCAAGTGAAAGGTCCGGGCATGGAAAAGGTAGAGGGAAAAGAGAAGAGAGAAGTGGAAAACGAATTTGAATCCGCATTGACAAAATACGAGGAACTGAAGGCGTTTGACAATGCGCTTGAAAATCTTTTAAAACCACATGAGATAAAAGTTACCAGTAAAAGTAAGTGGGTTGAGGAGAAGGTCGAAGAAATAACACAAGATGGATATAAGCCCGAAAGGGATTATGGAGTAAGAGTCAATATAGAACCGTTGAAACAGGCGGGGTTAATGCCAAAAACAGCGGATAGGGTGAAAGGATGACACTGGAAAAATGGCTTAAAGAAATTGTAAAGGAAAAGATTCAGAGAGGGTTGTTCGTATGGTATGACCCTCTCGCTTCTTTCGAACCGATAGTGGAAAAAGTGGTGCCGAAGCTATTTAGCTTTAAGGTTTAAACTCGAGGATGAAGACCCGGACTTCGATAAGAAGTGGGTTGTTTACATCCCTGAGCAGGAAACGAATTTTCTCACGGATTGGGGGTTTATAGGAGAAAAAGAAGTTTTGGATTTGACGGAACTCTTGCTCAGAAAGAGTAAGCTGAGTCTGAGTAGTGAAGTGATTAAAGCCCTGCAGAAGAACTCCTCAATGCTCGTCAAGAACTGGAACAGTTTAATAGGGAAAAAGGAGCCAACAACAGAACTCATAGTTGATTCTCTCTTCGCTATTGCATTTGAGTTGTCACGGTGGGATGAAGAGGAGGCAATAATAAAGTTTATTGTAAAGCCGGAAGAAATAGCCCGCGAACTGAAAGAAGCACTGACTTCAGTCGAGACGTTCCCGGAAATTGACGAACTCATTCTTGATGAGCTTTTGAGTTCAACAAATCCTGAGAATTACGGGGATAAGGTTGATTTAATTGAGAAAATAGCAGAGAGGAGGGTTGAGACTTTCTGGGTGAAGAATATGCGTGTAAAATACTGGAAACCTATCCGGATTGCCTCAAGGTTGTTTAAAGGATGTGGTGAAGCTTTAAAAGAATATGAAAGGATGAACAGGGACGAGATTATTGATAAATATGTATCAAGCTGGTGGAAGTTCGATAGCATGGTTTTAGAACTTTCTACTTTCGATTGCGGGCGTGAAGAATCGTTAATAACTCCCGCTTATGTCGCTTATGAAACTTACCTCGACAAGGTAAATAGAAGATTGCTGGAGGCAGTTAAGAAGGAGGGATGGAAGCAAAATCTATCTTCCTTCTGGTCATACGTGACAAGAGCGGAGAAACCCGTTGCTGTATTCTTTACCGATGCTCTTAGATATGACCTCGCAAAAATGCTCGTAGAAGAGTTGGGGGTGGGCGTAGAGGAGGTAAAAGTAGAGTGGCTTTTTGGTGTTCTACCGAGCATAACCGAGGTAGGAATGGCTGCGTTGCTACCAGATGCACAACTCTCACTCGCATTTGATAACTTGCTCGGTGGAGACCATGGATTCCTTTACCTCAGGAAAGAGCCAGAAAGGGTGCCCTGCAAGGGAGAGGTTGTTAAATGGAGGTTTGCAATAAACTCATCAGAAGGTAATTTTGTAGCTAAAACCGGTGATATCGGCATTGATGGCGATTTACTGCTTGCATTTCCCGCAGGAGCTTCTATTTTTGCCGTACAAGGAGGAACACCTGAATTCGTTCATGGTGGATTAAGTTTGCAAGAGACAGTTGTTCCTGTTGTGAATCTAAAACTTGCGAAGCCGAAGGAAAAGGTCAAGGTTAGCGTAGAATATCCTGAAACGATCAGGCTGAGTTGGCTGTCGGAATTCGAGGAAGCCCCGGAAGAGGTGGAGATTAAGGTTGTTGATTATGATACCGGTGAGGTGGTGAGTAAAAGGAAAGCTAAGGTGAGTTTGTTAATGTGATGATATTTCTTTCTAAAAAGTGCGAAATCACGAACATAGCATGCGCCCAAACGAGTGGACAAACAGATTTTTGCAATTCGTTTTCAAATATCTGCTCAGGAATGTAAGGGCTGTCTAAACGATTTAAAACCCATTCATGGTATCTCCTCGCCTTTTCCTTCTCACCATTCATTACGTAATATATAGACATCCAGAAATTAAGCAGAGGCCATGCACCCGCTCCCTTACTCCTTAGCTTACCCTCACGTGTCCAACCATCGTAAACATCCTTTTCGTATCTATGAACTCCGCCATTTTCTACTATTCTCTTTTCCATCTCATTTACCGTATTCACCATTCGCTGGTCATTTGCACTGCACACCTCAAACGGATATACTAATCCAAGTAAGGAAGCATCACCCCCATAGTCGTTTATCATACCAAAAGTTCTCAAGAAATATCCTTCCTTCGCATCATATCCCTTATTTATCGTTTTCTCCATTTCCTTCGCGCATCTCAGCCATTTCTTCTTTCTTCCGTTTTTTATTTCTATCATCATCGCATCTGCGCATCTAAGTCCTCTCGCACATGCAGCTAACGAATAAGTATGATTATCCTCAAGGTCGGGAAACGTGCTTCTCTCTTCCCATAAGTCGTATGTCGGCACCACAAAATGGTTCCTGTCCCAGAGTTTACATATGCCATCTGCAGCTTTTACTATCAAGTCTTTGAACTCAACAGCGTCTTCGGTTCTTTGTTGATAGAAGTAATGGTGCCAGACAGCCCATAATAAAGTCCCCGTTTGGTCCGGCTGGAATTGCCCACCTGCTTTTGCACCATTGGTATGATATGTCTGATAGAAAACGCCGTCCCGGTCAAACCCTTCTGCTCTTTCTAAACACCACTGGAAAAAATCTTCCTGAATTGCTATGCCCAGCACGTCTGCCGCCACACACGTATAGGATGCGTCTCTCAACCAGACGTAGCGATATGCCGAAGCATCTCGTGGATAATATTTTTTATCGGTATTGGCGGCAACTATCGCTCCATTTTCCACTGAAGCATCTTTAATTACTCTTTTTGTTGTTTCTATTAACTCTTCTTCTTTGATCATTTTCGCTTGATGGGGTTAAAACCTGAATTGAAAGACTTCTTTTTTATATGCCGGTGCACCGACAATGAAATTTAATTTCTTTTTTCTCCAGATGAGTACACAAAATATTCAAAAACATTTTAGAATAATCTCCTCTGTTCAGCAATGAGCGGGGTTTTTTCAACAGACCAAAAAGTGAGATGGATATCTCTTTCGGAATATTTATCAAGCCATTCAAGGCAGTCTCCGTTTAGTATTTTATACCCCTCTCTTTTTTCACCCATTGTTACTACTTCTATTTTCTTTAATCTTAATCCTTTCCATCAACCGCTTAGCTTCTTTCGTATCCTCGTATAGCCTGTGAACCCAAGCATCGCCCCAGAATAGATTACAACTCGTTTCCGCCCTCAATATATGCTCCTCTATTCCAGGGATTCTCCTGCCGAGCCTGTGATATTCTCTACTTGTTGCCCAAAGCTCTTCAATGCCTTTTCTTTGCTTTTCTGAACCTTGCCATTGACTGAAATCATATCCACTTGTATTGGCTACATTCCACGCATCGGTTCGAACCGCAACGTAAGTTTCAGGCGGATTCTCTTCTATATAAGTGCTTATTTTTATCGGTGTGATAACACAATCGCCTTTCCGTACTTTCTCCATATAAGGAGCGAAGAAATGCCCCCAGAATCCTGATTCTTCCTGCATCTGCCTGAATCATCCGCTATTCTCGCCATCCGACCACGTTGTTACCAGACAATTCCCCTCGCATTTCTCTGTTTTTTGCACAACTTCACGCTCAAACCATCCCGGGTCAAGTCCGCTCTCCTGCGCATTGCTTATGTCTCTATCCCGTGGGATAATTATTATTTCTGATGACTCATATTCTGCGAGGTGCGGCTTATACATTATTTCTTCTCTTGTTAGGTTTTCATTTTCTTTCCGTGGTTTTACGTGCACACCATCAACAATGACATACTTAAATCCGGTTTCTTCCAATGCCGGGATCATCTCCATGCAGAAACCCTTCTCAGGGGCCAGAAACCTTCCGCCGCAAACCCAAGTTCCTTCGCTTTTTCCTTCCATCTCTCTATCTGCGATTTCCAATCATCCATCGGGATCAAAGGAAAGAGAGGATGGTAATATCCCATACCCACAAATTCAATACCTCTTGCTTTTGGATATTCCTTCATCATCCGTTTCAAATCCACTACATCTGAAAACTTTTCTATTATTTGTGGAGCACAAAGCTGTTCTAACAATATCCCGGAAAAGCCCAAATGAATTTTCGTGACGTCTTCATATCGCCTTGCATATTTCAATGGTCGTTCATAGCATAGAGTTATCTGTTTCGCCTCCCATTCGTTCGTTTCCAGGAGTAACTCGATGTTCCCGGTGGCTGGTGCATGTGCAAGCCTAAGGCATGATATATATTTGGCATTGAAGATGTTTTTAATTTAGTATAGTTTACACGTGTTTTATAAATGGTTTTATCAAACAATTTCTATCACAATTGTATGCTTCATCAGATTTATTTCCTTTATCCTACCTTTGGCGTTTTGTGTCTCGCCTAATATGCCCATGAGTTTTATATCCTCTCCGTCAACTTCTACGTGAACTACATCTTCCATCAGCAATTCTCTTTCCCCTTCTTTCTCTATTAGCACACTTGATTCGCACATATTTGAGTTTCCCCCCTTCGTTATTCTTTACTTCTTTACACTTTTCCTTTTTAATTTTTAAACAAAAGTTTATTAATGAATAAATGCGAGGACATGATAACATGAAAGTCGTCATTTCGTTAGGCGGCATTTTTTTTGAGGATGCCGAGAACATAAAAAAAGTTGCAGAGGTCTTAGAAGAGCTTGTGAAATCATGTAATCTATACGTGGTTACCGGTGGTGGTGAAATAGCGCGAGAATGCATAAAAATAGCACGTGATTTGGGTGCGAATGAAGCAATATGCGATTATATAGGAATAGCCCTGACGAGGGTAAATGCGAAATTGCTCATTTCTGCTTTAAAAGATGCAGTGTATCCCGAACCTTTTTCCGATTATAAAGAAGTTGCAGAAGGTAAGGCTGTGGTGGAAGGCGAAGGCGGAGAAGCGAAAATAGCGGTGATGGGTGGAGTAAGCCCTGGTTATACAACCGATGCGGTGGCTGCGATTCTCGCTGAATACGTAAACGCCGACCTTTTCATAGATGTAACATCGGTAGATGGTGTCTATGATGCAGACCCTCGTATGTATCCAGATGCAAAGAAATACGACAAACTCACGGCAAAGGAACTCGTAGCGCTAACAATGAAAGAGGAACTAAAAGCAGGGTCGAGAATTGTTATAGACCCTGTTGCGGCGAAGATAATAGAAAGAAGCGGAATAAAGACCATTGTCATTGACGGAAGCAATCCTTGGAATATTTTAGATGCAGTTCATGGGAAGCATCGAGGCACGGAGATAACATAATTGCAAATATTTCCTTTACTTCTTCCTTTCTTTTTTCAATATCTTCAACACTGTCCATTCCAAGCTTCTTGAACTCCTCAAGCAATTTCTTTGCAACTTCTGATTCATGTATCCAGTAACAATATGAGCAACTCCAAATACGTCCTCCTTCCTTCGTCTTCACCCATTCACCACCCGTTTGTTCGTCTTCACAGGGATAAAAAGGGCAGAAACACCACGTGCAATCCTGAACTGTAAAATGGCATGGATAATATTCACACGTTTCGTCAGGTCCTACGAGCTTCTTATCCTCCAACACCTTTTTCAGGTGTTTATAAGCAAGTGGATGCATTTTCGGTAATTACCTCCTATTATTTCTCTCTTTCTATTCCAAGGTTCTAAAGACAATCCTTAAATAGAGAAGCCGTACATATTTTAATTAATCCACAAGCAGGTCTCACATATCTTCCCGTAACAGTGCTCGGAAGCCTGCCTGTTGAAAATGCTCGTCTATTGTCAGTGCATCTATAACACCATAACGTTGCATCACAATGAACGAGGTGCATGCAGTCGGTAAGCCCCCATCCTTTGTCCATTCGTTTCTTATAGAGTTCAAGCGCTTCCTCAAACAGTTCAAATGAAAGGGGAACGATTTCAACTTGGCTAACCGCTCCTGCCAAACTACTGCCCTCTCATGCCATTGGTCACGAGTATTGATCAATGCTTCATCGTCCCGCCTCCCATGCGCATACCAATCGTGTCTGGTGGAGAGATCATCAACACCCCTGTCCGTAGCAATTTCCAGAATTTGGGTGAGTGGGTAGGGCGGTTCCTCTCTCGGAGCTTTTGCTTCAATTGTTCTTTCAACAGTCAAAACGTAACGCTTACCCACCTCCAAATCTACTGACCCTTCCGGTCTCAGCACCTTACCATCAAAAATAGCATGCAATGTCTTTGTCCTGGCCATCTTACACCTCTAATCTTTTATACCAATTTGTATATTTTTCCAATCCTTTATAAATATTTATCATGGGCATCCCAATTCTTTTTGCTTTACTCACATGTTCATAGGCTCTGTAAGCGAAGAGGAACTCAAACCACTCTGCATCATCACCTAAATCGCCAGATTCAAACATTCGTGAATTCTGTTGCATTTCCTGTTATTTTATCTACCTTATATTTTCCAGCGTTGGGAGATACTATTGCACCGGTAAACATATCTATAATTTGAATAGTCACCAACCAGTAGTCTTCTTTATCTACAACTATACCAATAGCCTTGTTTTCTGGTATCATAGCTTTACCTTCCCACCATTTGCGAATAGCTATTTCTCTTGCTTCCATTTCCGAAATTTTATATACCTTCGTAATTTTCTTCGTTTTGGGGTCTATGAATACCACTGGATTCTCAACTGTTTCATTGCTTATAGTTCTATTAACTTTGATTATCCAGGTTCCGTTCTTTTCAGAAAAAACAATTTCTGCATCCTTTTGTTCGTAAGCTTGTTTGAATTCTGGGTCTTGCATTGCAATAGAAGTAGCTTCTTCTTTGGGTGATTTAAAGCAAAAAGAAGCCAGCGTTATTAAAATTATTAGTAAAACAACAGGGATTGTCTTTACTATCTTTCTCATTCTGTCACCACAAATATTGTAATATACTCACCTATTTAAATGCTTTTCTATTCCTCTATTCCCAAATATCTAACCTCCTTTTTATTATGCCCCACATGACATGCTGAATGAAATTGATAATGGGCTTCTAAAGTACATTCCAAAAGAGCCATCAATATTCAGCCAAGCTTGTAGAAGAGCTGTTACTGGTGGTAAACATATGAGAGGTATTATCTGTATTTGTTCTTGTCTGGCTGTTGGAGGTGCGCGTGAGATTGCGCTTCCTCTTGCAATCTCGTTCGAGTTAGCCCGCCCATGCGTTTTCACTGGTTCACGATGATATTGTGGATGATGATATATTGAAAGACATCAATACACATGGAGTTTGGCACAGAACTTGCCGTAGTTGTAGGCGACTATCTACATAGTTCATCCTACCGGGCGCTGCGTGTTCTTTACGATAAAAACCTGATTTCATCGGCTGAATATGCGCGAATCTTGGGCATACTTTATCAATTTGAGAAGGATATTTGTATTGGTCAAGCATAGACATGCAATCTAAAATTGGTGATAATCCTGAAGAGGGTTTAAAGATAGCGGAGAAAAAGACTGGAAATGGGTTCATGGCTGCTGCAAAGATTGGAGCCATAGCTGGTGGAGGAGGAGGAGAGGAGGAAGTCATTGCGTTGTCAAACTATGGAAAGTACCTGGGCATCTCCTATCAAATCAGAGACGATGTACTGGATGTAGCAGGAAAAGAAGACAAATTAGGGAAAAAAATATTTAGCGATGTGCGTAGAGCCAGAAACACCGTTGTGTTGTCGCATCTATTTTCAAATATAAACGCAGAAGATAGAGAGTTCCTGTTCTCACTAACTGGAAAGAAAGAATTTGATGATAGAGAGGGATCGCAACTTAAAAAACTCTTAAAGGAAACAGGAGCAATTGAGTTCGCACAAAAGATATCTCTGGAATATGCGCATAAAGCTAAAGAAGCTTTAAAAGATTTGAAGAGTTCAAAATATAAGTCAGTGTTAGTTGAGATGGCGAAGTATGCAGCAAAAAGGGACTTTTGAGGTGTTAAGTTAAGATGAACAGGAAAAAAATAGTCGTGTTGTTTAAGCTGGGAAACCAATAGTCATCGTTGTCATGGCGCTCATGGCATTCGTAGGCGCATTATTCTCACCTAATTTTCATTCCAGCGATTTTCCACAAACGTTTTTTTCAACTTTGCTTTCCTCATTTTTTCCAAATTTATTAACGCCTCCTCTTTGTTCTATTGCCCCTGCATTTGGCGCAGCGCTTATCGCAGTGTTGATATGGATGGGCACAGCACTGTTCAATGACTACTATGACGTGCAGATTGATAAGAGCATAAATCCACACCGTCCATTAATCAAGGGGGAAATCACACAAAGAGAAGTAGCATACTGGGCAACTCTTGCTTATGCTATAGCGATAGTGCTAACGCTATTAGAAGGGGACTGGCTTTGCAGACTTATCGTTTTCGCATTTGTTTTCCTCGGCTTTCAGTATTCTGCACGGGATTCGCCGCGACTTCAATCATCGAGTTTGGCACTGCTGCTGCTTTCTTCGGTGGAACTGTCTCTCAGTATAGCATATCGCATGAAGGAATTGCGGTCGCGATTATCCTGGGTGTGCTGGCATCCACTACCTCGGCAGTAAAGGACTTCAAGGACATAGAAGGGGACAGTGAAGCAGAGATAAGAACATTGCCCATTATTTTTGGCTATGAACCAGCGATAAAAATAGTCATGGTAGGTATTGCTATATCGTATGGACTGGCATTGCTACCTTATTTACTCGGCTATTTCCCTTTCTTCATCGTCCCATTGATATTAATGACTGGAGTGGCAAATTTAATTTTTATGCGTGCTCTTAAGCGTAAAAGGGATGTAGCGTTTAGAAGAAAAACATATATTTATTGCTTTTTGTGCTATTTCATGGTGGTGTTAGTCTATGTCATGGCGAAGATTTTTGGATGATTTCGGACTGCTGTTTTTCAAGCCTAAAGCAGGCATCAAGAAAATAGTAGAGGGAAAGCCGAGTTTGCATAAGATAGTGTATATTTTGTTTTTTGTGGGACTGCTTAGAGGAGTTCTTGAAACTATATGGCTGTATCTTATGAAGGGGCAGTTCCAGCAATTCATTTTTTCATTGGGATCATTACAATGGTATCTTTTCAACGGTGGTCCATTCATAATAGTCAATATAACTTCAGTGTACTTTTTATGGGCTTTAACCGCATTTATAATCTTTGGTATTGTCCTCTATGTAGTATCGGTAATACTATTCTTTAGTGTGTATGAAATGCTTCCTTTTAAAATAGGACTAACATCTCATCTTCTAAGCGGAATTTTGTACATCATTTTTACATCGGTACTTGCGATTATACTCATAATCCTGGGATATAATCACAATAGAATCGTAAAAACGATAAATGACTTTATGCGTAGAAAATAGTTGCACCTCCAAGCTCGACCAGTGTTGAATAATTATAGTCTTAACTCTATCTCTATGTTGCTTCAACGTAACTTTTCAAAAGAAGCCATAAATAGTGTCTCGTAAGCTTCCATTTGTACTCATGGCTACTCAGCCATCCGAGACCCGTGCCAACCGACATCTCCATAAGCTTTTCATCCTTGCTTACAGTTTTCATTATACTTTCCGCTCGATTCAACAGGAAGTCACGAAAGAGGATATTTGTCTTTAGCTCTTTCCAAAAATCTCCTTTCCACTCAACTTGATACTGGGATAAGAATGCTTCGTCGGTACTGCCGACTTCTAAAGCCTCTGTAACGACTTTTGCTGCAATTTCTCCAGTCCGCATTGCGTAGTAGACACCTTCTCCAGTGATAGGATTTACAAAACCGCCAGCATCACCGCATAGAATAACTCTATTGGCATAAGTTTTTTTAAGTGGGCGAAGAGGCAGAGCCCAGCCTCTACGTCTCACAGGCTCAAGATCCTCAGGTATTAGCTTATCCCCTTTTTAAACTTTGGATATATATCGAGAGAATATTTTTTAGATTGGGCTTTGTTTTTGTTTGAAGCCCACCCACGCCAATGTTAATACTCTCTCTTTTTGGGAATACCCATGCATAGCCAAATACGTGATTAAATCGAATATGAAAATGTGCTAATCTCTTCTCTCCAAAGAATTCGTCCATTGTTTCTCTGTCCACGTAAAACTCCTGGACAATACCCGGAAAAATCAATCCATGATTACTTCTCTGGCGCAGCCCGGACTTCCTCGCAATCACACTCAAAATCCTCTCTGCGCTGATGACGATTTCTGACTCCATTTCAGATCCATTTCCAAGCATAACCTTTGCCTTTTCGTTTGAAATCTTGAGGTCTTTAACTATAGCCCCATCAATAAATTGAGCCCCGCTATTGATTGCAAGCTCCACCAGTCCGGCATCGAATTTCTCTCTCGTGACCATTGCACCGATAGGTCTATCCTTTTCGTATTTTGCGGCATATTTCAAAGAGGGGGAATAAAAAACACCACCGTACAAATAGGAGTCAACAAAATCCTTTACGTACTTGAACCTGTCCAGAACCTTAAGCGACAATGCACCGCCACACGGCTTGTTTCGAGGGAACTTGTTTTTATCAATTAAAAGTGTTTTAGCACCTTTTTCGGATAGAACCTTCGCTGCTGTCGAACCTGCTGGACCTGCGCCCACAACAATAGCATCATAATATTCCATGACTTTCTATCCCCACCCTCTAAACTGGATTAACAGAGTTTCACACATTTTTTTCCGTAAATTATCCAGTAAATGTGACTTTGAAGCAACAATTTACACTTAAATTAAACGTTGAAAACAAACTTCCCGTAACTCTGAGCAATATTCATGTAAATATAAAGAACTACGGACTAGAACCAGAAGAATATACCGAAATACTTTCTCTTTCACCAGACGAGGCGAGAACTTTTTTGTCGCCGTTTTGACCGTTGCAACAATTAATGAAAGGATTATTTGAGTGGAAAGGTTATGAGAGGAATAAAGAGGTACATTACGCGTTTTTACAAATTTAGAGTCTTTCTTCTACATACCTGTTTCCCCCCTTCCCTTAGCTTCCGCTCTGCGCCGCGCCTCTTCCCTTTCCACGATTACAATTGACTTGATTTTCTATTTTTAAAAAAGCGAAAAGCTTATATATAGTGTAGCTTTAACGTAAAGTTGCGGGCTCATCAAATCAGGAGGGGCGAAGAGCGGGAGCTTATCAAGCGTGAGCGAGCAATCTGCAGTTGAGAACCTCTGTATATCTGATAAAAAACGCAACTGAGGTGCGGTCAAATGCATCGGTTAGTTATGACGTTCCACTACTGAACGACAGCAAGGCAATGACCGAGACCGGTGTGTATTCCACGCCAATATCCGAGCGATTGATTATCGCACCAGAGTCACCCAGTATTGATGTTAAAAATTTAAAGACCAACCCAAAGGAAGTCAGTGTAAGTATAAATGGTGTTGAGAAGTACAGCTCCTCCATCAGTGGCATTGGGAATGCACCAATAGCAGTTTTGGATTATATCGAGACATACGAGTTTCCACCGGATATCTCTGTGGTGGACACCATTAGTGATGTTCAAATATCAAACCTTGAAACAATAACTTATGAGATACCAGTAGAAATTATTGTCAAGCAAGAGGTTCTGAGCAACGGTGTGCCGCTGGCAAATGCTACTCTCACCTACAGTCTGCCAAACCATGATTATTCTGAGACGGTTACTACAAATGCAGATGGAATTGCTGACGTTCATATCAACGAAAAGATTCTAATAACAATTTCTGGCGGAGAAATTATAGAGCTTGCAGAGCCAATCGTGCTGCCAACTGAGTCTCAAGTTATTGTGGCTAATTGGTGGGGAGACGGAGACGATAATATGTAAATGGCGAAAATGTCCACATATCAGGCAAGGTAACCGATGAAAAGGGGAATGTGGGTGGAGCGACTGTATCGCTGACAATAAAGAAAGATGTTTTTGGTCCAAATCCAACGGTGCACACCGATAGTACGACAACAGCATCAGATGGTACATACTCCTTTGACTACAGAATTCCGTATACGGCTGATGCTAGAGATTACATTGTTGAGGTGAGGGCGAGCAAGGCTGATACGAGTGACATTGATTATCATGATGGTACGGCCTCAACTAGATACGAAGTCTAATCCAAAGATTGATAGTATTATTTTTGAGGATTCCCTAAGTAGCTACAAGAATAATGGAAACGTTGTATATAAAAGAGGAACAGATGATATCAATATATTTGTTCTTATTGATGAGGGCGAATCCGGTTTACAAAGTGAACATATAATCTCTTTAGAGAGCGATAATCCTGCCTGCACTATAAAAGACCCTGGACTCACCACTAAAAATGGCAAGAATGCTGAACATTTTTCCGTTGACATCGAAAGTACGAGTGCTGTTGGGATTGATAGTATTACAGCAAACTTGAATTATGATGGTAATTTAGTAAGCGAAAAAACCGAGGATATTTATGTTATTTTCAACGCAGAGGATTCGAGCACACCTGAGTATGTAGGCAGTGGTTCCATTAGAAATGCGTTCAAAAATGACGAAAGATCTGTCTGGTGGCGTATACCGCATGATATTCCTAAAAATATACGAACTACCAGGGGTAAAGGCTGGGATTATAATACTCAGCATTACTCTAGCACTGTATTTATTGATCACGCTATCAATATTGTTGATGGTAAAACCTCTCCAGGGGATGCTGTAAAGGCTCTAAACAGACATCTTCATGATATGATATTGTAGATTTTGCTGAAGCTCGTTCTTATGATAGTTTCTCAGAAATGTTAAATGATCCCAGCGGAATGGCTGAATGTGATAGTTGGGCAAATGCACTTGCAGCACAGCTCAGATCGGTAGGTATAATGGTAACTGGCATGTAATATTGGGATGGTCTCCTAAGCCAACAGGAACGGGACCTGTACAAAGATCTGCACTTCCTAATAGTATTAGTTGGTGGACAGATACTGCAGGCGATGTGATTGTTGTTGCTGAAGAAAATTGGCTTTTGGTATATACACCATTAGACCAGAAAACATTACAAAAAGCAATACATCAAATTGGGAACTAGTTTACAGCACAGAAAGAGATGTAACATTGAGTGCAAACAGCGAGAGATCAATAATTGAAACTTATAATATTCCAAAACAATTATCTACTGATCTCCAATTCTTAGCGACTGTTAGTTTTGGAGGAGAATCAGATGGTATGTACTTTAGCGTAAAACCTTCTTATAGGGTCTCCATTTTATCTCCTGAAAATGTGGATATTAATGAGACATTTCCTGTCTCAATGGACCTTACGAATGAGGCTGACACAACGCTTAAAAATATTACTATAAATCTTAAAATATTATAGGGTCCAGAAATTCTTCAATCGTTTGAAATTTGATATTAAGACTGATAATGGAGGTGATAAATCGTATATCTTACCTCTAAAAGTTTACGATTATAACCAATTAGACCTCCAGATTGAAGCTCCAGATACAATAGTAAATGAAAGTACCTTTGAAATAAAATCTATTTTGAAGAACAACGGATATAAGCCACTTTCAAACCTAACAATAGAACTTAAACTACTTTCTGATTCTGGATTAACTACTGTTGAGCCTTTAACAAAAAGTGTAGATCAAATAAATCCGGAAACTTCAGTGTCCCTAAATTGGACAATGATGGCAAATAACGTTGGTACATACACGTATGTAATCAAAGCAGAAGACGAGACGGGGCTATATAGCATTGAGAATACTAGAGGAATAATAGTGTTTGAAGGCATTCCAGCAAGTACTTTTCACAACTTAACATTAAAGCTAAAGCCATATCCCTGTGAAAAAGTCGGCAAAGAAATTTACGTGAAAATCTATGCGAAATCGCAAAAGGATCGGAGAAAAGATGATGGTGTTATTGCCCATTCTATAATTGTTCCTGAGAGCATGTTTTCAGTAACTCCACAAAAAGTTGATCTAACAATAAATCATAACTCACAAGAATCATTCAACATCACGATAAGCAATAAAGGTTCTACTATCCTTAACAACATATCGCTAACACCATCTGGCGCAATCGCTCCATGGACAACGTTAAGTAAAACTCATATCCCGTCATTAGAGCCAGGACAGTCAGAGAACATATCTGTAACAATTGCAGTGCCAAAATACCAGGCGCCAGACACATACACTGGCCCAATCGACATCACAAGCGATGATGGCGGCTCGACAAGCGTGCAAATCTCGGTAACAGTTCCAGAGTCTTACGAAGTAGACTCAAGTGTTGATCCAACCTATAACGCAGTTGTACCAGGGGATACCGCCAGCTACAACGTCACGATCAAGAACGAGGGAAATGTTAACGATACATATTCCGTAGCGGTTGAGAACAGCACGCGCCCTGGTGTTGGGAACATATCTAAGAGCTGGGTCAGTGCGGATAGAGCCTCCACGATATTAAGTCCCGGGGAGAGCGATCTGATTACCTTAGATATTATGCCACCTCGTAATTGGTATATAAAGCCGGGGATTTATCCATTCGTAGTCAACGTGTCCTCGAATCATACTTATGACTCGAACGAGGCTGATTTAGAAGTCTTGCCATTCCACGAAGTGGACATTGACATTACCGGAAGCTATGCTGTTAACCCGCCCGGAGAGGTGATAGATGAGGATGTAAAGAAAGAAGTTAAGAAGAATCCAAAGGGGGAGATAAACGTTATCATAAAAACAAAGGAGAAGCCAGGTAAGGGGCATAAAAAGTCCATCGAGATGAAGGAGGAAAGGTCAAGTATGTTTCTTACGTGCAAAGTATTGGCTTAGATGGTAGTGGCGTTGATGTCGCAGTCGTAGATACCGGAATTAACTATAGCCACACAGCCTTTAAGAACATTGGAATTGGCTATGACTTCGTGCGTGGTGACAACTATGCTGAGGATGAAAATGGGCATGGCACGCATGTTTCAGGAATTATCGCATCAAACGATTTAACATATAGCGCGCCAAATGCTACCCTTATGCACATAAAGGTCCTGGATGAAACTGGAACCGGTAATGCCAGTACTGTGATTGCTGGTATAGAATGGGCTGTTGACCATGGCGCAGAGGTAATAAGCATGAGCTTAGGCGGTACAGGTGGTGATGGCACATCGGCACTAAGTGAAGCATCTGATAGTGCGGTATCAAAAGGAGTCGTAGTCGTGGCTGCTGCAGGAAACGATGGCCCTGCAAGTGGAACAATAACATCCCCTGGTGATGCCAGAGAAGTGATAACAGTTGGTGCAATTGACGATTACGACAGTGTACCTAGCTGGAGTTCACGGGGACCTACTACTGATGGCAGAACAAAGCCTGACGTAGTAGCGCCAGGCGTGAGTATTACTTCAACGGCATTGGATGGTGGATTTACTACAAAGAGCGGGACGAGCATGTCAACACCACACGTATCTGGGGCAGCCGCTTTGTTGATTCAAGCATATCATCCAGCACCCGAACAGGTGAGGGAAGCGTTTAAGGCAACTGCAATTGATTTAGGATAATTGTTTCTTCGAGATATTTACCAATAGGATATGAGAAGCCACAAATGTAACAATGGAACCGATTTTCTGGCAGTTCCGCCTTGCATAGCGGGCATACATTTGCTTTTCCCTTCGCCTTTGGAACTTCACCCACAACCTCTTTGTATATCTCATAGAAGAAGAGATGCTCTTTATTCATGAATTCCATCTCATATCCTCTTTTCTTCTCAGCGAACTCAGCATCCGAAATTTTCGAAGCGATAGTCTCTCTGAGCTTTGTTGTTCCAGAACCGAACTCTATCGGTTCTTTTGCTCTCCATGCTACATCATCCAGTTCTTTTTCATACGCCCTTCTTAATATCCATTTTCCGTATTTTCTCCCTTCTATTTCCTTTACCTTCAAGCCTGGATTTATATCGAGAGCGAAGTCAACAATTTCCGTATCAAGATACGGCTGTTTTATCTCCACACCGAGAAAATCTCCAAGCTTGTTAGAGGAGAAATACATCGTCTTTGAATTCGATAAATTTCTTATGTACTTATTCAACTCCTCATGCGAAAGCTCGTGCATGTAGGAATAACCAGCAAAGAGCTCGTCTGCACCGTCTCCGGTCATTACGCTTTCTATTCCTAAATTCTTTGCTTCTTTTATTGCCACGTAGATAGCCAAATCATTGGGAAGAGCGGGATCAAAACTTCCGACCGCTTTTATCACCTCTGGTATTTTTTCTAATGCTTCGTTTTCTGCTATGCGGATCAGATGGTGTTCATAAAGGAATCTCTGAGCTACCTTTTTTGCATATTCAAGATCCGGCGCAGGAGTTCCATTTATGTCCATTGAGACGGTAAAAGCCTTCTTAGTTTTACCCTTATTTCCGGAAACAGCAGCTAAAATGCTCGTGTCCAGTCCACCGGAAAGCAGCAACGCATCCGCAGCGTTTTTTTCTACTGCGTCTCTAAGTAGCTCTCTTAACCTACTACATACTTCTTCCTTTTTCATGAGTACCCACGAGATTACACAGATTTACACAGATTTTATTCCTTAAATTTCCCATCACTCACTTGAATTTTATCTCATGACTATCTCCTTCTTTTCTTCTTCTTCTTCCAGGTCTCGGAGTCTATCTAAAATAACTCTTTTATCCTTCGTTCTCCTTTAAGGTCATACCCTCTCTGCATCATCTTATCTAATTGTTCAGAATTAACCACGTCAGGAGCCAATCTTCGCCACAAGACAATCGCCGCCATCCGGATGAAGTCTTCATCAAACCACTCCGCAGTAATATCGTAAATCATGCACCAGTTGTCAGCAAGGTCACTGGCAGAATAGAACCTCTTCACGTCTTCTGAAAACTGTTTTCTCTTGAAATCAACACCAAAACTTCTCAACTTCCTGATTATCTCTTTCGTCGAAAGCGCCTCGACTTCTTCCCTACTCCAATGATACGTCCTTGGTGCTTGTCGTCTGAAACGCATTTGCCTCTTCGCCCTTTCACCTTCTTTCTTTTATTTTACTTGATACTGATACTATTAAAAATACTATAAAAATAAATGAGATGAAAGAGAGTTTCAAGCTAAAAGAGACTTTCGCATGGATAACGGCAGACGAAAAGAAGTATATAGAGATTGCAAAAGAGGAAATAAAGCAACGTAGAAAAGAATTGGAAAGGTTCGTACGCTGGCATCCTTATTTTCTCGTAACGCTCGAAAGTTACCAGATAGAAGAAAGGAATAAGATACCAGAGATAGTGAGAAGAATGACGGAATCCACGGGAAAATTCGGCATAGGACCGATGTCAGCAGTTGCAGGCGCTTTAGCTGAGTTTGCGGTAGAAGCGATGCGAGATGCAGGAGCAACTCATGCAATGGTGGATAATGGTGGTGATGTTGCATTAATAAACGATAGGGAAGTGCTCGTTGGCATATATGCGGGAGAAAGTGTCTTCTCGAACAGGATTGCAGTCCGGATAAAGCCCTCTTCCTCCTTATCAGGTATATGCACATCTTCAGGAACCGTGGGGCATTCCATAAGCTTTGGAGCAGCAGATGCTGCAACGGTGATAAGCAATAGTGCATCATTGTCCGATGCCGCAGCTACTGCGCTCTGCAATTCTGTAACTGATGCTCATTCTATCTCCAGAGCATTCCACGCGATTAACCATGTGGAAGGTATTGAAGGTGCGCTTATAATATATAAGGATATGCTCGCAACATGGGGCAAAATTCCGGAAATCGTGAAAATAAAATAAAATAAAATAAAATGAATAAAAAGATTAGATGGAAAGGTTTATACAGATTGCTTTGAATTAATTAATATGATAGGAATAAAATGAGCACCAATCCAGTCACCATCAACTGGGAAGAGAAAGAATTGAAGAAAGTTTCTTTAGCTGAAGGGCTCAGCCTGGACAAATTGAAACGACTTCTCGAAACAGGCCGAGTTGTGATTCCGAGAAATGCAAAGAGAGTATCAGGGACAGAGAACAGAGATATAGTGCTAAAAGCAATTGGTGAAGGAATGAGCACGAAGGTGAACGTGAACGTAGGGACGTCAAAGGATTATGTTAACCCCGAGGAAGAGGTAGAGAAGGCGAAGATTGCCGTGAAATACGGTGCTGATTCGATAATGGACCTCTCTACGGGTGGGAACCTCGATGAAACACGAAGAACGATTTTGAAAGAAGTAAATGTGCCAGTCGGGACGGTGCCAATCTACCAGGCGGCTTTAGGAAAGGCTGGTATAAGGGCAGTGGTGGACATGAGCCCAGATGACATGTTCAATGCAGTAAGGAAACATGCAAAAGACGGTATAGACTTTGTTACCATTCATGCAGGTGTGAATCTGAATTCGCTGGAGAGGTTGAGGAGGAGCGAGCGCATCTTAGATGTTGTTAGTCGAGGTGGTGCTTTCCTCGTTGCATGGATGATACACAACGAGCAAGAAAATCCATTTTACGAAGAATATGATTATCTTCTGGAAGTAGCAAAAGAATATGGATTAACGCTCAGCCTGGGTGATGGTATGCGTCCGGGCTGCATTTCCGATGCCTCCGACCGTGCGAAATACATGGAAGTCATTATTCTTGGTGAGCTCGTAAAGCTTGCCAGGGAAGAAGGTGTACAGGCAATGGTTGAAGGTCCTGGACATGTGCCACTGGACGAAATAGAGGCGTCTGTAAAGACAATAAAACATATAACTGATTTTGCACCCCTGTATCTCTTAGGACCACTCGTTACTGATATCGCACCCGGATATGACCACTTTGTGAGTTCGATAGGAGGAGCGATTGCGGGAATGTACGGTGCTGACTTCCTTTGCATGGTATCGCCTTCAGAGCATCTGGCATTGCCATCCGTGGACGACGTAAAGGAAGGCACGATAGTAACGAAAATAGCAGCGCATGCTGCAGACCTCGTAAAGGAAGGGCAAAGAGAGAGGGCGAGACTCCTGGACGACGAAATGGCACATGCAAGAAAGAACCTGGATTGGAAAAGACAGTTGGAACTCGCGATAAACCCCGAGGAAGCACAAAGAATAAGAAATAGCAGACCTTCGGAAAGCGATGCCTGTTCTATATGCGGCGATTTGTGTGCGATAAAAATGGTGAAGGAGTTTTTAAAAAGAAAATAGCGATACAAGATACAAGATACAAGATGCAATATGCATATCAACGTTATCTAACGCCGGGGTTTGAACCTTTTGACCCTTTGGAACTCGCAAGAGAAACAGAGGGGATTGGTAATTGCTCAATATCTTGTGGTATAGATTCTAAGCACTAAACTCAAAATTCAAAACAAACCTTTCTTTTGGGATTTTGGATTTGGAAATTGTTTAGGATTTGGTGCTTAGGATTTAGGATTTTCCACGCCTTATTGAGCATATACGCTGTATCTATTGCTGGTCCAACTGGTCGAGAGATTTCTCTGAACGATTTGGTGAGCTTTATTCGGCGAAAGAGATTGCTCAAAGGCTTTTCAAAGCGGCTGAAGAAGGGATTTATGCGAGAGCTGCGGCTATGACCGATTCAAAGGTAATGCCAGAGGAAGAGCGAAAAATGTTGATAGCGAAGTTAAGTGAAATTGACCGAGCCGCAAATTATGCTGAGACACTGGAAGAGGAGCAAATTGACGCTTATGACACTACGATTAAAAGATTAAGGGCATTTACTGACGCAGAATTTGCTAAGAAGCTTGAGAAAGAAATGCTTCGACTTTAAACAACACTTTTTCTTTTTAAGAAAGGTTTATTTTGCAGTTTGCATTTTTCAATGATAACCTTTAACCCAGCATCTCCTTCACCCTATCTCTCTTATATATCGCTTCCTCAACCGCCTTATCCACTTTCCTCTTCATCTCTTCAAAATTATCACCCGCACTTACGCTTTCTCCCACAACCTTCTTTACCGGCGTGTAAGCCGACTCACGAAATTTAGGAACAAAATCCCTTTTTTCTCCATCTACAACAATTTCAGCACCCCTACCGCTTTCAACCCTGCCAACTTCTTCTATTCTCACTCCTTCACTTCTTACAACTTTCTTCACGTCTTCTGCAATGGCTTTCGGGCAGATAACCAGCAGAGCATCCAGAGAGACACCTAAATAGTCTATTCCATGCCGTTCCAGCATCCCAAGCACCTTTTCATTTACTAAAATCCGTATTCTATCCTCATAAAAAACAAGTTTCACGGCTGCGACTTTTGCAATCTCGTTTGCATCACCTCGAATTCCTCCATTCGTAACATCGGTCATGACATGAACCCTTCTCACCATATCCTCTTCGATAAGCGCATTACAAGCACGTAGAAAATTTATGTTTAACGTTTCTTTCACTACTTCAGGTTCGCCATAATACAAAGCGGCAGTGGAGATTGTGCCTCCTCCTGCTCCCTCGGTCATCAATATTACATCTCCTTCTGTTGCTTCTTCTCTCGATACAACAGCTTCAGCCACGCCAACCGCGCCAACACAGCCCGTCATTCTTTCTCCTATTACCACATCACCGCCTATTCGCAATGTCGAACCCGTTACGAGAGGAACGTCAGCCACATCTGATACCGCTGAAATTCCTGCAACATGGTCGAATATCTTCGCAACGTCGCCGTCATCGGCAACGTGAATGTCTGAGAATAGCGCAACAGGTATAGCACCCATTACATACACGTCACGAAGTGCTGCACGTGCAACGTGAAAACCAGCGAGAAAAGGAAAATCACTCAGCCTCGAATGCATTCCATCCACGGTTACAACCACAAATTTTTCTTTACCTTTACCTTCACCTTCACCCGCACCCTTACTCTTTCCACTATCCGGAAAACGGACCACTCCAGAATCACTTAAGCTTGAGGAGTCAACCACAGCACTCGTTGCACCTATTACCTCTCCTATCTTCTCGTGAGCGTAAAAATCACCTGAACCTCTTGACCCCACTCCCAACTCGCCCATTCTCACACCTGATTTTATTTCCGTGAGAATGCCAAGTTCGTCTTTGCCTTTAACTTTTAAATCAATCGTTCTCTTCGCTTCCTCTAATATCGCCTTAGAAATCGCCTCAGCATCTTCCTTTATTATACGATTGCGCTTTATCTCCATAATGCGTCTGCACATTTCAGCGATTATTCGCTCTTCTTTCTCGCCTTCTCTTAACTTCCTCTTCGCAAATCCCTCAAGGTCCATTTTTATTTATTTCTTTACGTTCTTTCAACTTCTTCTTTGATTTCGAAGTATATAGTCATTCCGGAAATTATAACCATAAGATTACACAGATTTTTACGAGAGAGCAATAATAGCAATAGGTTTTTAGTGTTTCATCGCTGATTTGATCCCCTATTAACCACCATTTCTTGTGTTAATCTTGTGCAATCTCGTGGTTTATTAATTGCAATCGTCAACTCAGTCCGGAACATAATATGTCGCTTTCCCTACCCCCTGTGACTTTATAACTCCCAATTCTATCAATGCTTTTATTTCCTTGTGCACTGCCTGTCTGGAGATTTTAAACATCCTCTGAATGTCGCCAACAACTTACAACTTCCGGGATACCATTAAGAACCCTGTAAACGTGCTATTTTAAGCACAGACAACCCATAATTACCATTTTGTATCCGGCGCAGATAGCTTACGGTAAAACATCCACGCACTCGATTTTATCCCGCGTTCGACCTACAAACTCGTTTATGCTCGCCAATTGCTCCTTATACCTGATTTCGTATTTCTTATTGAATTCAAACTTGACAGACTTACCATTGAAATAAATAACCGCAATTTTATGGAGTATATCCCGCCTCAGCACTTCTATGCCGGCGTTCCTGTATTTCTCCGTCAAAGCGCGTTTGAATATGTTAACGATGTTATAAGCGATGAGATTGAATCCAGCCCATTTGGTGGCGGTGCGGCGTATTTTCTTATTGATGCGCGTGAATTTCAGCCTCGCTAATTTCGCAAATAAGAAGAAAGAGAGCATCGAGGCAGCGGTGTAATCCTGCCCGTCATATTTCCTCAGTTCTTCGTTCTCACTGAGTCGGAGGCGGGCTGTGTTAAAGAAAACCCGGATTGTCCTTATTCCCTGTTTGCTGAGCCGGTTTAGGAAAATCCACAGCTCCAGCATGTATCGCAGGCACCCCAGTCGTAGGAATCGCAGTCAAAAGCACTCGATTGCCCCTTTATGTTGAGTAGCTTGTTAACTCCCTCTTTGAACTCATCTTCTACCATACTATGACGATAGGTAGGATATTATTTATATAAGGCACATTTCGTCTGGAGCACGCCTTCCGTAAGTTTTGGTAAATAGGACTAAACTATTTATGCGAGGAAATTCATTTCCTGCGTGCATTGGGCGACCGCCTGTTTAAGTATTACCACGATAAATTCAGGAAAAACGTGGATAAAACAGGGGTTAAAGGGAAATTAGAAGACCTCCGCCGAAACGCAAAAACAAGATTGAAAACTGTTAGGGATCCTTTTGCCGTTGAGATCCTGAACGAACTGGTTGGCGTTCTGGATGATGTGTTGACCTCTTCTGGGGAAGGACTCGGTTATCCTTTCGATTTGAGTAAACTCAGGTTTTATGAACGGTGTCTGAAAGCAGAGAAGCGTGTTGAACAACTGGTAGAAAGATGCATAAATCGAGTTATCTGTTGGCAAAATACGCTGAGATTCTGCAGGAACGAGAGATTTGGTTTACGAAAGCAAGACAGGCTTTGAGATGGAAAAATGGTCCAATTCCGCTCAGTACAAAAGTACGCTGGAGCGATAGAGAACTGAAAGCAGCCAGAAAAGGGATTGATACATTCTTAGAAGAAACAAGTTTGAATCGATAAGAGGAATTAGCCTTTAAAGGTAAGAGGGACTCACCTTTTGCGTGCTTTCGGTACGATTGAGCAGATGTTTACCGAGAACCTGGAGAGGTTGTTGGCACCTAACGTTGAGGTTCAAACTCCAAGAGGAAAAAGAGTAATCAAGTTGGAGAGAACAAATAACGGTGTTGAGCAAGATTTCCGTTCTATTAGAAGGCATGGCAGGAGATTGAAGGGAAATAAGGATATTGAGGAACTCATTCAAAAAGAAGGGGTTGGGCTTTTGCTGCTGCTGAGAAGATTTTTGATGGGTCCAACCGTTGATGGTTGTTATAGAGTTTGACAATGTCACATTTAATAAACTTTATATAACCCATACTTCTATTGCAAAGTATGTGCACTAAAAAAATCATGGATCTGTATTCGACCCCCAACGATGGGGGCTACCAGATGAAATTACACAGAATCTCGCTCAGCGTTTGTTCGGGTTTTGGCAGCTATTCCGAGAGAGATTTAAAACTAAAACTCGCGATACCAGCGAGTACGCGTATAACTACATGAGCGGACAGTTACGAATGGAGAGCACGCGTAACTTTGCTAATATTGGGTACAACACTACTGGGGTAGCAGAGCAGAATATGCATCATTTCATGTCAAACTCTCCGTGGTCGGCGTGGGCGGTAATACAGCAGGTGCAAGTGGAAATTGCAGCCACGCCCGGATTAGAACAGGGCGGCGTGCTTATCCTGGATGAGAGCGCAGGGTCGGGGCGGCAGTATAACGGACGCTTGGGAAAGGTGGATATGAGTCAGGTGGGTACTTTTCTGGCTTATGCCAACGGGTCGGTGTGGATGAGGAGTTGTATTTGCCCGAAGATTGGTTTACAACTGAGATGGCGGAGTTAAGGGAAAAACTCGGCATTCCTGCTGAGCGTGAGTTCGAGACGAAGATAGAACTCGGCTGGAAGATGATCCAGCGGACCCACGCTAACGGTCTTCCCTTCGAGGCAATTTGCTGCGATGACTTCTATGGGCAGAGCAGTGACTTCCGTGCAGAAATGAGTGCCGCAGAGTTCATTTATATGGCTGATGTCCCACATAATACGCCGGTTTACCTGAAACGACCCGTTTTGGGCGTACCAGAAGCTAAAATGTACGTATTCGATGAGCAATGCCTCTCCTAACACGCCCCTCAAACGCCTTGCATGGCTAAAATGTCAGCGATATTTCGTGGAACGTGCCAACCAGGACGCGAAATCTGAGCTGGGCTGGGATGAACGGGAAGCACAGAAGTATCTGGCATGGATGCACCATCTGGCGCTGACCATTCTCGCCCTCTGGTTTGTGACGCAGACAAAAATCGAGTGGGCGGAGCAGTACGCTCGTGACCCAAGCCTATTGCAGCAGTTCGAGGTGGACGTGTTACCGGCGTTGTCCACGGCGAATGTACGAGCTCTGCTGCGTGCCGTCATGCCGCTGCCGCAGCTAACGTCTACTGGAGCCAGGGCACAAGTAACCAAACATCTGGTCAATCGAACTCGGTCGCGTAAAAGCCGAATGAAAGGCAGGCACAGGGGTCCTTAAGTGGGCAACGGAAGCATAAAGCAAGCGAATTGACGAATGTTTAATACATCGCCTATTCTCAAGTTCTTTGCACAATGAATGGATGCCCACGAGCTCAAAATTCTTTTCAGCGACAAGCTCAGATTGGTTAAAAAATATTCCCGGGATTATAATCATGTTATCGCAATGCCCAAGACTTGATCTTTCTCCATAATTTTTAATCCCCCTTTGTATTTAAGCATTCTATTATACTTTCAGTTTTTATGAAATAGCCCACAATTAGCGGTTTTTTGGAATTAAATTTCAATCGGACATTTTAAATAGGAACAAATATAAAGCATAGAGTCAGTAATACATTCATGAGAGGATTTACGAGCAAGCAATTAGAAAAGGCGCATTTCATGGCAGAGATATTTGAACGATTTGAGAAAACAAACCTTCCGGTCAGAGATTTTTAACGAGAAGAAAATCAAAACCGTTGATGGCATTCTGCTGGAAATAGTTGTGAAAAGGTAATGCCTGCCGTTCCTAATTCAGTTGTCGAAAAAATCGCTAAAATGGGCAAGTGGAGAAAGATCAAGTAATTGCAAAACTTTGAGGAAATTATGGAATGTTCTTTTATTATACGTTTAGATGCACAGAACCAGCAGAAGTAAAAGGTGATTATGAGATCATTGCATTGGTGGAGTCACCTGATCAGTGGGAGAAACGCTTTATCATCGTGCCAAAGACTGCTTTCAATTCCAGCGAGAGAGTAAGACCCGCAGAGTTCACAAGCAGTTTCCCTTTGAATATAACTCATTACAACAATATCGTTAATGATGTTGGGGATGAAATCGGTATCCGCCCCGCTAACCCAAAACTGACTGTTCTGACCAATATCCATACTATTGCAAAGACAAACGCTGGCAACATCAATGAGATTTTCTCTCCTGCAATAGAGATACCATTAAATAAGGATATTATCGAGGTAAATGGAGACCTGCACCAGCATAAGACAGGTTCAACCGGAAAAACCGAACGAATCTATCAGCCGAGTGTGATTTATAAGAGGCATTACTCTCTTGCCGCACTGGTCTTGTGCCTCATCATTCTCATCGTGTTTTCATACACGATCTTAGCAACTAAACCAGAAGGCAAAGACAGAGAAGCCGATAGGGTTAAGAAGAAGTATGGTGATTGGATCGTGGATACTGTGAACCTTCCATCACATGCAGATGATCGAGTTATACCCTTGAATTCTTTAGAGGATTTGATAAAGGTTGCTGAGGAAACTGGTAAGCCAGTGATACACAAAATGTCTACCACTCCAAAAGGGGAGCGAGCATACGTATCAAGTATTCGATGGGCTAACACGATACGATTTTTGCCTCTTATATCCTTCCTATTCCTGTGGATCAAACAACAAGCCCATGCCCGGTCTTCCTGCTAAAGAACCAATACCAACTCCCTCTCCCATTCCTGTTCTAACACCATCGCCGACACCATCACACGAAGTCACGCCAAAACTATCACCAACTCCTACACCTACACCTACGCTTCTGAGTCCAGGCTGGAATAAATGGTATACTGTTGATGATGATCTTGAAGTATGTGTCCGCGAGGTAGAGCGTCTCAGTAGCATAGAGTTGGAGGATGACAAACAAACGGTGTACCCGGAGGATGAAGACCATCAATTCTTAGCCGTTTATATTATTATCAGAAATGTTGGTGACGTTGACGATATGGTGCTTCTCACTACTCCTTCTGATGGCAATGCATATATTTTGGATCTTAAGGAGATATAGCAAAAATGTCGGATAGCGAAGAGCAAGGATTAAACTGCAAAATAATTGCTGGTAAAGTCCGTATATCAAATGTAGACGATTTTCTTTCTTCGTTGAAAACTATCGCTCATGAATACGCCGTGACAATACAAGCTATGGATGCGGAGCTGATAGCTGGAGAAGAGCATATAATATCAGCGGTGAAAAAAGCAATAAGAGCTACGGAGAGGAAAAGGAATATAACGAGCGATCTGGGCTTGGAGATTCTTTTATACGCAGCAGGAAGAAGGCAGATAGAAAGAGCATTGGCGATGGGCGTCTCTGTGTCAGAAGGCGAGAAAAGAGTTGCAATCGTTATTGTTGATGCACGAGAAGAAAAAGATTTGGAAATGGTTGCGGAGGAAGTAAAGAGGGAAATAGGGCTACAAGAAGAGCCAATCTCAGAGTTGGCGTTAGAATATAAAGGTGATAAAAAAGAGTGTATAAAGAAGTTCTTTGACATAACAGAGGCTGAGTTAAAGGCAGTTGGCGAGCCCAAGTTAAAGATGCTGGTGTTGGAAAGGGTTGCGATGTTAGATGTGCTGAAATAGTCCCGAGAGGATTCGAACCCCTGTCACTGGCTCCAAGGGCCGGTATGCTTGACCGCTACACCACGGGACTTTTTATATTTGTTTTATCATTTCTCGCTCATCATAAAAAAACTTTTTCTTCATTTTGCATTTTGCAATTTGCAATTTGCAATTAATTACTCAAAGTCCAGAGGATATTGAGTAATTACAGGCACTATTATCTTATCCTCTTCTGTAATTACAAATATCCTGTGAACCTAAAAATCAAAAATCAAAAATCATAAAATCTCAATAATAAGAAATAACTATGCATCTTTTATAGACACAGATTAACGCAGATTGACACAGATGAAAAGATCAATGCCGTTAAAAATAGCCTAGCCCAACAAAAGAAAAACATCAGGAATATTTTAGTCAAGGTTTTTACCGAAGGTAAAAAAAAAGTTGTGTGAAAATCTGTGTAATCTTGTGGTTAATAAGAGACGCTACTCTTCTTCGCTATCCATTTCCCATTCCTGCATATACCGCAACCCCAACCCCTTCAATCTTGCCTTATCTATATGCGCCCCTATCGTGTACTTGCGGATAAAGCGAAGGAACTCGGTATGTAAAGAATGAAAAGCGGGATGTTCAGCAGAAAATGACTCATTATCCCTCCGGAATTCATATTTTATCTCAAAATGAACTGCTGACCTCGTCAGCCGCTTCATATCGTCAAAATCCAGCGAATGATAGACGTGCATGGGTATATCCTGCACTTTTAACCTTACTACTTTATTTTGGGGGTTGCATTCCTGGATACGATTTTTTATAGCACTTTTTATCTCGTGTTCATCGAGACTACTGCAAACAATCGGCTCCAAATCCTCCATTCCTCTTGTTCTTAACTCGTGAAAGATGACTTCTCTTCCGCCATCTTCTCCAAACCTGACTTCTAAGAAGCCTTTTTTGTCATTCACCTCGTTGAAGCTGAATTTTTCTGTTGAGCCCGCATAGTACGCGTTTTCTCTTACTTTCGTGCATCCATGAAAATGCCCCAATGCGAGATAATCAAAATTCGTTAAGTCGTCAATATTAACCACTTGTTCGTTGAATTCACCCATCATGAATATCGGTAGTCCCGCACCGAGAACGCTTGCATGGAGAAGTGCGACATTAAATCCATCATTGTTGTCGTTATTCAGCCTCATTTTCTTCTTCTCACCCTCAATATCATCACAATGAGGAATCGCATGCACTTTTGTATCATCAATTTCAATGAGTTCGTATTTGTTTTCATACACTACGTACACCTCCGGAATATGCTCAAACAGGCTGAATACACTGCCCGTTTCCTTCAACCGAGGCGTTTCGTGATTGCCTGAAATCACTACAAAAGGGATGCCTGCATCACTCAATCGTATTAATTGCCCAAGAACGAAAGAAATAGCGCGATTCGTCGGGCGCACGGAATCAAATAAGTCTCCTGCGTGTAATATCACATCGGGCTTTTCGTTCAGCGCATAATCTACAAATTGCTTGAACGTCTCGTAGGTGTCCACTTCTCGTTGATTCAGCCCGGTCACTTCGTCTATCTTTCTGTATGCCGAGTAGCCTATGTGCGTGTCCGCAAGGTGGAATATTTTCTTCATAAAATTTTAAAACTTCCTTATCTCATCCTCCGTGACTGCAACGAACTTCTTCATCAACTTATCCTTTATCTTCTCCGTTGCACCTTCCGCAGTCACTCGTATCAAAGGCGAGGTATTAGAAGCCCTTATAAGCACCCAGCCCTCTTCCTCTTCCTTCAAGTCTATTCTTATCCCATCCATCGTATTTATTCTGTCAGCGCCATATTCATTTGCCAACCGCTCAGCGAGAGCCCGCATCGCTTCAAACTTCACCCTGTCATTACACTCCAAGTTCATTCTCTCCTTAGGAAACTTCGGCAATTCGTCCACAAGCTCTGATAACTTCTTCCCTGTTTCGACCAAAATCTCTGCTAATTTCAATGGTATTATCATCGCGTCGTCAAACGG
>JAGXOS010000079.1 GCA_023659775.1 Methanomicrobia archaeon LH_S14 | reverse complement strand
ACTATACCCCCTCGCAAGGATTGCCAAAGGACTTAAAGCATCCAGTTTGCCAGTAAGAGCCTGCAAGCTTTTCTTATGTAATGCTACGAGATGTGAAAATTCGGCAAGCATACTCCTCTTTATTTCATCTACTGTCTGCCTGTATTGGTTTATCCTCTCCGTAGGCTTTCTAAACAGGATGTTCTTTTCCATGCTCTCTAACCTCTTCCTATGGAATTCAACCGCTTTGAAAACATTCTGCCGCATCCTTAACTTCAAAGAATTCAAATTCCTCACTATCTCTCGCTTATCTGGCACAACGAACTCAGCAGCTTCTGAAGGTGTCGCAGCTCGCCTGTCAGCAACAAAATCAGCGATAGTAAAGTCTGTTTCATGCCCCACCGCGGAGATTACAGGAATTTTAGATGAGAAAATCTCTCTGGCGACTGCTTCTTCGTTAAAAGCCCATAGCTCTTCTATCGAACCACCTCCTCTACCCACCACCAGCACGTCTATTTTCATCAGCTCGGCATTAACCCTGTTCATCAACCGAATGGCATTTACTATCAGCCGGGGGGCTTCTTCTCCCTGGACTGCAACCGGCGCCAGCAAAATATGCACATGCGGAAATCTTCTCTTTGTAATGTTCAGCATATCTCTGATGGCAGCACCGGTTGATGAAGTGATAATGCCTATTCGACGTGGAAAACCTGGTATCGGCTTCTTATACATTTCGTCAAACAAACCTTCTTCCCGCAACTTCTTCTTTAACTGCTCAAATGCACGGTATAGCGCACCTATCCCCTCCTCCTGTATCTCTTCCACGTATAACTGATACTTTCCCTGCTTCTCATACACACTTATATGACCCCTGACTATCACACTCATCCCATCCTCGGGAATGAACTTCAATCCAAGGTTTTTTTCCCTGAACATCACGCAACGCAACTCCGAAAATTCATCCTTTAGCGTGAAGTATAAATGACCGGAAGTAGGCTGGCTGAGATTGGAAATCTCTCCCTTAACATAAATGTCTCTCAGCACTTCATCCTCGTCCAACCTCTGTCTTATGTATCTTGTGATCTCCTGGACGGTGAATATGCGAGGAGTTTCTTTCTCTTCTATCTCCTTTTTTTCCTCTATCTTTTCTATTCCTTTTTCGCTTTCAACACCAAACTTCTTTTCATCTTCATCCTTTTTCAAGTGCAAGAAATCCATTAATGTAATTCCCTTTCTGGGCTTATTCATTTCTATTCCCCCAACCTTTTCACATACACATCCTCATAAACGGGACCTTTAGGCGTAAGCGTGCTGTGCTTTAATTTTATCTCATTCACGAGCATCTCCCCTACCTCTACCTCTCTCAACTCCATTATCTTTTTCAATAACCGCCCTATTTCATCCTTTGAACCTGCTCTTGAGAGCATTTTTACCCTGCATAGCGTAACGTGTGAGCCGAACCGTTTTTCAAGTGGGAATCCCAACGCATTCAGCCTAAATTCCACTTCCTCCTGCAACGCCTTCAACTCTCCAACGCCCTTTTCCATTCCTATCCATATAACCCTTATATTCCTTGCTTTTTCCGGTGAAGCCTCAGGGAAGAAGCCCACACACCGCAGTGCTATATCAAACGGGTTTTGACTTATTTCTGCTAAAGCTCTTTTAACCTCTTCTACTCTATCCTTCGGAACATCTCCCAAAAATTTCACTGTTTGATGCGCCTGCCTCGGGTTCACGAATTTTAATTTTAGCTTCTCGTGTATTTCCAAATCCATAAATTGCTTTTGTATTTCATTTATCTTTGTTCTTATTTCCTCAGACAGGTCCACTGCAATAAACGTTCTCATAACACTTTTTCTTCTTAAGAAAAGGTTTTGACTATTTTCAACATTCTTGAGAGAGTGTGCTGTCTTTTCTCCTCCTCACGCTCCTGATACGTCCTTATTGCCCTGAGAAGGTCTATTCTTCTAAACTCCGGCCAGAAAGGAGCGCAGAAGTATGCTGCACATTCATTCCCCAATGCCTGCCAGGGCACGAAATTGCTCAACCTCATTTCTCCTCCTGTTCTTATTATCAAATCCACAGCCGTTTTTGCTCCCAGCGCAGAAGCTGAAGACCCATTTTCTATCTCGCTTATGTATAAATGCTTTGATATCGTCTCTTCATTTATGTCATCTACGGATAGCAAGCCTCTTTTTATCATATTCGCTATTATACGCACCGAATCAACTATTTCCATCCTTCCACTATACGCAACTGCGATGAACAGCTTAAATTTGGTATACCGCTCTGTCGTGCGTTCTGCTTTTCTTATCGCCTCTTTTACCGAATCAGGCAGCAAATTGACATTCCCTATCGCTTTCACCCGCACTCCATTCTTACGCACTCTTTCATCCCTGCTTATCTTCTCGAACTCCTCCCGCATAAGCGCAAATAGCCTCTCTTTCTCTTCATCCGTCCTGCAAAAGTTTTCAATAGAAAAAGCATATATCGTGAGTTGTTTCACTCCTATATCAAAACACCACTCAATCACATGCTCTGTTATATCCGCGCCATAGAGATAACCTTCTTCCGTTGAAAGTCCTATCTTCTTCGCATACCTTCTATTTCCATCCATGATTACTGCCACGTGCTCAGGCAAAGGCTTCTCTAATATCTCCTCCTCCAGCAATTTCTCGTATTCCCCATAAGCCTTATCTCGCAACCAGCTGTGTATCCCCACAGCTTTACGCAGTGCGAAGAATTTCATCCGGCTATTTCTTAACGCTGTCCTCACCTCTCTTCTCACGCTCCTGCCCTGCTCCTGAAGTCCATCACCTTTGCCTTCATCTCGGAAAGCTCTACAAGCGTTGCACATCCGGGAACAGGAGTTATATTCCTCTTTTTCTGATACGGTGTTTGCGATTGCCACGTCCCGGAATTTATAAGTAGCACATTCCGGTATTTTGAAATGCCAACGGTATGAGCATGCCCACAGTGGAATATCTCAGGAACAGGGTCAATTACTCCGTAATCATGTCCATCGGGGACAATAGAGACGGCGTTTCCATAAATAGGGGCTACATGCCGCCTTCTAAGCATCTCCACCATCACTTCCTCAGGCTTTGAATAACTCAGCCTCGGAGCCAAATTAACAAAATCATCGTAAGATTGCCCATGGTAGATCAAGACAAGCCTGCCGCCAACTTTTATGTATGCAGGATTGCTCACAAAGCATGTATTATCCGGGAAGAGCTTTCTGAGATTCTCTGGTAAAGGCGGTTGTGGTTCTGCATTCCTGACTGCATCATGGTTTCCGGGTGCTACCACCACGTGTATATGCGAGGGAAAATCATGGAAATATCCTGCCGCTGTTTTATATTGCTCTTCTATATCCATAATTGACAAATCATTCTCCTGACCCGGATATACCCCTATTCCATCCACGATATCGCCAGCAACAATTAGATACGCAATCCCGATGCTTTTGCTTTCCTCTTTTAACCACTGCACAAAACTATTCCACGATTCTTTCAAAAACGTCTTGCTTCCTACATGCATATCAGAAATAAACACAGCATACACGGACTTTTGCTTTTCCACGCTTTTCTCGTTAGGACCATGATTGGGCTCATAATTGGCAGAAAGAGGTAAGGATGATTGCGAAGTTGAAGAAGGAAGGGGAATATCCGGGTATATTACCCGATTTGCGAATAAATATCCTCCATTCGATAAAGAACCAGTAACGCCTATTATCTCATCAGGTATTATCTCCGTTTGATGTTGTAAGATTATCGGTAGATGCCCGGTAGGGTCCTCCAATTCCACCCGTAGATTCCCTTTTGCTGTTTTATTTACGGAAGAGACCATTCCCACCACTGAAACCTCTTTGCCACTCCTACCGTTTTTTATAAACCTTATCTGCCCGCAGTTCATCCTCCTTTTTATTATCCCGCTTATCATCTCATATCTGTCAATAAAATGCGGTAAGAAATCTTTGTGGTCCACACCTCTGCCGTTATCAGAGAACGATTCAATTATAGCCGGAGCTGGTACTGCTGCTTGCCTTTGGAAGCCGGCGCTTTTTTCTTTTTCTCCCTCCCCTGTTCCTGCGCCATTATTTTTGATGAACTCGACTATCTGCTCGGTGGAAATCACAAAAATCGAAGGGTCTGAGGCTGAGGAATTGGTTACGCTTTCTACTATTTCATTGAGGTCAAAGTGCCTTTCGCCTTCATAGTGACTCAACAGTTCAATCGCTTCTGGCTGGACTTGAAATCCCAAATCGGCAAACCTCTTCACTATTTCTATTCCCTTTTGTTTTTCTATCCCGCCGGCGGGATTTCGCACGTTCATTGTTTCTTTGGTAAAGGTTTTCTCACAGCCATTCCTTTACCTTCGCTTCTATATACTGCTTTGGCAATGCCCCTTGTATGACATCCACAAGTTTGCCATTTTTAAAGATGAACATCGTGGGTATAGCCCTTATCGCGAATTCAGTAGCTGTTCTCGGGTTCTCATCCACGTTCAGTTTTCCAAACACGACTTTACCGGCGTATTCCCTTGCTAATTCTTCTATTACCGGTGCAACCATTTTGCAAGGAGCGCACCAGGGAGCCCAGCAATCCACGATGACCAGCGGATATTTTCTTACTGTTTCTGCAAAGCTATTGTCATCCATCGTCATGGGATGGTCCATTACCCCTACTTCTTTTTTTCTACCCTCTTTCATTGCTTTTATCTCCGCTTCCATCTCCCGCATCTTTCGCTCCTTTATTCTCTCTACTTCCATCTCCTCTTCTGGATAACTTACACGGTTCCCTTCTCTTTCTTCCATCATATCTCTTCCTCTGTATTTAGTTGATTTTTTAAAGTATTGAATTTGATAAAACTTATGCTTATGCATTAAAAAGTTTTTGTGCCGTATTGTGGTTGCCTCTAAACGGTCATTGCCATCTTTCGAAGGAGGCGTACCGCAGGGACCGTGCAATACGGCGGTGTTTGTAGCCCTTCGTTTGCCATAGTAATCATCCTTCGCTTGTTCAGCGAGGTCACACTACTCTTCGAAAAGGGCATTTTTTATATTTATTCTTTTCCTATTTAAAGGTAATCGTATGAGCGAATATACCCTATTCCCGTATATGCTCACTCAATAAGGAGTTGGAAATTAAGTTTAGATATTGAGTAATTCCCTATTGGCTATTCCCTATTCCCCAATTGCGATTTGGTGCTATGAAGAGGTATAGAAAAAGCTTTTTCCACTGATGGCCGGTGGATGGCATTGTAAGAACAGAAAGGAATTATTCGAAGGTCAGGCGTGGCATAGTGGATACCGCATCTCTTAACCCTTTCCAAATCGAAATTATAGGTGTCCTGGAAGTGCATTACACCGATAAAAAGCGCTTTGCGATGAAACTCGGCAAGAGCTTCTCGGTTGCCTATCCCCAGTATACTTGCAAGCAAAGTCAAAGAATCAAGACCCTCTGGCGCCTTGTCCTTATCTATAAATTTCCTTAACGCTGATACCAGCCCTGCTATTGCTTTTATTTTACCCACTTTCGACCCGGGCATCGCCTCTGCGGCATCCCTTAAGAACTCCATGAAACCCTCAACGTCCATGAATTCAGTTATCGGTATGAACCTCCCGTTCTCTACAAACACATACGTTGCAGCGCCGCAATGCTGATGCACCGTGAATTCCAACTGTGGCACTCCCTTCCACGCTTCCACGAAATAAGAGATGGGAGCGACGAAAGGAACGGGATAAAAACTCTCTTTGGGTATTGCACCGTCTGTTTGCTCTTCCAGAAGGTTCATAAAATCCGGGATTGTTATTCTCCCCTCTTTTCTTTCCGATTCATCTATTCTTCCCTCGAAAGCGATGGGTTGTACATTCACGCCTTTTACAACATCCAGGTTCTCAGCCGCAAATCTCACTATATCCCCCATCTGGTCGTCATTCACACCTTTCATAAGCGTGGGAACAAGCACCACACTTTTTATTCCACCTCTTCTACAACTCTCTATTGCCTTTAACTTCGTTTTTAACGCAGGTATTCCCCTTAATTTCTTATACGGCTCTTCGGTCACCCCATCGAATTGCAAATACACCGTATGCAAGCCTGCCTCTTTTAATTGATGACAGAACTGCTCGCTTTTCGCCAGCGCTATTCCATTCGTTGCCACTTGAATATGCGCAAATCCAAGTTCTCGTGCCATTTTTACTATATCTACAAATCCATCTCTTATCGTTGGTTCGCCACCCGCAAACTGCACCGCCGGGCAAGGAGGTGTCTCACTCCTTAGTAGTACCATCATTTCTCTCAACTGTTCCATCGTCGGCTCGTAGAGGTAACCTGCGGCGGCAGCGTTTGCAAAACACGCTGGACATCTCATGTTGCACCTGTTCGTGAGGTCTATAAGTGCGAGCATTGTCGAGCTCTTATGCTCGGGGCAGAGGCCGCAATCGAAAGGGCAGCCCTTATCAGTTTTTGTGAGCGTGACCCCAGCCTTGCCCTCGTGTTGCCATTTTGAGAATTTGTGATATAGCGAGGCATCTGACCAGTACACGTCATCGAATTCGCCGTGCTTCTCACACTTCTTCTTTAGCAGTATTTTACCCTCGGCTTCATACACTTCTGCATCTATAACTTCGAGACATTCCGGGCATAATGACTTCGTTTTCATTCTCGTTTAGCCGCTATTCCTCCTCCGTAATAGTTTATAAAAAACCTTTCTTTAAAAAAGAAAGCTTTACCAAA
>JAGXOS010000078.1 GCA_023659775.1 Methanomicrobia archaeon LH_S14 | reverse complement strand
GTTTATGGAATGGTGATAAAAAACGACAGTTTTTTATAATATAATTTTGAACAACAGAAATAGGAGATAAATAAAAAATGATACCTTCCCTTGACCTCGTGTTGCTCTCTTTAATTGTGGTAATCGCTCTCGTTGCGATAACCGTGAGAGACCTCTTGAGTGCAATCATGTTATTATGTGCTTATAGTTTTCTGATAGCAATGGTCTGGGTGGAGATGCACTCGGTGGATGTGGCGTTTACCGAAGCTGCTGTCGGCGCCGGTGCAACCACCGCTTTCTTAATCGCTGCTTTATCCAGAACGGTGAGGTGGGAGAAGAAATGAAATTAATATCGCTATCGGCACTCTTCTTTGTAATTTTTTTGGGTGTCCTTTTCATATACGTAGCGGAAGATATACCCGATTTTGGCGACCCCTATTCAGCTCCTAATAGGTATGTCAACCTGTCTATCAGCATGGATGCCGCTGAGGGAGAGGATAATTTGAATAAAGGTGTTATCCCGGAGAGTTTGATGGATAAAATCGAAGAAAGAAGGCTTCCACTACCTTCCAGGGTTGAGCCTATAAAAGAAGGTGAATGGGATGCGATTATTGTTCCAGAGGAGGCGGAACAGGATTTCTACCCAAAGGAACAGAAATATTACCTTATTAAGAAGGAAGGGGCTAAGTTGTGGGTTTACCGCTATGCGCCCATCATTAGATATATAGAGGAAGGTGAGAAGGAGACAGAAGTGCCGAACATGGTGACTTATATTCTCGCGGATTACAGGGGTTATGACACACTTGGTGAGACGTCAGTCATATTTACCGCGGGTGTGGCGGTTATATTATTGCTAAGGCGGCGAGAGAAAAGACCGGAGGCGAGATAGGTTTTGAACACGGAGAAAAGCGAGATTGGAAAAGGTAGAGGTGGGGATGTCATAGTAGAGACGGTCGCGAGACTGATGGTTCCTTTTATCCAGTTGTTTGCATTGTATGTGATAATACATGGAGCAGGCGGACCGGGAGGGGGATTCCAGGGAGGAGTTATATTCGGCGCTTCTTTTATCTTATTAGTCATCGCTTTTGGTATTGTTAAAGCAGGGGACAGATTCCCGGAAGCCGTAAATACCGCTTTTTTCAGTCTTGGGGTGTATATCTATGCGGGAGTGGGACTCCTATGCATAATTCTCAGTCTTGGAGTCGCGCAGTATCTCAATTACGGCTTTATTCCATTAACAGCTCATTTTGAGGAGAACAGGGCTTTGGGGATGGACCTCGTAGAAATAGGAATCGGGATAACAGTAATGGCAGTAATCACATCCATATTTTTTAACCTCGTGTGGAAAAGAGAAGAAAGTGAAGAAGAAGGAGGAGGAGGAGAGGAGGTGCAGGAATAAGAGATGATGGATTGGCTAATTGAGGAAATACTTGCAAAATACAATTACTGGGTTTCCATTGTGCTTATGCTCATCGGTTTTTATGCAATGATTGCAAAGGGCAATTTGATAAAGAAAATCATCGGCTTAAACATATTTCAAACCGCCATATTCCTCTTTTATATCTCATTGGCAGATATAAGAGGAGGAACCGAGCCAATTGTAAGCGAAGAAACAATACATAAAGGTTACGTTTACGTAAATCCATTACCTCATGTGCTTATCCTGACGGCGATAGTGGTGGCTGTTGCCACAACCGCAGTTGCCCTCGCGCTGATAATAAGGATGTATGAGGAATACGGGACGATAGAGGAAGAAGAGATAATAGAGAAGGAGAGAGAGCTGGGGGTGTAATACCACTGCGCAATTGCAAACTGCAAATTGAATTTTTTCACTGTCTATAAGGGGGAAAGAGGCGTGCCACCGGTGTCCCCGCGGCGAAAGAGGGATAACTTTACATATTATGGTTTTTATTTCCTTTTAAGGCGTATTGAATGGGTTTTTGAGTGTGACCTTGTTATAAGTTGTGGGCATGAATGGAAAAAGAAAGGAGGTAAATAAAAGTTGATGCTGGGTGCAGTTGAGCAGTTCCCTGTTCTTGTGGTTGCGATATCGCTGCTTTCCGCATTCACCATTTTGATTGCTGGCTATCGGAACAAGAAATCCTGCTGGTTCATCTCTTTCGCTACTATTCTCGCTCAACTCGCCATGTCTATTTTTATCCTGAACCATGTCCTCACTGTTGGAACCATACATTACTGGCTCGGTGGATGGATGCCCCCCATGGGGCATAGAATATGTCGTTGATGCGTTGAATGCTTATATACTGGTCATACTTCTTTTCTTAGCTTTAATCTGTGTCATGTATTCAAAGAGGAGCATAGAGCATGAACTGCCGCAAAAGATTGTCCCTTTTTATACTCTTTTTCAACTCCTCGTCACCGGGCTGTGCGGCGTTACCGTAACCGGGGACATATTCAACATGTACGTCTTTGTCGAGATTTTTTCGCTGTCGGCGTACGCATTAATAGCATCGAGAGGGGGAATAGCACTGAAAGCGGGTTTTACTTATCTCGTATTGGGTTCCATCGGTGCTTGCTTCTTTTTGTTGGGGATAGGTTTTCTGTACTCGGTAACGGGCACGCTGAACATGCATGACCTCTCGCTTTTATTACCACCTTTGTATGGGAATAGAGTGGTTCAGGCGGCTTTTGGCTTCTTCACTGTTGGATTGAGCATAAAAATGGCGCTCTTTCCGCTTCATACCTGGTTGCCAGATACGCATTCATTCGCACCCTCGGAAATAAGCGCAATGCTTTCCGGTATTATCATTGAGGTTTCGACATACGCATTCATAAGGGTCTGCTTCTCTGTTTACACGCTAAATTAGCGGCAATATCCATGATTGGGGTGCCGCCGACCGTGGGATTCGTCTCGAAGGTGTATATAATACTTGCCAGTTTAGATGCAGCAGGAGAACACCCACAATATATCATATTTGTGGCGGTTATGCTCTTCAGTACGCTATTAAACCTTGTTTACTTCTGGCGCGTGATAGAAACAAACAATGTATATGAAGCAAGAAGAGGGAGAAGAAGGCAGCACGCCGGTAAAAGATGAATTACCGCTTAGTATGCTTATTCCTGTATTAATGCTCGCTTCGCTCTGCATTATCGTTGGTATTCTCTGGCTCACTGAGATACCTATACCCATCCTCGATCAAGTTAATGTACTGTTTGGATTAGGGAGGTATGCAGCACCATGATTGTGGAGTCGTCATTAAAACCGTTGTTAGCAATTCTATGCCCTGCAATCGGCTCTATTCTTATAGTTCTATTTAGCAAACGCCCAAACATACGCGAGAGCTGGACGATGCTTGCGAGCATCGCGCAGTTTCTGATTATCTTCTCCATGGTACCGACCATTATAGAAGGGAATATCATCAAATGCACCTTCTTCACGGCATTCCCGGGTGTTGATTTTGGCTTCAGCATAGATGCTTTTGGGCTTATCTTCGCCATTACTACTTCTTTCTTGTGGATTCTTGTATCCTCTTACTCCATCGGATACATGAGGTCGCTGCACGAGCATGCACAAACACGATACTACTTCTGTTTCGCTTTTGCTATCTTCGGTGCGGTAGGTGTTGCTCTTTCCGGGAACCTGCTCACGATGTTCGTATTTTACGAGATATTGACGGTCTCAACGTATCCGTTGGTGGCGCATGACCAGACACCGGAAGCGCTATTCGCAGGTCGTAAATATCTTGTGTATCTGCTTACCTCTGGCGTTTTCTTCTTAGCTGCGGTGGTTCTGACCTATCATTTCGCAGGGACTACGGATTTTGTGAACGGGGGGATACCAAACCTCGTTTCAGAAGCATCACGAGCGGCGCTAATGGCATTATTCGCGATATTCCTCCTGGGGTTCATGAAAGCAGCGTGGATGCCTTTTCATTCGTGGCTTCCCACTGCAATGGCGGCACCAACGCCGGTAAGTGCGCTTTTACATGCGGTTGCAGTGGTAAAGGCAGGCGTATTTGGAATTGTGCGCGTGGTGTGTTACATATATGGGGTGGATTTGATGCACGGACTTGGCCTTGGATTAGCACTGGCTTGTTTAGCTACTTTTACGCTGATAGTCGCTAATTTGTTTGCCCTCGCACAGGACAATCTAAAAAAAGGTTTGCCTACTCCACGATAAACCAGCTATCGCTGATCATCTTTGGAGTTGCGTTATTATCACACGAAGGAATAGAAGGTGCGATGATGCACATTCCTTTCCATGGGTTCATGAAGATAACGCTTTTCATGTGTGCCGGAGCGATAATGGTGGCATCGGGTAAGAGGAACATAAGCGAGATGGCGGGCATAGGGAAAACAATGCCTGTGACGATGACCGCATTCACTATCGGTGCACCGGGAATGTGTGCACTGCCTCCGACTGCGGGGTATATAACGCATCATTTTTTACCCTGATTTGTTTCATATATCATAGCTTGTGGAAACGGCGGTTAGAAGTTTAGGAGGGTGCATCCGTAAGAAATGATTCTGATAGACGAACCGTATTTGTATAGCTCTTGGAAAATACTAAATCCTAAGCACCAAATCCTAAACAAATTCAAATATCTAAACTCAAAATTCAAAACCTTTATGTTTTGGGCATTTGAATTTTGGTATTTGGTATTGTTTAGTATGGGTGGCAGTTCGTAGAAAAGAACCAGGGAGATGGTTTATAAGGTTCTGTGAAGGACCGCTGATGACCTTTGCGACTTTTATGGACTGGAATGTAATGAGAATGGCAGGTTTTTTCGTCTGGCTGAGCAGGAATCCCGCGGCCGCATTAAGAATAAAAGGAAAAGAGATGAAGCTAAAGGTAGAGAAACCGAGTGTTACACCAGAAAGGGCTGCTGAATATGAGCGGGAGTTAGAAGAGACAAGGAGAAGACATCCTGTAAGAGAACCAATGGTGAGATTAAACATAGGGACCGCAATGCTGCTGGTGCTTCTCTTTATCGCTTTATATTTGATGGCTATGTTTATACGCGCGTGGCTTATAAAATAACGTGGGCAGAGCCCACGAATTGCAAAATGCAGACTGAAAATTGAAAAATGTAAAAACACTTTATCTTTTCATCTAGCTCAGCAGAAATCCGGCGGGTGCGGCAAGAATAGCAAAAGACACGATAAGCGTAAAGTTGAAGATGCCCGTTACTACTTCAGAAAGGGTGGAGAAATACGAACGAAGTTTAGAAGAGGAAAGGAGAAGATACCTTGGTGAACTTCCAAGACTGACTTTAGGTGCCTCTCTGCTTTTGATTCTTTTGTTTTTTGCAATTTTGACTATGCTTTTTATTCGGGCACAATTGAAATCTTTTTACCTTTAATTTTCTTATACACTTCTTCAGGAATGGGTATTTCCACTTCTTCATCAGAAATTAAAAGCTTTGTCTTTAGAGCGTCCTCTTCAACCAGTCTAAATTTAACATCACAAGATTCAACTTCTACAATCTCACCTTCCGGAAGACTTTCCATGTCCTCAATTGTCCTTATTTTTATCTTCTTCATTATACAAATTATTTCATCTTCTTCCTATATAAACTTTTTTCGGATTTTGTGCCATCTCTTGCAGTCACAAGAGAATATAATCCAGCTTCTCTCCTTTCTAACACAATTGTTAAAATTCCTGCAGCCAAAAGTAATATCACTATCGCATCTACTAAGACCATACCTCACCCCTCTCTAAATATTTTGCGAAGGCTAAAGTGCCTATGAAGTTTAGTACTGCGTAGAGAAGTGAGATGTCAAAGAACAGGGGTCTTTCGAAATAATAGCCGATGATAACCAGGAGAACGATTGTTTTTGTCCCTATTACATTTATCGCTGCCACGCGATTAAACACACCGGGTCCAAGCGCTGCTCGGTATAAGGATAGTGATATCGTGAGTGCGATTAGCAGTGCGATAGCTAAAAATACTTCTATCATTTTTCGCTGGTGTTGATTAATTTATAGTATAGGTGGTTTGGAGGTATTAGTATTATAAATAACTTTTGGAATTTTTCTGTTGTTGCAGAAATAAAGCAAGATTGCGAATAGGAGGAGCAGACGAAGAAATAGCGGGGATAATAGAGAGGATAAACAGCTTCGATGATTTTTTTACAACAAGCAGTTGCTCCGGCAGAATCGTTTTGATTTGTTTGCCTGAGATAGGTGCTAAGAGAGAAGCAAAGTTTATCGGTAAGTGGCATCGTGCAGTGGCGAAGGAAGAGGTGTTGGAGGCGATAAAGAGTTCAGAAAAGGGGGAGATATGGCTATTATCACAATCGCCGATATTGCATGTCTCGTGCAGAGGATTAGAGAAGGCAAAGACGTTGTTAAGGATAGCAATTCAATCAGGCTTTAAATACAGCTCTATAAAGGCGATTGCAAATTCTAAGGATAATGGAAAAGTGGTGGTGGAGATAGTGAGCACGGAAAGAATGGACGTTCCGTTGGGTAAAGATGGTGTAATGTTTTGCAGTGAATCTTACATGGATTTTATCTTATCGAAGGGGAATTTCATGCTTGAAAGGGGTAAAGGGAAGTTGAAGAGGTTTTATTATGGGTTGAAGGAGGTTGAAGAAAACCTTTTCTTGGGAAGAAAAGGTTGACCAAAAGAACCTTTTTTCAAAGAACATGTTCATCCTTCACAGTTAAAACTCAGAAATAAAGACAGGGAGGCATACGCAGAGTTTGAAGAGACGTTAAAAGCCGCTGTTCCCGAGGTTAAATACTTAGAAAGGGATTTAGAAAAAAGGTATTTGTATAGCTAAGTATCCCTTTAAAAGGTTTTCGATTTTTTTCTTTTGCGGGAAATTTTTT
>JAGXOS010000077.1 GCA_023659775.1 Methanomicrobia archaeon LH_S14 | reverse complement strand
TATTAATCCTACTGAATTAAGAAAAAATCATGGTGAGTAAATACGCCACGAAGCAGATATGGTTTTCAGAAATGATAAACTTTATAAGGTAAACCAATAAAGATATACTATAAAGAAAGACTTGGTGATGGAAAATGAAAATCGTGAGCACAAAAATAGATGATTTTACAAAGTATCAATTAGAAGAAATTATGGAAAAGGAGGGGTATAAAAGTAAAAGCGATTTTTTGAGAGTGGTGCTGGCAGATTTTTTGCAGAAGAAACAATTGAAATGGAAGAAAAGGGGTGAAATGCGGGAATTCTTTAAGAATAGATCAAAAATAAAGAGCGGTGAGATTATCGAAGGGGTAAGAGAAGAAGAAGACCAAGATATATGATCGTATACTTAGAGCCCAGCGCTCTCTTCAAGTGTTATTGGGAAGAAGAAGGTAGCGAGAATGTTGAATGGGTAGGTGATTATGCGTGAACGTAATATATATGCAGCAGATTCAATGCATGTTGCAACTGCAAGCAGTACTAACGCTGACGTGATGTTGGTTGACGATAGGCATCGTGATTTATTTGCAGAAATAAAGGGCAGAGCAAAAAAGTTTTGAAAAAATTTTAGAGGAGATGAAATAATGGTTGCGGCAAAGATGAAAACAAAATATAACTCAAAACCCCTTCTATTGCTCAGCGAAAGCATGCATAATGCGGACATGTATTACGCTACCCGGTTCCTCTCCGCAGACCCTTTTATTTATCTCCACTATCCCCGCAAAGAAGAAGACATTCTCATCGTCTCGCAGATGGAGTATGAAAGAGCGAGGAAAGAGTCAATTGTAAAAGAAAATCGGTCTTCGCTCGATTACGGCTATGACATTAAAACGGAAGAACTCATTGTAAAAGTCCTCCAGGAAGAAAGTATAAACACAATAGAAGTGCCACGGTATTTTCCTTTATTCACTGCTGAGGAACTGAAGAAGAGCGGCATAGAAGTGACTGCTGTGGAGGAAGTGCTGATAACAAAAGAGCGTGAGATAAAGGATGAGCCCGAAATAAGTTATCTACGGAAGGCACAGAGAGCATGTGAGCACGCAGTGGAAACTGCCATAGCAGTTATAAAAAAATCCGCCGTGAAGGGCAATTTTCTTTTGGAGAACGGTGAAATCTTAACTTCTGAAAGAATAAAAGCATACATAGAACACGATTTGATTGATTCCGGATGTACCTGCGATGGTGGAGAACCGATAGTAGCATGCGGGGAAAGAGCCGCTGACCCTCATTTTACTGGCACTGGTTCTATTCTCGCAAATGAATCAATCATCATTGATATTTTTCCAAGATTGAAGTTGGAAAGATATTACGCAGATATGACAAGAACAGTCGTTAAAGATGAGCCGGGGAAGAAAATAAAAGAGATGTACGAAGCGGTCAAGCACGCTCAAGATGCCGCCTTAGCATTTGTAAAGGAGGGCATAACATGTAAAGAAGTGCATAATCTCGTGTGTGATATATTCGAGGAAAGAGGCTATGGGACGATAAGAAAAAGGAGTAAGAAGGGATTTATTCATTTCACCGGGCATGGGGTAGGATTAGATTTGCATGAGAACCCAAAGGTTGGTGACAATGATTACGAACTACGAAGAGGGAATGTGATTACAATAGAGCCTGGATTGTATGACCCTGAAGTGGGGGGCGTCAGACTGGAGGACATGGTGCTCGTGTTGAAGAACGGCTGTGAGAATCTGACGAGGTTTGAGAAGAAGCTTGTGGTATAAAAAATGAAAAAAATAGCGGCGATATTGATGGCAATGCTAATGGTGATGTCAGTAACGGTTGCGCTTGCTGGTGGAGCAGCAGCTAAAGACACAGAACCAAAAGTACCTGTTATCATTGGATTTAAGAACACGCCCAGCCAAGCGGATAAAGACATGATTCGTGGACATGGTGGAGATATAAAGTATTCATACACCTTAATTGATGCAATAGCAACAAAAATACCCGAACAAGCAATAGACAAGATTAGGAAAAACCCAAGAGTCGCATATGTAGAAAAGGATGGCGAAGTGCATGCGCTTGAAGAAACGCTTCCTTGGGGTGTTGATCGCATAGATGCAGAAATCGTCCATGCATATGATAATAAAGGGACGGGAGTTAAAGTCGCAATCATTGACACAGGGATTGACTATACACATCCAGATTTAGATGCCAATTATCAGGGTGGGTACGACTTTGTGAATAAGGATAATGACCCAATAGACGATAATGGACACGGGACACATTGCGCAGGAATTGTAGCGGCAGAAGATAATACTATAGGCGTTGTAGGAGTTGCACCAGAAGCAAATCTGTTCGCAGTCAAGGTGTTAGATGCCACCGGAAGCGGGTATGTAAGCGATGTAGTGGCGGGCATAGAATGGGCGATTGGCAACGAGACGCAAGTTATCTCGATGAGTCTTGGAAGTGACGCGGGTACTGATACCTTGCATGCTGCCTGTGACGCAGCTTACTATGACAACGGAATAGTTGTAGTTGCAGCAGCAGGAAATGATTATCTTCGTAGAGGCAGAGCGGAATTTGACACTGTGGATTATCCTGCGAGATACAACTCCGTTATTGCAGTCGGAGCAACTGATAGTAACGATGAAAAAGCGAGTTTCTCAAGCACTGGACCTGATGTTGAAGTTGCTGCACCTGGAGTTAACATACTATCCACATATCCTGGTGGATACGCATATATGAGTGGCACTTCGATGGCATGCCCACATGTCGCAGGAACAGCGGCTCTGGTAATGGTTTCCGAACCAGCCTTTACAAACATGGAGGTCAGACAGCGATTACAAGCCACTGCCGATGATTTAGGTGCAGCAGGGTTTGATTACTGGTATGGATACGGTTTAGTTGATGCTGATGAAGCCGCTCCTCCGGCTGGTCCACCTAACACTCCACCGGTAGCGGATGCAGATGGCCCATATGAAGGAACAGAAGATGCAGCAGTGACTTTTAACGGATCAGGCTCTTACGACCCGGATGATGATCCGCTAACGTATGCCTGGGACTTCGGTGACGGAGCCACAGGGACAGGAATGAACCCCACTCACGCCTACACAGCAGGTGGAACTTACACAGTCACTTTGGTTGTAAACGATGGCAAAGAGGACTCTGAACCCTCTATTACAACTGCTGATATAACTGAAGTCAATGATTCACCGGTGGCGGACGCAGGCCCAGACAAAACAGCTTTGGTGGATGAGGTAGTGGCATTCAATGGTTCAGGATCCTATGACATCGGCGGCAACATAACCGCTTATGATTGGGACTTTGGTGATGACACAACTGGAACCGGGGAGATAACAACACACGCTTACTCCTCTGCTGGGACATACACAGTTACTTTGACGGTAACTGATAATGATGGAGCAAACGATACAGATACCGCGACAGTCACAGTAACTGAAGCACCCGCCTACACCATGCACATAGCCAGCATCGACATGTCAACAACAAGGATAAAGTTGAATGGGTGGTTTACATACGCTACGGCGACAGTGACGATTGTTGATGCTAATGGTGATTCAGTTGAAGGTGCAACGGTATCTGGAACCTGGAGTGGGCTAACAGATGATTCTGATTCTGGTTTAACAGACATCAATGGAAAGATAGCTTTGGATTCCGATTCTGTGAAGAATGCCGATGGGACATTCACCTTCACGGTGGATAACGTCGTCCTTAGTGGATGGGAATATAAACCAGAAGAAAACCTGGAGACAAGCGATAGCATAACTGTGTAAAATTTTAAAAGGGGTTTTTTCCTCCTTTCATTTTTTTGGAGACTCAAACCATGGCTCAAAAAACACTTTTTCTTTTTATAACCTTAACTCCGAATCATTTTGGGGAACATATATAACCCAAGTGCCTCATCCAGATCCCTCACCTTCTTTGGAACCTCAGTGATCATGCCACGCCCACGCATCTCAAGATGGTAGACCTTGCTGTATTTGAACAACAAATCAATAGGAGTGAACTTATGATTGAATTCCGCCTTCTTCAAGAGCTGCTCCAACTTACAGTGGATATAAAGTGAAATAAACGCGATGAATACATGTCCGAAGACACTCTCATCGTCCTGCAGGTAGAGCTTGTCCGCATTAAGCACCGTCTTGTACGTGTCAAACATCTTCTCGATCACTTCTCGTTTCTTGTAGAGCAGATAAATTTCCAGCTTCTCGACATCCATATCTGAGACAATAAGGATCTTCCCTGCCTTCTTCATCCCTATATTGAATTTTTCCTTCTCGATCTCGTGCTCGTCCAGTTTCCTGTACAGCGTTTTCTGTTCTTCCAGCCGGAGATCCTGATCCTCAAAGAGGTAGAGGTAAAAATCGTTGCATTTCCGTTTTCCACACCTTATCAAACGACCGTGATAGGAAAAGTATTCGTTGAGATGGACAGAGAAGAAACCGCGCGGTCAAGAACGAGGACCTTTCCTCCAATATCGAGTTCATTGATCGAGTGATAGAGCGTTTTTATATCCTTCACACTGCCAGGAAGAGAGCGAATCATGGTTGGCAATCCCGTGTCTGCGCTGCACAGGAGAGCAAGATTGATCTGAGGTAACTGTATCTTATCCTTATTGTAGCCCTTCTCAGCCTGACTGATGCTCATAGAGCGTGAGAATACAGAACTCAGATCGTAAACAAGTTGATTGCTCATATCTGTAAGTTCCTTGAATACGACATTCTGACCAGCTCGATTTACGCCCACACCGCGCAACACGTTAGAGAGATTCTTCGGGTTTAGACTTGGATTAATATCGTCTGCATTGTAGAGTTTCACCCATGCATCTTTCGCCCGTTTTAATGGAACATTGCCAGAAACCCCCACCATAGCAAGAGCGCATATCTCCTCCCAGTGATCGGGAAAACCCTCTTTCAACAGGGGTTTAATGTCCTTCAGCATTTCGTGTAGTAGCATCGAATTGCCATATTCAGTGATATTTCGCGGACCTGCAACATGCTTATTTTGCCCCTTTGGAATAAATCCCCCCTCTTTGTCGAGTTTACCGAGGTACTTCGATACTTTCCGTCCCTTTTTTATCTCTTTGTCGTAACGATTGGTTGAATGATAGACATAGTACTTTGACCCACGCATCTTGATTTCGAGACACGTTTTACCCTCGTGTCGCTGATCTTCCAACCACTTTCTCGCCCACTCTTCTATGCTCCCCATAAAGTCATGTAGGGAACATACAAATAAAAAGCTTTTCGGTTTTTATTGTCTCGTTAAATCATAAAAGCATGCTTTATATTGCAGTTGGTAATTATATGTTCCCTATGATTTGACGGAGTTAAGGTTTAGAAAAAAGAAAACCTGTGCTAAAAGAAAAAGGGAGTAAAAAAATGAGCATATTGCTCGTGTTGATGTGCGTAGTGCCATTGGGAACACAAGCAAAGATAGCGGATTTTACAGAAGGTGGACACTTAGAGACAGATTTCGATGTTAACTTTATGGCAGAATGGTGGTACCTAAATGGGGACGCAAGATTGGTCGCATCTGATGGCGAAAAAAGAGATTGTGGGTTCTTTGTTGTTCTGGCACATCAAGAATCCCCCATGATTGTTAGCCCGGATGGAACGCAACTCTCTCAATATCATCCTTTGACATTTTGTCCCATTTTGATATGCTATCCTTACCGGCAACTAAATGCGATGCTGCTTTTCTTAGGCTCCAACCTTTTGCTCTTAACTCTTTTGCCTTTTTCCTCTTTTCAACAATTAATATCTTCTCACCATCATCTCGGACACCTAATCATGACAGATTAAGTGTCCTCAATTTATATCAAGGTCAACCGTTACTAATCCCCCATCGCCATACCCACCAAGATTTTTCGAGGGAAAGAAGCTGAAGCAACCCATAGCTATTGATCCGACCTTCTTCCCATAATATTCCTCTCCTATCGCTTGTGATGCATCTTCGAGTCCAAAACCGTTTGAATAGCATCGTTTATCTCTTCTTTTATGCTTTCATACTGCCTTTTCAAATCGAGAAATGGAACTCTCATCTATTTGATATCCACCACCTTATCTTACAAAACCTCATCAGGTTCAGGTCTGTTTAAATTGGGAATCACATCATATGCGCTATCCATCGGGATGATTATCCTATCACCACTAAGTGCAGTTGCTGCATAATGCGAATCGAAAAAAGTGAGTTCATAATTTCTTCTAATAGCGATGCTAGATATTACTATTTCTGGAGTAACTGGGAGGAATTCAATGTTCTCTATTCCTTTTAAAGCGGTAATTATCCCAAGTAGCTCGTCCTCTCTACTTTCACTCTTGAATACAAGCTCCATTTCCAGTAAACATACAGATGATGCCTCTACCCTTAAGCCGTCTCGAATTTTTTGAAATAGCGCCTCCGCTTTTTTATGATTCCTATCCCGTTCGTTCATGTAAGCAAAAATGACGTCATTCTCTATAAGCATCCGAATCACCTTGCAACTTCCTCAATCGCCATCTCTTCCGCTTTCTTTCTCAGCTCTTTGAATGTTTTTTCTGTGTTAAAGCATCCATGCAGCCTTTCAAACGGGTCTTGCGGAACCGGATAAATGCCTATATGGTCTCCTAAGTCCACTATAAGCATCTTACCCTTTAATCCAAGTTTTTCAATGATTTCCTTCGGGAGTGCTACACGATTTTTCTCATCCATTGTTACCAGAGCACTACTCATGATCTTACCACCTACTTATCTTTTATATTAAAACCTATCTATTTATTATTTATTATTTATTATTTATCAGGCATTTAGTATTTAATTTTTTGAGTGGCTTGCAAATGATGTAAAACGTG
>JAGXOS010000076.1 GCA_023659775.1 Methanomicrobia archaeon LH_S14 | reverse complement strand
CTGCTCCAGCTCATTGAAGAATTGAGCGAGGAAAACGAAAAATTAAAAGCAGAAAACCAGAAGTTACGGGATGCAATCAATCTCCTAAAAGGGGAGCAAGCCAAACCAGACACTAAACCTTCCAGGAAGAGACCAAACGAAGAATCTCTTCAGAGGAGGAAAGAAAACCCAAAAATACCCCAAAAGAGAAGAAATCAAAAGCGAAGAAACAAAAGATAAAAATAGACCGTATCGAGGTGTGCAAGGTAGATCAGGACATCTTGCCCGATGATGCGGAGTTCAAAGGGTATGAGGATGTGGTTGTTCAGGAAATCATTATCAAAACGGATAACGTTGAATATAAGAAAGAGATTTACTACTCCCCATCCCAAAACATGACCTACATGGGGAAATTACCGCCGGAGATTAAAGGAGAATTCGGCCCTGGTGTGAAATCTCTGGTTTGCACGCTTAAACATGTTGCTAACGTATCAGAGCCAAAGATACACGAGTTTTTAGACAATTTCAGGATTTTGATCTCTCCAGCGAAGATTTCCCGTATTATTACAAAGAACAATGAACTTTTCCATCAGGAGAAGGCTGATATTTTCCTGGCTGGGATGCTCTCTACTGATTACCAGCAGATAGATGATACCAGCTCCAGAGTCCATGGGGAGAACCACTATGCGCAGATCGTTTGCAACTGCGAAGCTTTTTTGATAAAACTTTTTCTAAAAGTTTTTACTACACTGCGTACTTCACGACTCCTCACAAAGACCGTCTTACCATACTCGATATACTGCGAGGTGATCCAGACGGCAAAGCAAGGAGTTATTTGTTCAGTGAAGAAGCGTTCGACCTGCTGGATGATTTCGGGCTGTCTAAAAAATTGGTTGCACAATTACGAGAGCGGGTTTTTGGTAAAATGCTGGATGAAGCACAGATGCAGCAGCTGCTTGGGCAAATCTTTCCTGACCCGAGCAAGGGCAAAATCAGATGGACAAGGATTATGGAAGCGGCTGCTATTGCCGCGTACCACCAGCAAACAGACTTTCCGGTCGTGGAAGTCCTTTTGAGCGATGGTGCGCTCCAGTTCAAGCTGCTTACCCGCGAGCAAGCGCTGTGCTGGGTTCATGACGGACGAAACTACAAGAAGTTGCACCCCGTGGTGCCTGTGCACGGCGAAAAACTCGATGAATTTCGGAGCAAATACTGGGATTATTTCCGAAACCTCTCGGAGTTCGGGGAAAATTCGCCTCACGAGGAGGCGGAAGCACTATCGGCTAATTTTGATCAATTGTTTTCCACGAAAACCGGGTATCCAGCTCTGGATGAGCGGATTGCAAAGAGTAAGGATAAAAAGTCGGAACTCTCGATGGTGTTGAAACACCCGGAACTTCCCTTACACAATAACGATGCGGAATTGGGCGCGAGAGCGCGGGTTCGCAAGCGTGACGTGAGCCTGCATACCATGACCGAAGACGGCACAAAGGCAAATGATACCTTTTTGACGATCGTTTAAACGGCGAAGAAGTTGGGCGTAAGTGCGTATGAGTATATCTACGATCGGGTCAGCAAACGTTTTCACTTGCCTTCGCTTGCCTTCGCTTGCGGAACTGATTATGGTGAAGAGGTTTCCGGAGATGGACAACGATATGGGTTAGGATGAAAAGGGCGGATGGGTATGGTATACCGCAGAACTTATCGGATAGTGCAGTAGATAGAATATTGATGGGTATGTATGACTGGACAGTATGCTCAATCCATGGGTAACTGTGAAGTAGCGTATCCCTCCCTATTACCAATCAATTTGGAGAGGATACAGTTAAACATACACATAACTATACATGGGGACAAAAACAGTAACAATTACGGAAGATGCGTATAAAAAATTAAAAATGGAGAAGATGGAGGGAGAGAGCTTCAGTGAGGTTATTGATAGACTTACCGATAAGGATAAGGGCAGAAAGGATTTAATGGAATTTGCAGGAGCATGGAAGGATTTTGATGTAGAAGAAATAATAAACATCAATTGTTTCAATCCCAAAAACCCGGTCAAAATTCATTTCCGGTTTTAACTTAAGAATTTAAGAGTAGGGTGACATAACTTACCTTCCTTTTCTTATTGCCTATTATTTCCGTTATCTTTAAATAACCGCCACTTCCAATAGAGTGGTTATGAACACAAAAGAGATGATTGCAGATACGGTAAGCGATTTTTTAGATTCGAATCACCCATCTCACTGGATACGCTGGATAATGGAATGGTCTTTTTCTTACTGTTCTGTGGTATTCCGCAGAAAACGGTTGCTTCTGTAACTAATTACTCAGATAGACAGGTCAGGAACATCAGAGATCAATTTGAGAACTCCAATGGTGATTTTCCGCAGGAAGGGAAGAAGAGAGGGCGAAAGAAGAAGATAAAAAAGCGAATATTCGGGCGGATAGTGAAGTATATCATGGATCACCCCCGCTCCACACTCAAAGACGTAGCGCGGTATCTCAAGGAAGAATACAAGCTTGAGGTGTCAGTGAAGACGATAGAGCGTGAATTGGAGGAATATGACCTCTCTGACCTGTACAAGCTGGTCAGGAAAAAGGAAAAGAGGACTGTTCACGTGAATTATGCCGGAGGCTGGCTTTTAGCTCCTTTTATTGCTTATATGGTGAAGAAAATCAGGCAGGCTTATGACGGATTACCCGGAAGCGTTGAAGCCATCCTGACACAGTTCTTTTTATCAGTTTTCCGCATAGAGAGCCCTTTTCATTTAGAAGATCTCTCAGACCCAGGATTTGCCGTCCTAACCGGGAGAAACGGTGTTTTAAGCCGAACAACCCTCTTCAGATGGATGAAAGGATGTAGAAAGTCATTCGTGCTTCGATTTGACGATTTGACGAGACCATTAAGCGATTTCTTTGGGAAAAAACTCAAAATCAGCGTGGATGAGCACGTGGTCGCCAGATGGACTCGTAAAGTGAAAATCCCGGGGACAAAACACCCAACGAGGGGAAAGGCGATGAAGGCGGACAAGCTCTTCTACTTCTTTGAGCTCACGAAGAAGCGCCTCCTTAGTCGTCACCGCAAAATTAAATCCACAAATTTATATATAAAGTCCTTCTTCTAAACACGCATGGGAAAAAATGATTCAGATGAACATTGGATAGGATTTTTAGGAAGTCTTAATGAGGTGCAAGCACGACAGTTGGCAGGTCTAAAAGCGCTAGAATTTGGTTGTGGCGGAATCTCGAAAGTCGGAAAACTTACAGGTATGGATTATAAAACGATAAAAAGAGGGGTGACTGAAGTTGAAAACAGGATACCCAATGAGTAATTATCAAAATTAAAATGGTCAAATAAATCAACATATTCTATTGCAAACGAATTGCGTTTGAGAGGGCATAAAATATCTGAAAGAGATGAACAATTCAATTATATCAATGAAAAATCAAAAGAATTTGTGACCGCGGGGGAACCAGTCATCTCTGTTGATGCGAAAAAGAAAGAATTCGTCGGTAATTTTAAAAACAATGGCCAAACATGGAAGAAAAAAGGAGAAGCTGATGAAGTGAACGTCTACGATTTCTTATCTTTAGCCGAGGGAAGAGTAACTCCTTATGGGGCTTATGATCCTGCAAGAAATGAAGGTTTTGTGAACGTTGGTATAAGTATAATTATGATACAGCGGAATTTGCCGTTGAAAGCATAAGAAGATGGTGGAATTTACTCAGGAGAAAAAGATACCCTAACGCTACTAAATTATTGATTACTGCGGATGGCGGTGGAAGTAATGGTGGTCGTAATAAAGGTTGGAAACAATATTTGCAAACCGTTGCAAATGAAACCAGTCTTGAAATTGTCGTTTGCCATTTCCCGCCAGGAACAAGTAAATGGAATAAAATAGAACATCGTATGTTTTCATTCATAAGCATGAACTGGAAAGGAAAACCACTAACGTCTTATGAAATAATTGTTAACTTAATCAAAGGAACAACAACTACAAAAGGTCTTAGCATAGATGCTCAATTGGATGAGGGTATTTATGAAAAAGGTAAAACTTTTTCAGAGAAAGAGATGTTAAAATTACATTTAGAACGACACAAAAAACATAAAACTGGAATTTATTTTGCGGTGAGCCCTTAGCAATGCTCACTATATCAGCATAAACACTCTGCTGCCCTCCCTTGTTTTTATCTAAAGGGATATTCAAGCAGAATCTACCATCATCTCTCACTGCTCTATAAGCTTCCTCAAGCCACTTTCTGGTAAACTCAAGATAAACAGGGTAAGAAATTCTGTCATCATAAGAATTATATCCGATATCTACATTGTATGGGGGTGATGTAACAATTAAATCTATTGTACCTTCTTCTACGTGCTCGGTTGTCAAAAAATCATCGTGATAGATACGAATGCCCTTTGCTTCAAAAAATGGTTTTTTACTTCGGTCTTCGGCGTATTCTATTTTTAATTGTTCCTCATCAACACTTTCAACTTCCGGATGCTCATCCTCAATACCCACCAAAAGCGATAATTGCTTTCCCTTCTTTAAATCCATCATTTCGTTACTATTTCACTTATATTAAAATAAATTACGCATGGTTTATAAAAAAAAAATCTATATTTTTATGAACAAATAAAAATGAGAGAAACTAAAAAAGTGAAAGATTTAAGGGTAGGGAACACTGTTGATACAACTTTTTTAACGATGGAGAAGGAACTAAAGGAATTTACCTCAAAAGAAGGTTACTACCTGCAGGTGAAATTAGGCGATAGCACGGGCAGTATATGGGGGAAGTGCTGGGAGAAAGCCGAAGAAGCCGCATCTCTGTTTGAACCCGGCGACATCGTTCGTATAAAGGGCGTGGTGGACTCATTTAGAGGTCGCTTACAGTTGATCTTCGAGCTCGATGGGATTGAAAGAAGCACAGAAAAAAACGACATCGCGGAATATCTGCCAAGGACATCGAAAAATATAGATTTTTTGTTCGCAGAAATAGTAAAAACCGCAGAGCGAATGGAAAATGAGTATCTTAAGCGTGTGGTTTTCTCTTTCCTCAACGACCCCGACTTTATAAATTCCTTTAAGAAGGCACCAGCCGCTAAAATTCATCACCATAATTACATCGGCGGGTTGATAGAGCATACTCAGTCTGTTGTAGCGATATGCGAAACCATCTCCGGGCTATATCCCGAACTTGATAGGGATTTGTTGCTTGCAGGTGCCATCCTGCACGATATAGGGAAAACAGCGGCTTATGAATATTCGTTTCGGATAGACGTAACAGAAGAAGGAGGGCTGATAGACCATATCGTGCTGGGCTATCGAATGGTGGAAGATAAAATAAAAGGGATAAAAGGTTTTCCGGAAGAACTTTCGCTTAGATTGCTGCACCTGATCTTGAGTCATCATAATTACGGTGAATGGGGCTCCCCGGTGAAGCCATTGTTTGCAGAAGCAGAAGCATTGTGTTATGCAGATCTGCTCGATTCTCAGCTCAAGGAATTCATGCAGATACAGAAGCATGAGGAGGCGAAAGGAAAAGAGGGTGTATGGAGTGATTTCAGCAGGAGATTAGACCGTTTCTTTTATCTGGGTAGGCCCGGCGGTAAATAAAGGTCCTATAGTTAGCTTGGCCATCTCTCTTGCACAAACTAATCTATCACCTCATAACCTGTTTTTTGTATCATTCTCAAATCAAGTTGTTCTTTTTCCTCGTTTAATGTGGTGTATATGTCTAAAATGTTTAGCTTCCCATTTTCTTTCCTAACAATGAATTCTTCTCTATCTGTTATTACCCAGCAATTCTCTTCTTCTCTTGTAACCGTAGCATCAATAGAAAGAATATCTACTCCTGCATCTATGCCGAATATGCTAATACATCATCTTCGTTCATTTTGTGATCGTAATACGGGATTTTCTCATTGGGATATAAAAGTCCAAGAACGCCAGATAAAATCGCAAAATCAGCCTTATCTTTGATGCTTAAGTTGTACACCCATCGTATCCTATCCGAGTCATAACTCTCTATTGCTGGGATAGATTTCTCTTTCTCTTTTTCGTCCTTCTTTCCAGAGCAATATGTTACGTATAATTTATTCGTTTTATGCCCTCATAGCATTTCTTCATCCCCTGTACCACAGCTTTTCCACTATCTCACGCAATCGCATTTCCAGTTGCTCTTCATCTGCTACAATGGGGACCTGTGAGGAAGATTCAATAACCTCAAAATTATCCCCTTTAATTAACTTTTTAAGAGCGGTTTTACAAGCATTTTCATTGTTTTGGAACCATAAAATTACAGTGTGACCTTGTGTAAGACCATAGATACTAAAGTCTGGGTTTGTCAATATGCCCTGCCCGGGCATATATCCATGAAGGGTCCTGCCCATGATCCTAATAGATGTCATTCTGCTATTTTTTAAATACCCCCTTGAATTTTGTTTCTTATTGCCTCTCGCCTGGAGCTCGCTTTTTGCTGATTCTGATATTCCGCAACTTATCCATGATGCTCAAGGGGTGATATCCTTTGTCACGGTACACGACCTCGCCTTCCCTGGATAAGTCAACCTGGCTGTCGTGAACCGCCGCCGCAGTGGCCGTCTCGAGATCCCTTATGAGCCCGTAGTCCATGTCCGGCTTACTGTGGAGTTTGTAGCCAAAGAAGGATTTGCTGCCTTTCTTTGCCCACGTGCCATCCTTGCTTCTCCTCGTCTTTGCTTCGTTCCCTCGCGGCGTATCCGCCTTAGCATGTCCGGGATCAGAAGTAATAAAAGTCGCATCTTGAACTACCCCTCGCTTTACTTTTAGACCCATAGAATCGAGTTGTCGCTGGAGTTCCGCCTATATTGCTCTGTCTTTACCTGTTTTCGC
>JAGXOS010000075.1 GCA_023659775.1 Methanomicrobia archaeon LH_S14 | reverse complement strand
TGACTGGATACCCGCTATTAAGTTGTTTCTTTAGTAAAAGTTTCTTTTTAAAAGAGAAGTTTTATGAAAAGAGTAAGTAATATCCTCCCGGAGCGAAAAGAAGCATTAAAAGCAGTCTTAATATTCTTAATCCTTTGTTTCGCACTTAATTTCGCTTATTTTTGTAATTGGCGAATGCACCGGGATATTCTCGATAATCGTTTATTGCTCGGTCATATTTGCATATCCAACGAGTTTAAAGAAAAAAGCAATCGGAATGATCGGCATTCCAATCTTATATGGAAAGATGAAAAAAGATTTACTGGCTTTTTGTAAGAGGGTTGTAGAGCGGCTTTATAACCATGAAGAGAGTAAAGGGCTTCACGGAAAATATACCTCTTTTCTCGTTAAATTCCTATTCCTTTCTACTCTACTCTATCTCCTCTGGATATCTTTTGCATCCGCTTATTTCTCGGCGATATTAAAGATAACCGCTGCTTATTTCACGCTCATCGGAGTAGAAATGTCTTTAAATCCAACACCGGATTTCCTCTATTCTCAAGGAGTTAGAAGCTGTATCCCGCCTTTTATCGCTTTGGTATTGGCAACAAACCTTTCTTTTAAACCTTTTCTTGAAAAGAAAAGGTTTAGTGCTGTCTTAAAAGGGTTGATTATTGGCGTTCCTAGTCTCTTCTTCTTCCGGGTGATACTGCAAATCTCTTATGTTTACCTTCAGACCCCTCCCGCTCCAGGTGAATTTTATAGCATATTCGTTATTTTCCTTTCCGGGACTTGCAGGGTAGCATTACCATTCCTGCTCTGGCTTGCTCTTGGTTACAAGCAGATATTTCCTTTGCTAAAACCTGAGAAATACATTAAGGTGAAAAGAGTTGGAGATAAAAGAGGATATGTCTGCCCTTTCTGCGGTGCTGAGAAGGTTGGCATCCTCGACCATATCAGGGATGTGCATGGAGAAGAAGCGCTTAAGAGCGAGGCTGTGAAGCAATTACTTGAGCAAAATTCGCAAATCAAAAAATAAAAACAATGGAAAAAGAAAAAAAAGTAACGAGAACGGGTGTATCCATTCCCCGGGATTTAATTAGTCGTTTTGACAAAATCATTTTAGCTCAGGACAAAGTAAGAGGAGGGAGGAGATACCTCTAACTACTTCTTTCATCACCGAAGTCTTCCCGTATCTCCTCGGAGCAACAAGCAAGACGTTATCTTTCCCCAACGATATTGTTATACAACATATATGTTATATCGTAAAATAAATTGCAACTTTCTTTTTACAAAAGAAAACCTGTGCTAAAAGAAAATCTGTAGGAATATTTTAGTTAAGGTTTTTACCGAAGGTAAAAAAGTTGTTTTTTAAGGGATGAGAACAAAGAATCTAATTGGGTGATTGGGAATGGGAACAGGAACAGGAATAGAGATGGAGAAGATAAGGATAGTAGATAAGGATGAGCTCGTGGAAAAAGGGGAAGAAATCTACAAGAAGATACGGGATAGGCTTGAGCCAGCGCACAAAGGCGAGTTCTTAGCCATTGAAGTGGAAAGCGGTGATTATTTCTTGGGGAAGACCCCCCAGGAAGCAGATGGAAAAGCAACCGAGAAATACCCTGATAAAGTGTTTTATTTGGCAAGGGTCGGTTATAGAGCAGCATTTGTTCGGAGGTAAGCAAAATGAGGGGCTATATAGATAGTTATGGGCAACCAAAGGTTAATCTCGCTATAAACGGATTAACAATGGATGCTATTATAGATACAGGCTTTGATAGCGATCTTTGTTTGCCTATCCAGCTTGCGATACAACTCGGTCTTCGACTTAAAGAAATTGCTACTGTTGAATTAGCAGACGGAACAAGAAAGCGTGAATTGGTCTTTATAGGCTCAGTTAAGTTCGGCGATGAGCTAAAAGATGCCAGAATAATGTTAACCGAATCTGAAGATGCGCTTATAGGGACTCGTATGCTATCGGGACATATCCTGAAGATAGATTTCATAAGAAAGGAGATTGAAATCGAATGAATCAGATTGGTTGCTTGCGGTGACGACAGTGGGGTCGAAGAGGAAGAGAAGAGAGTGAGAATGGGGACAGTAGGCAATAGGGAATAGGCAATAGGCAATAGGAAATAGGGAAGCAATGACAACGAAAAGTGCAAGATAAAAAATGCAAAAAATTTTCCCCCCGGGTTTCTTTTTTCCCCGGGGGTGCTTATTTTATTTTTTTATTATTCTTCCGTAATTATTTCTAAGAAATCAACTCGTTTGAAGTCGGGGTCAAAGGTAGCGATTTTATTGATCCCGTGATGTTTGCAAGTAGCGGCGATTAGAGCGTCGTTTGGGAGTAAGCCGTATTTCTCCGATATTTTTACAGATAAGGTGAAAATCTCATGATCTACCTCTAAAATTTTTAAATAAAAACGGAGGTATCCAGAAAGATATCAACCATACATCTCTTCCTCTATTTTATTGAGAATTCTTCCCATCTCTTCTTTTTTCAAATTTAGTTTCACTATTCCAAAGTATTTATCAGAAAGCTCTTTTATTTTACTAACTCCCTTTATCTCTATCTCTATCCTTTCCCCTTCTATCAATTCCACGGGCTCCAGCGGCTTGAACACTCCCTTCTCATACACAACCTCTATTGTTTTTTGCATCTTCTCTACACCTCATGACTATTATTGTTTTCTGAGTATAAAAAGGTGGTTCTTGCACACCAACAGGCGTGCCGGAGTTCAATGCGCTCGGATTGGTCGCGTTGGTTGGCGTGTTGAGCGTGCTGCTTGCGGTGACGGCAGTGGGCTCGAAGAGGAAGAGGAGAGAGTGAGAATGGGGACAGTAGGCAATAGGGAATAGCCAATAGGAAATAGGGAAGCAATGACAACGAAAAGTGCAAGAAAAAAAATGCAAAAAATTTTCCCCCCCCGGGTTTCTTTTTTTTCCGGGGTGCTTATTTTATTTTTTTTATTCTTCCGTAATTATTTCTAAGAAATCAACTCGTTTGAAGTCGGGGTCAAAGGTGGCGATTTTATTGATTCCGTGATGCTTGCAAGTTGCTGCAATAAGTGCGTCATTTGGCAATAGACGATATTTCTCAACAACTTCCTTGGCAATCTCAAAGATATCTTCAGTTAGGTCTAAGAGGGTGTTTGAAAAGTACAAAACTCCTCTGAAATTTGTATTTATGTTTAAAGTTGATCTGGGCTGATGGAGGATATGCCGGAAAATTAGTGGATTGGGCTATCCAGATAAGACGTCTGGCGCGAAATAATCAAGCTTTAAGATCGTAAATAGACTTTCTAAACACCCTCTAAGACAATCAGTTTATCCTTTATTGAATTGAGCAGATGTAACCTTTCCACTACCAACTCGTTCCCACTACCTTTTTCGAACGCATCTTTTAGTCTATGAAAGCTATATTTCTTGAGTTTTGTGCTTTCTAACCTTCAAGTATAACTTTCAGGAGAAGAGAGGTATCAATCAAGCATCTTTCCCTCATGGTATATCTCATCTACTCTTTTTAGGTTGATTTTCGACTTAGGTAAACTTCTAATAGACTCCCTTAATTCTTCAATGTCTTCCGATGTGATGACCCCCTTCTCCCTCTCTATTGTAAGTTTTGCTTTCCCACCTTCCTCCAATTCTACGGGCTCCAACGGCTTAAACATACCCTTTTCATACACAACCTCAATTGTTTTTTGCATCTTCTATACACCTCATGACTATTATTGTTTTCTGCGTATAAAAAGGTGGTTCTTGCACACCGACGATGACTACCAACCGCTGATGGTGGGATACGAGAATTATCCAGCGCCGGCAGAGCCAGAACCGACATCAACACCAACGCCAACAGGCGTGCCGGAGTTCAATGCGATGGGATTGGTTGCGTTGATACACTTTTTCTTTTTACAAAACACTTTCTTTCTACAAGAAAGAACCTGTGCTAAGAAAGAGTATGTTCTTTTGGTAAAGCTTTTCTTCTTAAGAAAAGGTTTGTGCTAAAAGAAAAAAAGACTCGTTTCTTTAGTCAAGTTAACTTTCTTTTTAAGAAAGGTTTGTGATTATTTCTAAGAAATCAACTCTTTTGAAGTCGGGGTCAAAGGTGGCGATTTTATTGATTCCGTGATGTTTGCAAGTAGCGGCGATTAGAGCGTCATTCGGGAGAAGCTTGTACTCAAAAGAAAACCTTTTTGATAGATGAAGTATTTCTTCATTAACATATAGAACTTTAATTGCGGTGCTTGTTAAATCCTCTAAAAGAATCAATCACTATCCTTTCCCTCATAGTATAGCTCCTCAGCTAGTTTTAAATCAACCTTTCTCTTTGGTAAAGAATCCAACCTCGAAAGTATGCTTTCCGCTGTCCTGATGTCTGATTCTATTTTTGCAACTCTAATTGTAATCATCTCACCTTCCTTCAATTTCACAGGCATCAAAGGCTTAAACATACCCTTCTCATACACAACCTCTATCGTTTTTTGCATCTTCTATACCTCCTTTACCTCTATGTTATTATTGATTCTTGAGTATAAAAAGGTGGTTCTTGCACACCAACAAGGACCACCGACCGCTGATGGATAAATTCAAGAATTATCCTTCACCAACGCCAACGCCGCCACCAGAAATTTCTTTTGGTAAAGCTTTTCTTTCTAAGAAAAGGTTTGTGCTAAAAGAAAAACAGATAATAGCTTAAGGTTGAGTGTGGAAACCTTGGCATTGAAGTTGATCAGCAAGCCCACCTTGCAGCCAGAGACTTTCTTTCTTTGTCATCTCCGCGTTCTCGGCGGTAAACAAATACAAAAAGCAATATACAATATTTACAAAATCATCTGATATAATAGCATAAAATAGAAAAGTTTATATAGGTAGTAGAAGAATTTTGCATATACATAAAAAAGTGGTGAGATGTGAAAAATGAAAAAAAAAGCAATCGCATCAATTGTGATGTTAGCGGTATTAGCATTAGCAGCATTCAGCATGCCAATGCCGGTCAGTGCAGATGAGCGTGTTTATTCTGCCGTGTTCATGGTTCAGGGACAGGATGCGGCAGCAATGCCTGACCTTATCGTTAGCGATGTGAACGCATACCATTACGAAGGAGCAAAGACCGGCTACGCATGGTTCAACCTCACGAACTATGTTAACGTCACGGTAAAGAACAATGGCACTGCCGATGCTGATGCGTTTAATGTCAGCCTGTATGCAGACGGCGAGTTTATTGGAGAACAATGCATCTCAAACTTGAGCGCTGGTTCTAATGAGACGCTCGTATTCAAGTGGAATCCAGAAGGAGAAGACCCCCTGGGATGGACTGATACTGTAGAAGGCGCTATACTCACGCATACTGATACCACTAAGACGTACACGTTAGAGGCAGTGGTTGACGAAGCCAATGAAGTATCAGAGAGCAACGAGACCAACAACAACATGACAGCTTCAGAGACCGTGAAGTGGAACGGCTACATGGCTGATGAGCCACTGGAGAATTACGCGCATGATACAGTAAGAGGCGGAATGATATACACGACCGGTGATGGTCGGTATCACAGTGGAGAAGGTGAGAAACCGGGTACCAAGTACGGCACTTATCATGAGGTCAATTACGATTTAGATATTCCGGGTGAACCGAAGCTGGCAAGACTGTATTTCTACCACACGTGGTCAAAGCCCGGGTTTAAAGCACCGAAGGTAGGCATCACGCTGAAGACGCCTTCTAATGACATTTATGACCTGAGCATGGAACAGAGCTGGCTCGACTGTAGCACGCTTACAGGCTATGGAACTCTTGTATGGGGGGCTTATGCCTACGATATTACGGGATATGTGAATGAAAGTGGAACTTACGTAATGAACATAACAAACCTGAATGAGCCATTAAACTCCTGGCAGGGGAAGGATGGCAGGTTTGCACACCATTACTCCTTTGCCGCTCCGGCTGTTCTTGTCGTTTATGAAAACGAAAGTATGCCAGAGCGAGAATACTGGGTCAACGAAGGTGCTGACGTGCTCATGGGTGGATATAGAATGGGACTTGGACTCGAGGATTGCATCAACAACGCAACATTTGAGGGCAGCATTGACCTCAGCAGGGTAAAGAATGCAACGTTGGGCGTGGTATCGCCATGGGGTGGAGTCTGGCAGAATGTGCCGTACTTCAATGGCATTGAGCTTGGAGGATGTGCATGGGGGGGTGCGTATGATGTATGCGGCTATAGTGGACCCAACGACGTATCGCTTGACGGCATTTGCATGAAATGCCTTCTTGGAAATACACAGGTCGGGATGAATCTGACTGATGTAACGGATTATCTCAATGCCAGCGTCAACATAGCAGATCAGGGCGATGACGGCGACAACATGATGCCGAGCAATGCATTTCTGGTCGTGGAATATAAGGAAGAAGCACCGCCAACCCCATTCCTAATATATGGGTGGGTTAACTATTCTACAGGTGAGCCTGTTTTAAATCATAACGTGACGATAACGAACCTGAATACCGCTGAGGTTTTTACTGCAGAAACAAATGAGAGTTCAAACTACTATCAGGTTTTAACTACCTCAGGGAATGTGAGTGCAGATGATGTACTCCGCTTCTGCGCAAGCAATGGTAACATCACCGAGTTCAATCACACGGTTACAGCGGAAGAGATGAATAAAGGTGGATTCGAGCAGGATATCGTAATTACCTTAATTGATACATACCCACCCGGAAGCATTACCAATCTTACAAACGTGACGGGGAACTTCTGGATAAGCTGGACATGGACAAATCCACCGGATGCTGACTTCAATTACACGATAGTGTACTTGAATGGAACATGGCATACGAACACATCTTATCCTTTCTACAATGCCACAGACCTCGACCCGGATACCTGTTATGAGATAGGAACGCATACGGTGGACAAAGTTGGGAATGTAAATGTAACGTGGGTTAACAGAACAGCGAGGACGTTACCATTACCAATCCCACCAAAACCGCTCGATACCGGCAAGGGCACATACCCGAGCATTATGGGAACTCACAACGGCAACAT
>JAGXOS010000074.1 GCA_023659775.1 Methanomicrobia archaeon LH_S14 | reverse complement strand
GCATCAATAAGAAAATACGCCGCACCGCCACCAAATGGGCTGGATTCAATCTCATGCTCTACGTCCTCTACGGATTGGGCATCGTAAACATCCTGGAGGACATGAAGGTGGAAAAGAGGAGCAACTGCGTCTATACACCGCTGCAAATCAGTCTCGCGTACATCGTCAAGCTCATACTGGGATTCAAGAACGCATACGGCCTGGACGAAGAGCTGCGAAAAGCCCATCAAACGATCATTCAGTGGATGAGAATCCTCGGATTCGTGACTGGTGAGACGGCGGCGTGCGATAGCAGTAAAATGCGCGTAGATGGACTGACTTACGAGGGTGCTGAGGAAGTCTTCGATTATCAGACGAAAGAGAACGTGAGGGGGTACAAGCTGTTCGTGATCTACGATGTCGTGTATCGGATACCTATTTACTTCGAGGTGCGGGGGATAAACGATGAGGCAAACTTCCTCTGGCTGGACGATAAAGAACATATGGAGTACGTAACGAGGGGTAAAAGGGGAAAGAGCGCGGTTATCGAAGGAAGATAAGTCTATCTGGCTGACGGACGTGTTTAACGCAGCGCCAGAGCAGATTATCGAGGATTACGGGAATCGCTGGTTGATAGAGACCCTGTTCGAGGAAGCGAAGGGCGAATGGTACATAAACAAGCTGCCGAGCAGGGATTTGGAGCCGATAAAGGTGCATATCCTCAATTGTTGCATCCCCTTATCCAGTGGACAAAAAAGATTTCCGCTTTTCCCTAAAATCCTGAACCCTAAATTCGAAATCCTGAACAATATCAAATCTCAAAATACCAATGACAAAAACTGCGAAGCGTTCTTTTGTAAAGCTTCCTTTAGAAATGTTTGTTTTGTATTTTGGATTTAGATATTAGGAATTGTTTAGAATTTGGTGCTTAGGGGGGGTCAACCCTCCCTCTTCATATTGAGCAGTTCCTCAACCTTTTCCATCGAGACCGCCATGTCACTTAAATATCTCTTTTATCTTGTGGTCCATCTCAGAAACACCCTTCCCTTCGGTTTCTCTGATTATCCCTCTGGATGCCAGAATCTCTTTGAATTCTGGTACGGTAACCCCCACCAGCTCTACTGCTCTGGATAGAGAGCATTTGCCCTTCAAATAGGAAATGATAACACCTTCCAGTTTTAACTCAGGCTTCAAATTGAAGTAAAGCCGGAATGCTTCCTCCCTGACATCTTCTACATTTATTTTCTTCTCTTCAGCAAGGTCTTCTAAAATCCCAGCCAGCTCACCTTTTCTCATACCATTTCCCTCATATTAATTTTATTATCACACCTTTTTAAATATCATTGCCTTTGAATAAATGTATTAATGCCGATTGGTTTTATAAATCTTCCTATATTCGCTTGCACTCACAAACTCAAATCCATACTCATTTGGATGAAATAGAAATACTATTGGCTTGCCAGTCGTTTTAGACTCGTGATACAAACATTTTTGCAATATTTTAGTTATAAACGGACTTATCCGCATTGTCGTTCCGATGAATGGAAATAGTGTCGCGGAGATCGGGATCTCTAAAATATTAGACGAGCCGGATTTTACTACGGAATCGGACGAAATCATATATGGTTTCCTCGGTGCAATCAACCATTTTAATTTCCTCTTCGACCCAAAAGTCAGCGGACCGTCGAATCTTTGTGATGGAACTGAGCTATCTGAATGGAATCCTGTTCCTTCCAGAGCTCTAATTGTATCCTTGTTTATTCGTAACATCGGCGCTCGGAACGGCTCTATTCTACCTGCTGCGTCTTCTATAACCTTTTTTGCTTTTTTCAACTCGTTCACTTGCTCCTCATAGCTAAGCACATCAAACGCTCGTTGTGGAGAGTGATCGTAGCCATGACATCCTATCTCGTGACCATGTTCTTTCACAAGCTCAACGGATTCCGGTGATTGCTCTGCGAACATGCCAGTGAAAAAAAAAAAGTGCTTTGGAGATCATGTTTCGAGAGTAGATCGAGCAAGCGAGGTAAACCCACTTCATATATTTGCTTTGCAATCTCTGAATCCTCTCTATTCCGCGGAATTGAAAAGCTTTCTACGTCAATTGTCATGAGAAAGTGCATTTGGTTCACAGCTTTGAGTAGTTATGTTATATTCTGTGACTCATGTTTATCATTTCGCATGCAAAGCTCCTTCTCATCTACCAATTCTTAAACCCCCTGCACCAAGCCAGAACACATAATCCGGATCTTTCAACCATTCTCTTAACGAAGGCGCCCACGCAAATATACTTTCGCCTTTATTCAACAACTCAACCGCTTTTTCATATCCTCGCTTAAATACTCTTGCACCCGATGTCGCTTTCAGTTTCTCCATAAGCGTGGACAGCTTGCTCACGACCATCTCGTTTACTACTCTCCTATGAACCCTCGAATACCATAGCGAAGCCATGTATAACGCCTTCTCTGTTAAGTAAAGTCTAAAAGGTTACATATCAGGGCAATCTTTTATTTCATCCCTATCTTCTTTTCATTCTCTTAAAGAAGAAATAAGTCTTCAGAGCTAAGAGACAAAATGAACTCTGGCAGGCTGACCTTAAAGGACCGTACTCAGTGCAAGGAAAGAAGTACTGGTTTTTTGTGTGCATCGATGATTACAGCAGGTACTTGCTTGTCGCAGAGCAATTCGATCATGCACCTACAAGTATAGAAACAAGAAATTCCCTCTGTGGCTGAACGGAAAAATAAAAGAATATAGAGAATGGTACAATAATAAAAGATATCATAGAGGGATTAAGGCAATACCAATAACACTTTATACTGTGTAGTTTCAAGGTTTACTTAACATGTTCCTGTTCCATCACAGAAAACAAAAGGGCTAAGCCGCTCTCAGCATCCGCTATTCTATTCCCGCCGGTCCTCTTATCATCCCTCATCAATTCAGACACGACAGGTAGTTACAAGAAGAATTTTATGAATCCTTCAGAGATTTTACAATATTTCTGTACCGCGATAATGAACATTCTATCCTGAGCAGATCCCGTTACCCAATACGTATCACAGAAATCACCCATATCCTCCAGTTCCTTTACAATAAGCCGCATTTGAACTTTAGTGAAACGTTTTTTGCCTGGATATTTCCCCATTTCTGAGAGGACATTAATATAGTATCCAATGCCTTTTGGTTTATCTGAACCTGAACTGATGTTTTTAATAGTCCCACAGTGGATGCAGTATGAATGTGGTTTAAATCCCCTTTCCGCTCCATCTACCTCATAAGGGAGCCAAACCTTTTCTGCGGCACCGCAACTCTTATGCTCACACTTCATCATCTATCGTCTATCTCTTATTCTTTTCGAATCATATTAAAAGTTAGAAACTTTATTGAAGGTTTAGATGACTATCTTATCTGTTTCTGGAGAGATAATAGCCGAAAGCACTTATTACATAATTTTTGAACCCTGCTTTATGACAAAGAACTTCCCTCTATTCACTATTCTAACACCCTCATACTTTATATCACCATCAATCAAAGCTTCTATTAATGTTGAAAACATAGTGATTTGCACTATCGTTCAAACCTGTGTATGCCCCTTTCCCTTCGTTGATTGACTTGTTTTTATCGAAGAAAATTATAGAACAATCAAAAGGTATAAAAATCATCCACCCCAATAGTAACAACAAACATGTTCGACTATAAAAATATCATCTTATTCTTACCCATCTTTGCACTCTTCTTGGGCGCTACCGTTGAAATCAGCGAAGGCTCCATTTTCCTCGGCATTCTCCTGTTCATAATCGCTATCATTCTGATTTCAAGAATCAAAGTCGGCAAATCTTATGTGATTAAACAATCTAAATTACACATGTTTGTGGGTGCGCTGATTGTTGCCTCAGACATCGCTTATAACATCCTCACCCACAGTGAACTTGGCACCTTAGACACCATGACTTTCTTGCTCGGTATCGCTCATCGCTTATGACATAAATAAGGAAGAAATAAGCCGGATGGGTAAGTTCGGCGCCTACATGTCCGCTACCTTCATCGTTCTTTTCCTCTTCTTCTTCAGCTTGTTCAACCACCTGAATATAGACTTCACGCATACCTTCGACCATTATTTCGTCTTGCTCCCTTCTGTATTCATCATCAAAACAATAGGTATCCCAATTCACGTAATTGCTACCGAGACGGTTCGCATTCGAGGCGTAGAGGACATGAGTGTTATAATCGGTGGACCCCTGTTCAGGTTTATATTCGATGTTTCTCTTGATAGCGCTCATGGTCGCTTACACGAGGATAGAACAGGTAGAAAGAAGCAAATTTTCCTCACTGCTTTTAATCTCGGTTGCAGTTGCATACATTGCAAACCTTATGCGTGTCTCTACGCTCTATATCGTTGGTTTTTACTATGGTAAAGAATTGATGTATACGGTTTATGTGCATCTCGGGTGGGTTATATTCGTAATTGTTGTGGCAGTGCTGCTATACGTATTAGACAAGATGAGCAAATAGATTTTTTACAGTGCTTCCCATTTTTCTTCCCCCATATTCGACTCTCTCAACCATATCGCCCAGCATATCAATATCTGCGAATATCCTATCTCTTTTGATAACCTCTCCATCTCTTCGATAAACTGCAAATCATCGTTCGCATGAACTCCAAACTCTCGTTCCACCACTCTCTTTATTATCTTATCCGGCATGCTCGTATTTATACCAGCTTGCATTCGCAGATACTGAAATGTAATCAGTCCGACACCGTTAACCATTCCTATTTCATCCTTCTTCCATTCCTTATGGTTCGCGTGCTCAGCCCAATACCTCAACGCATCAAAATCGGTATCTAACCCCTTATCTTCCCTTAGTTTATCTAAAACACGACTTATACCTATTGCAGCCTGCCAAACACGTCTGTTATTCATTATACTTCTCAATCTCGCATCTTCTGGCGAAAGCTTTGAAAGTGCATTAAACGAACTTATCTCGTTTGTCTTTACGTAATCACTGTAAAACCTCTTAACTCTCGGCACAACGATTTTGAAGTAGTTTAATCCAATCGAATCCAATGAGGCATCAACAACAATCAATACTGCATTTCCATCCCACCGCTTACCATTTAAACATCGCAGTTCGCCTTCTTTTGCCGCCGCAAGAACTTCTTTGAATCTATCCTCAAAAGTCTCCTTCCGCACACTCAGCTTAACCCGGAATACCAACACCATCATTGCGAAGAGAACTACCAAAGTACCCAAATAAACTGCGGAAATAGCAGCCGCCCGCATAAAAACAAAATCCTTATTATAAAACGTGGCAATCATGATTATAACAAATAAAACAAACAAATACGACATAAAACTTAAAAAAAGGGACCTTGCCAAAGCCGATATTTTTATTCTCATATCTATCTATTTTTTAGCTGCCTCCTCTATCAATAATATTGATCTTCTTTAAGCGTTCAACTCGTTCATGAGTAGCGGGATGCGTGTTAAACAGCGAGTTGTAGGTGGGCAGATGAACGTCCAGCAATGTGAACACATCATCGTGTACGTGCAGCGGGCTCATAATAAACATGTGCACGTGCGAGGGATTTACTTTAAAGGTATCGGATTTCAGCTTTTTTCGAGTTTTTCTAATGCACTAACCAATTTAGGGGGGGGGTTCCATGCACAGACACGCTTTGCTCATCTGCTACATATTCACGTGAGTGAGATAATGCGAGTTGTATAATCACCGCTGCTATTGGTGCAACCAGAGAAGTAACAAAAAATTTTATTATTTTTGGTGCAGGGCCGTCTTCTTGCCCGAAGCCTGTAAATATTGAACCCCATAAAGCAAAAGTCGCTAACGCAGTGAGTATCCCCGATAACACCGCAACCTCAGTGCCAATTAACGTGTCTCCGTTTTTCACGTGCATGAGCTCATGCGCCAGCACAGCTTCTATTTCTTCTTTATCCAGCAGTTCAACTAATGCATTCGTCACAACAATCGAGGCATGCTCAGCATTTCTGCCCGTTGCAAATGCATTTGGCATCGCCGAATCCACGATAAACACCTTTGGAGCTGGAATATCAGCATTTATTGCAAGAGTGCGAGCGATTTCATAAAGAGGCGAGTTCTCATCTCTTACCTCTTTCGCGTGATACCAGCGCAGCAATATTTTATCGCCGAAAAAATAGAAATAAAGGGCTAAAACTAAAACAACCGCAAAAACAAACCCCGTAATTATAATTAGCCCCTGAATTCTCACCGCGAACATCCTGCCGATTATCCCACCTGCTATAACTACCGGCAGTGCCGACAACATCCACAGCAGCAATAGTTTCACACGATCATTCATTTTTTATCCCGATTTATATTTCTGGAATTGTCACCATCCATATCGCCTCATCCTCACCCCGTCACCAACTTTCACCAATTCGTTTATGGGCTTTATCTCTACATCGTCTCAATAAACATTCACATAAAGATTTTCGACTGCTTCTTTTGCATAAACCTTTAATCTTAGCTTGTTGTCTCCCTCGCACAAATACACTGGAATGTCAACGTGCGTCCATCCTGATTTCACTCGTGGAACTTTTTTAATTACCCACTCATCTTCTAACCAGCCATATTCCTCTTCTACCCAACCCACGTATCCTGCATCACTGCCTGAAACGTCATCTGCCCATACGGCCTCATCATTTAGAATAACCTGTTTGGTTATATTCTTCGCATCCTCCGAGGTCGATTCGAATGAGTCCTTCACGTTGAATGATATAACGACCACTCCGGGGGTCGAGGCATAAATGTCCTGCGAAATCTCACCGCAATCACCCGCGTTGGAATCCATGTACTGAGCAATGCAATATGAGTTATGGCGTTGATGCGTTTTCTGTTGAGCGAGAACCTCTAAAACTCCCGTTGTAGTCAAGCGTCCACGCGGAGATTTGCCTCATGTCTCCGTGTTTGATTGTTGGAAGTGGATATATTCCATATCTCAATAACGGCTCTAAATTATATCCTTCCAATACAGGTTTTTATAAACCGAATGAGCCTTTGTAACAGTTACCCTTTTCATAGTTCTAAGTATCGTTAAGTGTATGTAT
>JAGXOS010000073.1 GCA_023659775.1 Methanomicrobia archaeon LH_S14 | reverse complement strand
ATTCACGACAGCACTTGCTTCTACGACTGCCGTTCCCGGGGAAGTGGAAGAATTGAGGATGGCGGTTGCAATGCCATCTGTGGTGGTTTCATTTTTATGGGGTTCTATTGTTCCAAGCGTTGTAGAAAATGTAACTTCCGTTCCATTTACCCCTCTGCCAAACTCGTCAGTAACGAAAGCGGTAATTGTTGAGGTGTCAGCACCACCTGCTTTGATGACTCCCGGATATGCGGTTAAAGAGATTGTGGATGGCGATACCGTTACGGAGAGATAATACATATAATAGGTGATAGGACACGAGTAGTTTGTGGGCAGAATAAATTGGAAGTTGCACGGCGTTTCATTATAGCCCGGCATCGCTACCTCAATGGGGGCGATGAACACGCTATTGTTTCCATCGCGCAACAGACCCTCTCTAAAGCTCATTAGTCCCGTGCTGTTTATATGTACAGTCGGAACATCCGGTATGTTGCCCCTAACCGGGATATTATAAAACGTACTAATATCGTTAAACGTATTCGTTCCGGAATCCGAGCCTGTTCCAGTAATAGAATCAATCATGGACGTGTCACCAGTTTCCAAACGGGAAAGGTGTAGTGAATCCGAATCCGTTATCAGCAGGTATTCACCGGGTGCGAATGTAGATATATTCAGCTCGATGGGTCTTATGCTGCTTACGTTAGGTGCAGATATATTAAAGTATTCTGTGCATTTCGTGACGTTTGGCGATATATCTTAATCTATTTGCAATTATAACCTGCGTTTCAAGTTCTGATAATGAGCCCAAAGCAATGTATAGAAATTGAATAAATTCATTTTTAGAACCTCTTGCTGCTCCTTCTGCGATATTCGAAGGAACAGAAATTGCCGCTCTTCTCATTTGATTTGTTAAACTATAAAGTTCCTCATTTGGAAATGATTTAGTAACTTTATAAATGCTATCCACCGGATCCATGCTCTTTTTCCATGCATCCGGATCCTTATGACTCCTCATTTTTGCGTGTGATGTTCCTTTCTTCTCTCCCATACTCATCACTCCTTTACGCATTACTCCTTACTTTTCACCTATCACCTATCACCTATCACCTATTTCACCTCAACTCTACATAGAAATCCAGCTCGCCACCAATCGCAGCATTCGGCGCGCAGGGGATTGCAATTTTATAATCATGCTCATTTCTTATATTAGCAATGAATACGAGGTCTTCTTTGTCTGTTGTATCGTATTCTCCAGTAGTACCACCATTACGATTATCATCACTCGTATCCCATAATATCCCGGTCATAACTATCGCATTCTCTACATCAGTATGATTAGTCATGTCTGTGCTGTTGATGATCGGGACATTGCTTATCAGCTTTCCATAAACGGTAAAACTCGTCATATTCCTTGCTGATGCTCCGTTTCCGCCGGTGCTAAATAATTCGGTGATATTGTTATTGGTAAACCCAGTGGCATTATTGCTGCCGGCATTCATTCCAAGATTTATGTCTGCATCCAAGAAATCATTTGTCGTAGCACCACCCGTCTTATTATATCCAGGAGCCTGCAATGCAGTCCAGTTTATTGTTGCACTATGATTTACGATGTAGAGATTTCCGATGCTTCCGGCTGGCCAATTCCAGGTGCTCATGTTATTACCAGCAGACCCTGCAAGCACAATGTTTCACGGATACGTTCCCCCAGTATTTCTGCCATGCCGAGACGTTTATGAACTTAGAATTGTTATTGTTGCTCTCGTTTGTTGTTGACCTTTCCCAAGTCACATTAGTCCAGTCAACCCAAACAGAAATGTTATGCGTTCCAATCAACGATGGGTCCCAGTATGCAACCGCATAATAATCGGTATTTTTGAATATCCACGACCCGCCGGTGGCGTTCTCGAGTGTGATATTTGCAAATCGCCTTCCCACCTGTCCGGATTCACCATCATAGAATCCTACGTATATGTAATCTCCTGTATGATTACTTCCATAGTTATGAATCGTTGCGTTTACCGTTACATTTGCGTTCTCCTTAACATGGTCACCAGTTCCTGTCTCGACAACATCTGATTCACTACCTGTATAAGCGAATGTTATCGCAGTAACTTGAAAGTCCGGATTGGTGTATGTTAGTTACTTTTACTGGAAGCCAGTCCATGTAAACAAAATCTGTTGGGTAATCTTGTACTGCTTTTATTCTGACCCTGAAATTTGAATCGCTTAATTTAGCCGTAGTCCAGCTCGTATCTCCTGTAACATCAGTCCATACAACTTCATCATTATCAGAAAATTTATCTGGAAGTGTACGCAAAGTTGACCGGTTTGTCCCGCCATCCCAGCTTTCCTGGAATTCAATGTGAAATTTATCACTGGCGTAATAGTACTCTGCTCCAACCTCGACCTTTGTGATTGTAGAGCCCGCTGGAAAAGTAAAGCTATAGTTATAGTATTCATGCGTTCGCTCGTACTCGGTTGAAGCATAAACGTCATTGGATAAATAGGCGTTTGTACTATTATCCCAGGTACCTGTATCATCTGTGGGCGATTTTGAGGTTTCTGTCGGGTCAACAGCCACATACCATGAGCGAGCTTCTGTAAATATTTGCGAATCATAATCTATTCCAGCAGGACCCAATGCATACAGGTAAGGCCGGATGGCGGGAACTGCGTAGGAATAACAGACAGAAGTTTTGTTGCCGATTAAATCTTTATTCCAGGTTATTGTCTTTGTATCTCCTGCTTCTTGAATATCGGCATCACTGATAACATCAAACTTTTCTAAAGTTTGTTGCGAAGCATTTTGATCAAACTTTTCTAAAGTTTGAGCGGTAATATCTATTGTGTGTTTTCCCTCTACTTCTGTTAAGTAACTGGCAGTGTAGAGCCCGCATTCGTTACTTGCGGTAATCGTTCCATCAGCAGTGGAATAAGTCGTTTTTTCATTATTGGGATTGGTAACCGTCATGGAAATATCAGCATTACAAACAGGATACCCATACTTGTCCAAAACGACGATAATAAATTCAGCAGGTTCGCCGGGTTTATATATACTTTTTCTTGTATTCAAAGAGACTAATCCCCATTGAAACTCCTGTTCTTGCGTGTAGGTTATGCCATCCTTAACTAATTCTACCCTCAATTTGTAAATCCCCGCTCTTAATGCTCTTCCCCCAGGCAACTTAATGGAGAACTCCCTCCCGCCGCTCAACTCTTCTATTTCAGGCTCAATATCGGTTAATTCTCCTTTATAATCATAAACAAAAGTTTTAATTGTCTCTTTCCCCGTTACCGGTGTCCCCAAAGCTTTCCCGTGTCCATCGAGAGTAGCTTTAAATTCTTCTTCATTTATATACTCGAATGTGAATTCAGGCTTTTCATCCAAACTAAAGTACTTTCTCTCCGCGGTTAAAACAGGCGTTATTTTTAGTGTATAATACGCATACTCAACTTCAAACGTCTTGTTCGAAAGCAAGGGAAGGGCACGTTCCACCGCACCTGGTCTATCAAACCGTTATCATGAGTATCAACGAAAGAGACATTATAGGCAGGGTTATCAGTTACGTCTATCCTGCTATTATTTTCAACCAAAAACAGCTTTGTAAACCTTTCACCTTCCACCTTCCACCTATTACCTTCCACTGAAAGGTTTGTGAATGCAGTAACATTGCTGTAATGCACCGATGCGTTGCTTCCTATGGTTATCTCTTTTTTCCATGTTCCGTTCTCAATCCTCGGTGCAGATTCATTTTTAAATGGCGCTGTCGTCCTGTATCTTATGATTGTGCCTGAAAAATTGAGCTGCCATTCAACAGGTTTATCAATCTCAGCTTTTGCCTGTTCAGGTATGAGCTCGCGCTTCGTTACCATAAATGTCCTGTTTGATAGCTCAGGAACGATCCAAGAAGCGTTTTTATTGCTTATTTCCGCTTTTATCCCCTTTTTCGTGCCATTCACGAGTTCGACAACCTTCGTATCTTCTTCTTCAGCTTCAGCTTCAGCTTCAACTTCTATGCAAACCGGGATGTTATGATAGTGCGTGGATGAATTATGTAATACCGTCACCTGCTTGACCTTTACCTCCGACTCTGATAGACTTAGAGAAGAAACTTCTTCTAATTCTTCTTCTCCTCCGGTTCCTATCTGCTTGTATACAATACACCGACGTCAAACGCATCAGAAGGAATCAAATCAGAAACATCAATGCTCGCTTCTACCACTTCGAGCTTGACCGGAGAAGTTTGATAGGATATATTAAAGCTTGCATTTTCACCCGGGGCGAGGTCAACCGAAATCAAAATTAGGGAACCACGAGATTTCACGAGATTAACACAAGAAGATGAAGCATCAGGAGGTAGAATAGCCAATGTTTTTCTCGTGGAAATCTGTGTAATCTTGTGGTTATAAATATAAAAGTCGGAAGAGAGATTGGAATATTCCGCGGTTAAAATTAAAAACTTCTCAGCATCGTCATCGGCACGTAACGAAACATTTATCACGTAATTGCCTGTGGAATCCGGTTTGAATTCATATTCGCCACTGGCTGATGGCAATATGACGTAAAAAATACCCGCAGGGTTTATTATGCTGAAGTTATTGATAACTTCCGGCGGCGCCGCTAAACAAATACGGACTGTCTCACCCAATGCATACGTTGTTTTATCAACGGAAAGGGATGCTTTATTCAGGTCAAAAAGAAAAACCTCTTTATCTTTTTCATCTCCGACGACCTCAACCTCTTTCGTCAGTGTCTTCGTTTCAGTTTCCAGAGAAAGGTTTGCGGAAATAACATATTCACCTATCGCGGTTGTCTCAGTAAAGGAATAAACTCCCGTTTCTTGGGGTAAAGCGATGTAAACAATGCCGCGGGGGCTTATAACCGTTAAATTCACAGTGGCACTTGCGGGAACGTAAAGCAGCGATATGCTTACCGATTCGCCTTGCGAATAGGTACTTTTATCTGTTATTAGCGATGCGTTATTTAAGGATATAATTTCCTCTGTTTCTGTCCCAGTCCCAATCTCGTTTAAATAAGCGTTATTCTGACCTTGTGCTGAAACAGAAACGTTAAACGAGGGAATAGAAATGATAGAACTGAATAACAGAGTGAATAGGATAATAGCAATGGTACAAGTCCTTAGGCTGCGTTTGATATTTATTTTTATTTTCATATTTATTTTTATTTTCATATTTCACTTTTTTTTCTTCCTCCTTCCTCTTCTCCAGAGTAATAAACCTACTATTGTCACTACCGCTGCTAAGACCGCAACAGCAACTATTACTCCTGTTGGATAGCCACTAACAATCACCAGAGGATGTTCTTCATCTATGGTCTTTATCAGCATGTCTGGTCTTTCTCCGTATCGTATATGCACCAAAACGGTAGGATTCTCTGCGAGGTCTGCCGGTGTGAGTTTGACCCTCTCGGATAGAGTCGTTTCATCTTTTATCTCCGCTGGCGTGAACCTTACAAACTCGGGTTCGCCTTCTATCTTCAGTTCCAGTTCTGCATCGGCATAACAGGTTACAGGACCAATGTTTTTCAAATTCAGCATTAACCGCTCTAATCGTGTATCATACTTAACGGCTGTTACGCTTAGTTCAGAACGGTCATCGAATTCGAATATACTAAGGATTATATCCTTTTCTACCGCTTCAGTTAGCGACTTCCGACTCTCGCCGTATTCGAGGTAAACATGAGCTCGCAGCTCCTCAGTCACCCATTCCGTGAGGTCTGCTTCATAAGCACGACCGAATTTTGTTTCCGGAGTAATAAAAAAGGGTTCTTCATCGCCAACAGTTGCAACTGATTCGTTATCTGCGAATATGCTTGCGGTGGCTTTTGCAAACGCACCGGTCTCACCGATATTTTGATAAACAATCTCAACGTTTTTCGTCTTTACGTTGTAGTCCCCGGAAACAATGTCTAAACTGAGTTCATACCGTGGCAGATCAAAAAACATATCCAGCGTTTCGGGGAGTGCCATTCCTCCCGTTCTTTGTCTGCCCTGACCGAACTTTATGAAAACTGATATATTGGTTTGGTCTTCTTTAATCGCCGCTTTATTCCCAAGAAAAGATGATTTAGATGGGATAGAGCGAATTGCACTAAGTTTCGGACTGAGCATTGCAATTGTTCCATTGCTCGGCTTGGCATTGAACTATACGCCATTCGGAATACGATTATCGCCTATTCTTATTGTTCTGTCGGTATTCACGATTGCACTCGCCGTAGGTGTGTACATAAGAAAAAGCATGATTCCAGAAGAGGATAGATTTGTGGTTAATTTTGATGAATTTAAAGATTTTCTTTTAGCACAGGTTTTCTTTTATAAAAAGAAAAAGTGTATAGACAGGATAATATCCGTTATTCTCGTTATTTCAATCATCCTTGCAATCTCCATGACTGTCTATGTCATCGTAACGCCAAAAGAAGGTGAGAAGTTCACTGAATTTTATGTTCTCGGTCCAAATGGAACAGCAAGCGATTATCCCACAAATCTAAAAGTTGGAGAAAAAGGAGAAGTAATAAAAGATAAGGTGTAATCATGAAAAAGATAATCGCTACTGTTGAAATATGGAAGGAGGGGGGGATGTTCACATCGTATTGTCCAGAATTAGATATTGCAAGCTGTGGTCATACGGCTGAGGGCGCAAAGAAGAATTTCTTCCAAAGTACGATAAAATTCCCGTTACCGTCATACGATAGATTTTGAGCATGGAATACTATCCAGATATCTCGATAGGAGGTACTATGAAAAGAGGTGGGCAGCCGAGTTCTTGAAAAAGGTTGCCGAAAGAAGAGGAATTTAGGTGAAATTATTTATGGACGAAAAAGAGGAAGTCGCCAGAAAGATCAGGAGCATGAAGAAATCTTTCGATGGTTTTATATATGCCACTTTTATTAAGTAAAAGATTAGTTAGAGGTGATGGAGATAGATGAACATGCAATTGACGGGGATAATAAAAAAAGCGGGCAATTATTACGTGGCTCTATGCCCTGAACTTAATGTATCCAGTCAGGGAGGAAGCATTGAGGAAGCGAGGAGGATGCTGCAAGAGGCGTGCGAAGAATATCTTTCTTATATCTAAAAAAGAGAAAAAGCTGGGGGATGAAATACGACCCGTCCCGATGGAAGTTCTCCGGGAATTCCTTGTAGAGGACGTAGAGCATGTACGACCTTCACATGACTGGGTTTATTCGGAGAACATAACTTTTGAGGTTAGTGCCAGTGTCTAAGAGGGTGTTTGAAAAGTACAAAACTCCTCTGAAATTTGTATTTATGTTT
>JAGXOS010000072.1 GCA_023659775.1 Methanomicrobia archaeon LH_S14 | reverse complement strand
TATCATTACCCAGGCTTATTGTCATTGGCAAATGGGACAATTCCGAAACATCGTATATGCCTGGTTGGAGTGCTGTCTTTGGTGGCAGGATGCTATTTTCCGTAGATTTTGTCGTTTCCTCTTCAACGCAGCCAGAGAATGCAAGAATAACGAGCAGTAGCGTTGCTATTGCGAATCCTATCACGATTTTGTTTTTCATACAAACATTGCCACTGCAATTCTTTGCTCATATTTATTACAGATAAAACGTTTTTATATTTTTGTCTACAATAATACAGAGGAGAATAAAATGGCGATAGAATATGCGAATGCTCTGATGGAATACATAAAGAGCGAAAAGGATGAGCACAGGCTGAGGGTAATCGAATTGGGTGTGAGAAAGATGTTGGAACGCGAATTAATGGAGATCAAAGCGAAGCTTGAAAAGTATAAAAAATCTGAGGAACGCTTCATTAGTGGATACAATATGGATTTTACGGAATTTGAAAAGAAATTTGAGGAAGGGGGATTTCCAGAAGATTCGGACTTGGATTATGTTGAATGGTATGCCGTGCATGATGCATACGAATATTGGAAAAAAAAATGTGACATTCTTGAAGGAGTCCTTAGATAGATGATAGAAGACTACTTCAGTGAAATCGAGAGTATGTTAATAGCTTCCCCCATTGTTTTAAGTTTCAAAAGTTCAAAAGAGGAAATAAGTGAAGATAGAGGATGGATAAAAGGCTCTGCCATTTTTACAAATGGTACTCGGATGCATTTATTCGAGTATGTGAAAATCGATGATTTGCCACGTATCATTAAATATGAGTATCATTGGCAGAGAAAAGATGGAAAACTCATAAAAAGGTGGGATAATGCTCCACATCATAAAGAACTCGAAACTTATCCCGACCATGTTCATGTCGGCGAGAGTGTTTACCCACATAAGAATATGAATCTTAAGCGTGTATTGGATATTTTAGAAGAAGAGATACGTGCATACAGCTTATAAATCGTCTTTGTGGACACCATGCCAGCGAGATGCCAAGACTGCAATTCCCGCCTTCTCCTTTCCACCTTCTATCAAATACTGCCGTGTTCTTCCAATATTTTATCATCTTTTCGCCCTCCTCAGCTCCACACGCGTTAACATTTCCATTCTGTGAGGTTCTGCTACATATAAGGGCTTAATCGACATTTTTGCCTCAGATAAAATCAAATAATCCGGTAACTCAGAAATCTTAAATCCCATCCTCTCTTTCCTCTCTCCCTGTACGACCTCCACCTCATCACCTCTAAACAGCCCAAGCTTCCTCATCGCTGCTGGGCTTATCTCTACAAAATTCTTACTTTGAATTCCATTCCAAAAGAATGGATTTGTTTTATACCGGAGGAAATACCCCTCTTCTCCTTTTATTTCCTCTATTTCTGCTTTCGGCTCTGCCATCTCAAAACTCTTCTCTTCCCGCTTTACCGCAATCTCAAACTCACTTATTTCAGCCAATCCTAACTTTCTCTTCACCTCTTCATGAACTTCCTCATACGTCCTCCCTTTTCCCATACTCTCCATTGCCTGCAATCCTTTTTCCGATTCACCGCCAATATCCAATAACCTACCTTCTATGTTGACTATCGTTCCTTTTTTCATGAAAAACGGTTCTGAACAGATTGTTATATTGGCAACGTCGGACAGAGGAGTTCTAAAAGCATTTTGCTCTATCAGCAGGTCCAGTTTTGAAATTGTTTCTGCTACCTCTTCACCACCGAGCATTGCCCCTGCGATGTCTGTTTCGAGTGAATAAAGTGCTTTTATTTCCCCTCTTTCTATACCTTCGATTATCTCAGACAAGTCCCCTCTCCCAGAGCCCTTTCCAAACAAGATAGCACCTGTGGAATTCAAAAACGGCTTAAAAAGGAATAACCTCGAGGAAGTAGATGCAGTTAGCCATAACATCAACGCTAAAAATTGCGAATCGGTATAAGGAGTTAACTCACCAATAATCAACGAATCTGCAAACATCTCTTTCTTTTCCTTTATTCTCTCGATTTCCATAGGCTCCACCAGAACAACCTCATCTGCTATCTTTCTCTCGTTCTTCGCAAAAGACACCTCTATTACTCTTGCCCCGTTCTTCTTTGCCTTTAATATCCTTCTCGCAAGCAGTGGATAATGCACGAAAGGGTCGAGAAAAAAGAGGATTATCTTTGTGGCTTTCTCCACTTCGCTAAATGGCAATCCGCGCTCGATAATATAAGATGCCTCTTCTGGTATCTCCCTAAAAAATCTCTCGAATCCAAATGATACGTTCTCACAGCCAAACTCGGATGCCAAGGATACGAAGGACAGTATTTCCTCGTTGGTTATTGTGCTCGGCAGTGCAATAAACGCAAGTTCATCAGGCTTAAAGCCTTTAAGTCTTTCCTTTGCTTCTCTTATCGCCTCTTCCTGCTTTACTTCCCCGCCTTCCACGGAATTATTCAGCACTTCTCTTTCGTAATACATGTGCAGATCGGTCCCGAACTTGCATAGTTTACCTTCATTCATTGGCGATGTCGGTCGGTGCAATATTTTTATCTTTCTCTCTTCTCCTTCCTCTGCCTGAAGTAAATACAACCCGCAACCTATACTGCATCCAGGACAAATGGAGGATTTTGTTTCCATTTCCATCCTATTCCACCCTGGCACTCCATCTCAATTCAGTTTCATACAAAGGAGGTTTTTCCGTGATGTCCATTCCCGGCACGTATCCCAGGTGACGTTGCATCCTCTCTGAAAATCGCCTCTGTATTAGCGTTAACGGTATATCCACAGGGCAAACATCCTCGCACTGACCACAATGTATGCAAGAGTCCATCAAATGAAATATCCGAAGCACGTTATACATAGAAATCGCATAAGAATCTCTCTCGTCATTCATATCCAAACATTTCGAATCATCTTCACAAGCACAAACCGGGCATACCGCCTTACAAGCACCACAATGGATACAGTTTTTTAACTCATCCACGTAAAACTCAAATCTTTCCGAGCGTGATAATGTGCTTACTTCATCCATTCGCTCCTTCCAACTCGCTGCAAGTTTCTGCATCCCCGCTTCTATCTTCTTCCTCGCCTCTATTCCTTTACCTGGAGCTTCTTCGGCTTCCACGTATCCGCTCTCCATCGCGTTTTCGAATATCGCTCCCCCTTTTTCACTGCACACTTCCACAAATGTTTTTTCCTCCCCTTGAGGGACGCCCCAATTCCCACAGGCTAAATCCGCCATTGTTGGTATTTTCACCGTGCATGATTTGCATGCATCTCTTCTACCATACCCTTTCTGCTCCAGCTCGTCTATTTTCATCCATTTCTCTTTCTCTTCCCCACCCTCCTCTTCACTTATCAAAAATATCTTTCCTTCCTTTATTTCCTCCCTCACTACTGAATCCGGATCAAGCCCATAAAAAACTGCCGCCATCTCTCTCATTCTCAGCGGATGTAGCGTTCCACCACAGTTAAGACCTATCATAAAAATATTATCGAGGTTCACCTGCCGCCTCTTCGCTTGCTCTATTATCCCACGTGCGTCACAAGGTTTTGTCGGCAGCCCTATTCTTTTTTTCGCTGCGTACTCCACCACAAATCTCGTAAGATTTATGGGCACGCCATGCAATGACCCTGCGCATTTCTTCACCACTTCCGGGTCGCTTGTCAATACAGGTATGCCCTCATACACGCTCTTTTTCTCGAATACCAAAGCAGCATCAATAAAATCGTTTTCCAACGCACTTACAAGCGTAGCAGTTACAAAGCCTCCATTTGCTCCTTTTTTTCTTATCTTCTCATCCTTAGCCCATGCAAGATAATACTTCGATTTTAGTTTCATTTTCGCTTAATTTTACTTCTTCCACTCTCTTCTCAAAGGACTGGGCCCTATCTTTTTTATCTTTTCCGTGACTTCTCTTACCATTTCTGCAAAAAGCGACCCCTCCGATGCCGAAATCCACCTCAGCCAAAGCCTCTCCGGCTCTAAGCCGAGCTCGTCTACAAACTCCTTTAGAAACTCGTATCTATTCCTCGTTTTGTAATTCGCATTCACATAATGGCAATCGCCTATATGACAGCCCGTGACTAAAACCGCATCTGCACCCTCTAAAAGACCCATCAACACGAAAGCAGGGTCTATTCTTCCTGAACACATCACTCTTATCACGCGTATCGTCGGAGGAACCTGCCTCCTTTCTAAGCCCGCAGCATCCGCACCCGCGTAAGAACACCAGTTACAGCAAAATGCCAATATCTTCGGTTCCCACTCTTCTCCTTTACTTTCCTCCACTCTTCTTCTCCCACCCCTCTTTTTCTTTAAGTTAATGAGAGTAGAAACGACAGATCTTATAAGGTTTGCGATTTTTTATTTCTGTCGTTTATTTGTATTTATATCCTAAATCTTAGCGAAAAATGACAAAAGGCTATATCACCGAAATATTCAGCTCTTTCCAGGGAGAAGGACCTTATGCAGGCAGGAGGCAGATATTCGCCCGATTTGCAGGCTGCCCCCTCTCTTGCTTTTATTGTGACACATCCTATGCAAGGGACCCCAGACCAAGGTTTTGCAATGTGCTTTTTCTCGACAAGAAAACCTGCATTAAAAGAAATCCATTGTCCACGAACGAAGTGATGGATTATGTAAAAGAGCTACTCACTCCCGATCTCCACAGCATTTGCTATACCGGCGGGGAACCTCTTTCTTCCACCGCGTTCGTAAAGGAAATAGCAAAAGAGGCGAAAAGCATGAACTTTAAAAATTTTATGGAAACAGGTGGGTATTCCGCAGGAGCTTTCGCATCCTTAGCCGATTACTTTGATTTCGCATCTGTTGACATAAAACTGAGAAACCACCGAGCGGTGGAGGAAAAAGACTACGATAAACTGTATAGTAATGAACTCGAATGTATAAGAATTGCTGTTGACCGCGGAATAGAAACGATAGTGAAGGTAGTAGTGGTGAAAAACACCGCCTTAGGGGAAATAGAGAGGATATGCAAAGACCTCTCAGATTTTGACATAAAGTTTGTGTTACAGCCGGTTACTCCACATCAGCGTAATAATGAAGATGCCACAGGTGGAACGCAGATAGATATAGTGCCAAGCGTAAAGGAACTTTTTGAGCTTTCTGAAGCGGCAGGGCTTTATTTACCCGAAGTAATGGTAATTCCTCAGTTGCATAAATTGATGGGAATTCACTAAAATTTGGAATTGTTTAAGTCGAGCTACTTATAACGCCCGCACCTATCAAATGCCATCTTGCACCTATCTTCCTTCCGATCGCCACTCGAGATCCTTCTTCCGCACATATAGGTCTGCTCAATTTTACATCAATGGTTTCCTTTGTCACCCTTCTCACCTCGCCCATTGTGGTTGCAGTTCCTACGCTCAGCATTATATCCTCGCCCACTTTTATCGCCGGTATCTCTACTTCTTTTGCTACGCCAACAACGCGCTCCAATAAGTGAAATTGTATAGTGAGTTCGTTCCAGGTAGGTGGCAAAGAGCCAAGCAACCCTACACACTGCCCCACTAAGGAGTCCTCTATTGTCATGCTTGGATCCAATTTTGTGCCAACACCTATTAGTCCACCGGGGGTCACCTCCTTTAATCTCTCACCCCTTGCCATTATTGACGTTATCTCCGTTTCTATCGGCATCCATTTCTCTTTGCCTCCTGTTGTCACCATGCGACCCGGTCTTATCTCTAACTTATCACCCTCTTTTAGCCTTCCCTGGAGCAAAGAACCGCCGATTACCCCTCCTCTTATCTTTTCTATGGGTGTTCCAGGTTTGTTCACGTCAAAAGAGCGTGCAATATACATAATTGGAGATTCATCCGCGGAACGTGACGGTGTGGGTATTGTTTTTTCTATGCTCTGTATCAATACGTCCAGATTCGCGGATTGCTGGGCCGAGATAGGCACAATAGGTGATTGTTCCGCAATCGTTCCCTTGACGAAATCTTTTATTTGCAAATGATGCTTTATTGTCTCCTCCCTCGAAACAAGGTCTATTTTGTTCTGTGCGATTACAATTTTATTGATGCCAACTATGCTCAGCGCCATCAAATGCTCTTTTGTCTGAGGCTGTGGGCAGGGTTCGGAAGCCGCGATAAGAAGAACAGCTCCATCCATTATCGCACCACCTGCATCTTCGATACCATAATAGAAGGAGAAACGACATTATAAATCTGTCGAGTATCGTTCCCAACCATTTCCAGATGTTTCAGCACTTCTTGCATGTTGCCCGCGAGCATCACCTGCGTAACCGGATACAGCTCGCCTTTTTTAATGCCGGAAGCGGGCTGTGCAACGACGGAGAAATCGCCAGATGCGCGTGAAGCCGTATGTGCACCTATTACATCGTTTATAAACAGTCCTTCGTGTATCTCGCCGATGATCTCTTCCTTAGAAGCTCTACTTCCGTTTATGATAAAATTCGTTGCCCCAGGACTGGGTAAATTGTCAAAACTTCTTATTGCGTTACCTGTGCTTTCCACACCGTCTTTACCGGCGGTGTACGAATCATAGAGGAAATTTTTTAGCACGCCTTTTTCAACCAAACTTGTTGATTGTGAAGGAACGCCTTCGCCATCCATCTTTCTGCTATTTACACCCAACGGCATCGTGCCATCATCTACAATTGTGAGGATTTCAGAAGCTATTTCTTGTCCTTTTTTACCATGATAGGGTGATTGTTTTCGCTGCACATTCTCGGCACTCAGTTGTGGAATTAAGGTGTAAGCTAAAAGACTTTGCACCGCTCTGGGCGAGAAAACGACAGGAATCTCTTTTGTTTTTAGCTTTTTACCTCCTAAGCTGTCCAACCCCATTTTCACTGCCTCCCTGCCTATCCATTCAAAATCTATGTCACTGAGCATTCTACTTACCTTACCTTCGTATCCTGGGGTCTCCTCTCCGCTACCTTCACTTGCCACGACCATTATTCCCGCAGAGACATAAGTACCTGTATTACTTGTTTCTATACCTTCGGAATTCAAAATGTAGGTTTCATCGTGAGCAGCGGCGAAGCTGCCTTCTGTCGGTGTGCATGTTACGCTTTTTCTCACCTCATACTCTTTCATCCCAGTTAGCATCTCTTTGCAATATTCTATCGCTTTCTCGCTACCACCCTCAACTGCAAGAAGGTCAACTATTCGGGGATCAAAAGTTTTTTCAGGTTTCGTGTAGCTACGCTTGCTATGCTTTGATGACACAAAGCCGGAAAAATTCGGGTCTTGCTCGGATACTCGCGCTTGTTTTATTGCATGCTCCACGCATTCTTCTATTCTCGCTTTTTCCAAAGCCGTGGTGTATGAA
>JAGXOS010000071.1 GCA_023659775.1 Methanomicrobia archaeon LH_S14 | reverse complement strand
AATGGATAGAACTTGCTCACGCTCGTTGGGTTTCTCGTCAATATATTTCTCACACTTATAATGCCTACGAGCTTATCATCTTCAATCACCGGTACTCGCCTTATGCCATTCTCTGCCAAGAGTTCGCATGCTTTCTCAATAGATGCATCTGGCTCGATAGTGGTCAAAGGAGACGACATTATCTCTTTTGCTTTAATTTCACCTGGTCTTTTATTCTTCAGTATAACTTTGGTCGCTATGTCACGGTCGGTGATTATCCCTACGGGTTTGCCTTCCCTTGTTATAACCACACTCCCTATTCCCGACACTTCCATGTCCATTGATATTTTAGTGACTGGTGCCTCTTCATCTTCGGTAACGACTTGCGGTGTCATTACATCCCTAACTTCTAATGCCTCCATCGCCCTCTTCTTCTTTCACCTCTTTTCTCTTTTTACAAATGGCTTTTTATCTATATAAAATCAAATATCGAAATATTTATAAGACATGAGTTATCATTGAGCATTTAATAGAAGATGATGATGAAGATGGTGCTCCCAGGAGAGATAAAAAGAGGTGAAAGGGGATGGGAAGTAAATTCATTAGTGCGCTGAAATGTTTTTTCAAATGTCCCGCGGACACAATGAGGCTTATGCTGAGTTTAAACCCTCCTTATGACTCACAAGCAGTGGAGGCGGTAAAGGCGCATTGCCCTGGAATAGAAGTGGAGAGTGTAGGCTTTTATGTGGGACTTTTTCTGGCGCTCGTCTTCCTTGCACTCTGCGTGATGGCGTATATATTGTCGCTGCTTTATCGTATGGGCGGCATATAAAGAGGCGTAATGTATGAAACTCTAAACACTAAATCCGAATTAAACCCTTTCAGGGTTTGCGGGTAGTGTGCCTCGTAGCCTAATCAGCCAAGGGTTAAAATCCCTCCTGTGCTCGATGGATGGACAAGAATGAGGTTACGGGCATTTAAAGAGAAGAGGAAGAGCTACAACAGTAATCGGCGCATAACAAATGCATTTTTGGAAAATCCGGGCTTGAAATCGTTGTCAACGCTCTTGAACCCTGATTGGTAATCTCACTCCCTGTAATGGGGCAACGCCAAAGGAGAGCCGCATACGGCAAATCCGTACGTGCGGTTCGATGAGGGGTCGGTGGTCAAAAGACCTCCTCCTACTCTACCGTGGGCGGAGCCCATGACTAAACAAATCAAAGCCATACTACCCCCGAATGAATTCGGAGGCATCCTTTAGCATGTGTGCGAATTTTATAACACCTCCCTTTTCTCTTTTTATTTTCCCGCCTACAAAAGCTCCAATTAATAGAAAAAATAAATTATCTTAGTTAGCATATGTAACTTTAACGAAATGAGACGCAACTTATACATTCTGTTTATTGTATTGGCACTCGCTGTAATCTGTGTAATCCTGGTGACTGCGGAAGACCATCCAAACGAGAAGATACTAGTTATAACGGTCAATGGCATCTCACCAGCTTATAGCCTCGAAAAGCATGAACGGCTCTTTTCAACAATAGACAAATACAATGCAACAGCAACCCTATTTGTAATCCCAAATTACATGGGAGAAAATCCAATTACAGAAAACGAGGCGTGGATCAATTTAGTGAGGAAAGAACAAGATAAAGGCTATGAGATAGCCCAGCATGGCTATATGCATACTCCTTATGAGTTTGGCCTTCTGGATTACAATGCTTCAAAGGAAAGATTGATGGCGGGAAGGGTTCTGACAGAGTCTGTTTTCGGGCATGTCCGCGGATTTAGGCCACCCTATTGGGCAGAGAATTACGAGGTCAATCGAGCTTTGGAGGATCTTGGGTATTGCTATGATGCAGACGTATATGACCTGAGATTCTCTCATGGTCAGGAAGATAAGAACTGGTTTATAGATCTAGTCCAAACCGAATTGGAATTTGAGACAGTCACAGGTACAGGTCGCCCATTTGTACTTGTACTGGACATTCAATACATGGACGATGAGAGTATAAAATATCTGGATGAATTTCTGGAGTATGCAAAAGAAGATGGAGCCGTGTTTAGAACTTACATAGATGTTTATAACGGTTCTCTATAACTTTTTATGAAGTCTTTGATTGCCCCATAATATCCGATGCATCTCGATGCTGTTAAAATCGGCATATATCCTATCAAGTAGACCAAGGAATATGCTGGAAGCTGTCTTTCTTTGTCTACAAGAAAGACGATGTGGAAGTATGGTACCCAGATAATTGCGATAAATAGTAATAATGGAAATACCTTATACATCCCACCTATCAGCATACAAGTTAAAAATGATATCAATATCAAGGGATTAAGGTATATGGTGCTAATAGATGATGCAACAGGATTGAACTCGGTTAAATAAAGAATCTTATATATAAACATAAAAAAGGAGGATAAACCCACCAAGAAAGTGATGATACCAAAAAGATAGAATGGCACAACGAAGAGGAGCAGATAGAAATCCTTTAGCAGAACATTCGGGTAGTTTAATACACACTCCAAAAAGCCCTTACCCCATCTGATCTTCTGTGAGAACCATGTATTCGATTTATCAGGTGCAACTGTTCTTATAATTGCATAATCTGCATATTTGACGTTCCACCCACTTTCAACCAATCTGAAACCAAAATCAGTATCTTCTGTGACTGTGTTTTTAAAACCGCCCAATTCTTGCCAAGCTTCACGCAAAATCGCAGTTCCACTACCGTTGATCGAGATTACCTTGTGAAAAAAGTCCTGAACTTTGGTAAAGATGGAAAAGAAGATGTATTCAACCTGCTGCAGTTCTGTCAAGATAGAATCTTGATTGAAGACGACTCGTTTCGTTGTTACTGCACCAACTCCATCGTAGAAGTGTTTTATAACCTCTGAAAAGCAATTATCCTCCACAAAAGTATCCGAATCCAGTATAAAGATTATATCACCATTTGACTCTTTAAACCCTTCGTTAAGAGCAATGGCTTTCCCACTATTTTTTGAGAGGTTTATTAAGTGTATCTTATCTCCGTATTTCTCACACTCTTCTTTTGTATGATCTGTTGAGCAGTCATTAACGACAATGACCTCTCTATCATTATAATTAGAATCTAAGACGGACTCGATGCAATCACTGATTGTTTTTTCAGCGTTGTATGCAGGAACGATTACGCTTATCCTTGGCTGCCAATCAGCGTGCTTTCCTCTTTTTCTCGAAGCAGCCAATAATAACGAAATGATAGACATTGTATAGCACAAAGCCGTTATTATGTCGAGCAATTGTATCTCACCTCTTTACAATTTCTTCAAACTCATCTTGCTTATCTGAGTCACTATACCCCGTACTTATGCAGAGTACGGATATTTTTTCGCTTACCATTTTCAACTTTTCCCATCCCAATCACCCCATCTCAAAAACCTACCAAGAATCGCTTCTGGCGGGGATCTTTGCAGAAACGCCTCTTGTGGTGTCTCCGCGTTGATATAATCTGGTGCACCATGTATTCTGTTGTTATCCCACTTTAAAAAGGCTTCGATAGACTCGAATCTCCATACTGTGCCGATCGTATTCCAACCATAACCGCTCTAACTTGCCTTACAGTTTTTTCGGAGTGGTAGTGGCAGAGCCCCACAGTTTAGGATTTAGAGATTAGGATTTAGGGTTTAGTTTTCCGGGCTGGTACGGTATAATTCCCATATGCCGTTACCAGATGCTTCGCTAATAGTACTATTGCGCAATAAAAAAGCACTAACATGACATATCTTACATCCTTAAAGACCATATCCAGCGGCTGCGGTACGTACGTCTCCGTTACCTCACCCATAATTCTGCATATCTGTTCATACCATCTCAGCCCATAGTAAAAAATGGCATAAACGTTTATGGCGCATAGACCAAGTGCTACATGCTGGATGACTCTGGTCAAATCGGGCTTGCGTTTCACTTTCACGCTCAATGCACAGAGGTATCCGAAGATGGACCACCCCCATACGATAAGCGAAATACCTGAGACCGTGCTTGCCCAGAAGGTAACCCCGTTGTCCGCGTGTATAGCCACTCGCCATAAAATCGCCGCTGCTATTACCACCACTAATGTTCGTTCATGCGTCATCACGAAGAATATGGCTTCTTTTATATTCTTCGCACGTTTCCGCGCTCTTTCTTTTATTAGCAGTCTGTACTTCTCGTGCATCTCTCGTAGATACCGCGCCGCGGCGATTACTACGCAATAATACGTCATAAATATGACATATCTCAAGTCCTGGTAGACGTAATCCTGCGGCACGGAAATTTCTACATGCGGTAATCCCGACCATTTTATTCCATAGTAAATCGCAGCATAGACGTTTATAACGAGCACGCTAACGGCAATACTGCGATAAATCCTGTTCGTGACCGGCCAGTCCGTCGGTTTCCAGGACATAGAATACATGTAAACGAAGATTACCCAGCCAATTATGAATAGACTTACACCCGAACACGCACTTTCCCATAAACTTATTTTTTCATCTGAGCTTATTACCGCTCGCCATAAGAGCGCTATACCCGCTATTACTATTAATACCCTCTCATCGGTTATTGCCCGGAATAGAACTTCTCTCTTGTTCATCTCCAAAATAGCCCAATCCAAAAACGCGCATACACAATTTTTATAAAGCGAAAAGCGGTGTGCTCAATCCTGTAAAATATCGTGATTTACTCCTTATACTCCTTCTCCCCTCTCTTAATCAAATACTCACACTCTTCAGATGCCCTTTCCAGATATTTGGATATCACTATTGACGTGCAAAAAAATATTGCCAGCACAAAATATCCTATATCGCGGAACACAAAATCCAGTGGCACCAATGCTTCTTCCGCGGCTGCCATGTATATTGTTCCATACCACCTCATTCCGTAATAAACGAGAACATAGAAATTTACCGCGAATAAAGCAAAGGCGATCCCCTGATAAATCTTCGCAACGCTTGGTCTGGTTGTTCTTACGGCTAATGAACTTATGTAACCGAAGAGAACCCAGCCCAGTATGAAAAGGCCCATACCCGAAGCCATGCTCTCCCACAGAACTATCTGCTTGTCGAAACTTATGATTGCACGCCATAAAAATACCAAGCCTATTATTACTATTACCGTCCGTTCATCAGTTAGTATCTTGAACATTGATTCTGCTGTGCTCGCTTTTCGCATCCCGGGCATTTCTTCGGTTACCAGCATGTAATTATCGTGCATCTTTTTTAGATATCCCATTGCCCATAATATTCCACAATACGCAAGCACCAGCGCTGCGAATCTCACATCCCGGAGAAGAAAATCATGCGGCACATATACTTCTGTCTCAGTCATTAGCCTATACCATCTCATCGCATAGTAAATAAGGACGTACACATTTAGGGCACTTATGGTAATGGCAAGCCCCTGAGCTACCTTGTTCGAGATTATCCAGTCCGTCTCTCTCCTGGATAGCGAATAGAGGGAACCGAAGATAAACCAGCCCAGTATGATGAGAAACATACCTGAGCCGATACTTTCAAAAAGCGTTACCTCTTTGTCAAGACTTATGAGTGCTCGCCCTAAAATCGCGGCAACCGCTATCAGGGCTAAAATCCGCCAATTTATTATCCCCTTCCCGGAAGATTCTTTTATGCCCCTCTTTATCCGAAACTCCTTTTTTCACTTTATTCTACATATCTTGGATATATAAATATCTTTCGATTTTTGCATCTTCGAACGAGCGATTTGAAAGAAGTCGCATTCAACAAACTTTCTTTGGGGAAGAGAGTATTTTATATATAAAAACAATTTTAATTACAACATGATGAATACGAAGATACCACCTGAGCTGCTGGAGGCGTTGTCATCGAGAAGGGGTTTTTCTCTATTGATAAGGGGAGCGCCCGGCACAGGTAAAACAATGCTTGCACTTGAGATGATCCACTTGTTTGGGGACGCCAATGCTGTTTACCTTTCAACGAGGGTCTCCCCTTCCTCCCTTTACGAGCAATTCCCCCGGCTGAACGAATGTGTCCCTCCGGTGGATGTAATAGATGCCACGAAATTGTACGTTTCCGCGGATATAATCCCGGGAATTCAATCTTTCCCTGATACGATTTATTCCAGGTTAGGGAAGATAGAAAAACCCGCTACCGTTGTAATTGATAGCTGGGAGGCGATAACAGCTCAGATAGAGCGTGAAAAGGAAAAGATAGAATCATTAGCAGCAGCAGTAACTGAATTAGCAAGGCATGAAGAAATGAATTTAATACTCGTGTCAGAGAAGTTTGGAACTACACCCACAACGCTTGATTACATGGTAGACGGTGTAGTAACGCTCAACCGCCTAACGATAGACCACAGAAGTGCAAGAGAGCTGGAACTGGAGAAAATAAGGGGTGTAAGGATAAATCAGCCGAGATATCCTTTTACCTTAGAGGGCGGCAGGTTTCAATACATCGAACCGTTCAAGCGAAAAAGTGCAGAAAAAAAAATAAGAATAAAACCCGTGCAAAATACCGAAACACACATATCCACGGGTAGCGAGGAGATGGATACGATCCTGGGTGGCGGATTCGAAAGAGGTAGCTTTAATGTAATCGAGATGGGAGATGATACGTCCATCTGGGGATACCAGGCAATCGTTATTCATATGCTCATAAACAGCATAAACCAGGGTAATCACTGCATCTGCATTCCCTGTTGTGGCTGGGATGAGAGACATTTAAGAGCGCAGTTGCTACCTTTTGTAAGCGAAGAGGATTATATGAAATATATGACCGTCTTTGAGATAGGACCTGCTAAAAGGGATTATGAGATAAGTGAAAACGTAAGATTTTTGGAGAGCAAGTCAATAGAATTGGATTGGGGCGCAATTAGACGATTCGTTTCACAATTAGAGCCTCCGGTCCTCACCTCTATTGGAACAGACATGTTAGAGCATCCATACCAGTTGAAGGAAAAGGGAAAACTGGGAACCATGGTGAAATGGCTATCCTGTGTGATGACAGATACGAGAGCGGCAGGGAACGTGGTAGTCCTTGGAGTAAATCCAAAGCTTGAATTGTGCGGAGAGCTGCCACATCTGTCAACCACATACCTCAAGTTAGCTGAACTTGATACCACGGTTGTCCTTTACGGCGTTCGCCCTGCGACTGGATTGCATTGCTTGAAAACCATTGTCGCCGACGGCAGTCTTAAATTAGGGCTCACACCTTATGTATAAACAGGCATTTAGTATTTAATTTTTTGAGCGGCTTGCAAATGATGTAAAACGTGAATTTTCGGCAGGACAGGGAGGCATTAAACAAAAGACAACTCCAGACCAAACAATAGTTAGAAATTCGGAAGATACA
>JAGXOS010000070.1 GCA_023659775.1 Methanomicrobia archaeon LH_S14 | reverse complement strand
CCCATTCTTTGTTCCCGTTCGCATCTGTCTTTATCAGCCACAAATCCCAGAAACCTTCTGCCGTCTTTCTCCCGTTCGAGCCCATCCACTTCGCCCTTTCCAAATCGCCAAATATGCTCCTTATTCCCCATGCGATTGAATCCGGAGTAGCATCCACCTTCAGCCCGTTGACCTCATGCCAGACGTAATCGAAACCGTTATGCGTTACTACGATTGGCTTTCCGGCAACCCACGCCTCAAGCGCAACTATTCCAAAAGGTTCATTCCTTGAAGGTATGTATACCACATCACATGCCTTGTAGAAATTTATGAGGTCGCTTTCTAAAACATAACCAGGAAATCTCGTGACATGCTGAATTCCAAGTTGATTCGCTTTTTGTTCTAACCCGCTTCTCATGTGCCCGTCACCGATGAAAAAGAATTTAGCATCGGGAAACGCATTTGAAACGGAAGGAATCGCCTCTAATAGCAAATCTGCACCTTTCTGCAACACCATCCTGCCTACAAATAAACATACAGGGTCCCAAACGCCAACCCCATGCCATTTCTTCACGCTCTTCCACGGGTCAATAAACCCATCGAACTTCTGTAACGAAATTCCATTCGGTATCATCGCTATTTTCCGGTCCTCAAACTTATATATCCACTCAGCTTCATTCTTTATCGTTTCCGAAGTGGTTATTATTTTATCAGCGACGAATCCGCCATACCATTCTAAGTTCCTTATGTCTTTCGACTGCCCACCATGAAAAACATTCCCGCATCTTCCATATTCGGTTGAGTGAAGCGTGAAAACGGTTTTCTTATTCCGAGCATTCTTTATCTCTGCGAGCGCATTCGCAGTCATCCAGTCGTGTCCATGAATAATGTCAAAATTGCCTGATACGTTCTCAGTCTGGAAGAAGTGATAAGCGAATGAGCGGCACATGCTGTCCATCTTATGGATAAAATTGGGATTTGAGTCGAAAGAGCAACGATGGTAATGCACTCCCTCTATCACCTCATATTGCTGCTGCCCCTGCCCCATCCTTGTGAACACGTGCACTTCATTCCCGGCTCTTTGAAGAGCGGCAGCGAACTCTGTAACATGTGGCGCAATACCGCCAACAGCAATTGAATGTAACGATTCCCAACTAAGCAATGCTATTCTCATTTTTTGTTTGTCCCTCTCCCCCTCTCCTTTCACGGTAAAATTCCTGTAGCTCTTCATATCGCTCCGCGATGATTTCCTTGAACTCTCCCGGTGTTTCTCTAATCCTCTCCGCAGTCTCTTTGTCACCAGGATGTTCTATCCACGATGCCATCCTGTAAGCCTCCTTATCGGTAAACGAATCAAGATTGTCTCGCAACTCTGTTATGTTTTTTATAGCGATGACCATGTCACCGCTGCCTCTATTTAGATAATACTGATTCTTATTTATTCTTGCTACAATCCTCTCTTTCTTCCCTTCTTCCTCTTCCTCTTCCACTTTCCCTTTCTTTTTCTCCCTCACTGTCATAAAACATCAACCTTCGCTACTACTCTCGATTTCAATTCACTTATGCGCTCCTGTATCTTGCTAATCAATTTGCTTCTCGGCTCCCACCACTGCATGTCTGCGACTTCGCTTGCAAGTTTCTCGTCCCTGAACACATCCCGTATCCATGCAGCGAAATCGTTGTAGTCCTCTCTGAGATGATACTCTATCGCCTTCCGGTCTACTTTTCTCAGCATATCCACAAACATCTCCAAACTGTGCGCTACAAAGCCTGTATGAACGATTTTCCCTCCACGGCGCATGTTAAGGTAAAAAGCCTCTTCGTCCGAAACAGTGCGTAACAAATTCTCGTTCTTATTTCCACTGCCATCGAATCTTACGAATCGTTTTATGGTGTTATCCACGGTTGAGCGATGAGGTATGGTAACAAAAGGCCATATCTTCCCGTTAAGAACTTCAACGTCCTTTCCGAGCTCGCAATTAGCACCAATGATTGCATCCTTTATACTTGCATTTTCTTCTGTTGAGGTGCGTTCGCCAATGAAACACTGCTCAAGGCTTGAGTTTTTCCCGATGTAGACATCTTCGAATAAAACCGCATTGGGTCATACCGAACAATTCTCTTCCAGAACCACACTATCGCCTATCACCGTAGGTCCTGCTATTCCTGAACCGTTAATCTCCACATTTTCGCCTATAAACACGTCCCTCATCGCCTTTTTCAACATCCATTCCATCGCTTTCATATACTCCTCTGGCTGACCCACATCTGCCCAGAAATTGTCTGCTTCTATCTCATATCCGAACATCTTGCCTTTCCCTTTGCCCTCCGCCTGAAGCAGATGAAAAAGGTCCTTTGCAAAGTCGAAGGCTACACCATCGGGGACAAACTCCATCGCTTTCGGCTCCACCACGTATATCCCGGTGCTCGCTAAATTGCTGAAGCACTTCCCCTTGTCAGGTTTCTCGTGGAATCTGCTAATGCAGCCATCGCCTTCGAGCGCTACAACACCATAGTTCCACGGGTCTTCCACATGCGTTACCGCGATGGTTACCAGCCCGCCCGCTTCGTAGTGAAAATCTATTAATCCACGCAGGTTCATATCTTTGATGTTATCGCTCTGTATCACCACAAAAGGTTCATCTCCTTCTTCATCTAACCCTGCATTTTTCACCGACCCCGCAGTTCCAAGCGGGTATGGCTCTGTCGGATATGACAGACGCACATCTTTTCTATACATGAAATGGTCCATGATCATCTCACGAAGGAACGTCGTAGTCACTACGATGTCGTCCAATCCGTGCGAGACCAGATAGTCAACCACGTGCTCTATCACTGGCTTATTCACCAGCGGGAGCATCGGCTTCGGCTTCGTGAACGTTAGTGGACGAAGCCTGGTTCCAAACCCCCAGCCAAAATTACGGCTTTCATTTCTTCTTTCTTCACCCCTTTCTGCAAGTTGCTATATACAAGTTTTTCATATGCAAATATATTTCACTACTTTAAATATAAAATTTTCGGTATCATTTCCAGTAGAACTGGACATTATTTTGCATTAATTATGCTTTCCGTTAAGCAAATACATTTTGCGTAAAGGAAAAAAATAGGAATGTTTTTAAATACCCTCTTCTAATAATGATTTACGATGAAAATCGAAGCCGATTTATTGAAGGATGTCCACGTACTCATGCACCCGGTAAGATACAGGATTGTGGAGCCACTTGCAGAGAAGCCGATGCACATAAACGAGATAAGCAATGCACTTGGAGAAGAAAAAGGGCTCGTTTCTTATCATCTGCTCACACTCGAAGAGCATGGATTCCTGAGCTGTAATTACGAACTATCAAAACACACGGGGTCAAAGGTAAAAGCAATAAGGAAATACAGGGTGACGGAAAAAGTGGAAGAAGTGATTTTAAAGCTTAAAAAGAAAAGGGGTTAAAAAATGCCTACCATAGCGGAAAAAATACTGAAAGGAAAAGCAGGGGAGATCGTCGAATGCGAAGTGGACTACATAATGGTGAATGATATAACGGGAGTCCCAGCTTTTGAAGTCTTCGAAGAGCTTGGGCTTGAATCTAAGCGAGAGATAAAAAAAGAGAAGGTGGTGGTGGTACAGGACCATTATGTTCCAAATAAGGATGTGGATTCCGCGGAACAGGCGAAAGCATTGCGGAATTATGCTCGGAAATATGAGATCGAGCATTATTATGAAATAGGGAAAGATGGTAGTGGGATATGCCACCAGGTAATGATAGAGGAAGGATTTGCTGCGCCAGGGAGACTAATAATAGGTGCGGATTCACATACGTGCTCTTATGGTGCCTTAGGTGCGTTTTCCACTGGCGTAGGCTCGACAGAGGCGGCAGCGGCAATGGCTACCGGAAGGTTGTGGTTCAAGGTTCCCGCGACACAGAAGTTTGTAATTAACGGTGAGTTGAGGAAATATGTAATGGGTAAGGATATAATTTTGCATATCATTGGCGACATAAGCGTTTCGGGCTCACTGTACAAATCACAGGAGTTCTACGGAGCAGTGATAGAAAAGTTGAGCCTTTCGGATAGGATAACCATATCGAACATGGCGGTGGAAGCAGGTGCAAAGGCAGGGATTATTCCTCCGGATGAGAAGGTCTTCGACTTCCTGCGTGGTAGAGTAAGGGGGGAATATAAACCGGTTTATGCAGATACTGAGGGGGAATACGAGGAAGTATTAGAGTATGATGCATCGGAGATAGTTCCAACGGTTGCAAAACCGTTCTCTCCTGATAATACCGTGCCTGCAAGCGAATTGGATGTTCCTATTGACCAGGCATATTTAGGGTCTTGCACAAACGGTAGAATCGAGGATTTACGGGTTGCCGCAGAGATATTGAAGGGTAAAAAGGTGAATCAAGAAGTGCGGATGATTGTGGTTCCTGCGAGTAAAAAGGTATTCGAGCAGGCTCTCGAAGAAGGTTTAATCAAAATTTTCCTTGAAGCAGATGCTTTTGTTTGTGGTCCCACCTGTGGCGCATGTTTGGGTGGACACATGGGCGTTCTCGCCAGTGGGGAAAGATGCATAAGCACAACGAACCGAAACTTTATCGGGAGGATGGGGCACAAGGACTCAGAGGTTTATTTGGCGAATCCCGCGGTGGTTGCAGCATCTGCAATCGAAGGACGGATAACCGACCCGATGGAGTTGCAGTAAAATATATCATCTCCTCTTATGCCTTTTCTATAGTTTTAAATAGTATAAAAATTATGCCTGAAACATGAGTAAAAAAATCATAAGGGCTGTCTTACCCGTGATTCCGACGATTTTGCTCATCACATGCATCGTAGCTGCTTTTGCGGTACAGGACTGGAACGTACAAGGAACTATCTTCGGGGAAGAAAACCCGCTAAAAAAAGCAGAGGAACTATTGCCTTTCGAGTCCGGGGCTGAAACAGAGCTTTTAGAAGATGTGGATTTAAAGATTTCTGAAGACAGGAGCAAGCTTATTTTCGAAGCGGTGCTTCACTGGCCGTTGAATGTGCCAGTAACAATAAAAGAGATGTCGGCTGAAGTCCTTTTGGATGGTAACGCCGTTAACATAAGCTTACCGAGCGAGGTAGAGATCCCTGCGAAAGGGTCCAAGAGGTTAAAGTTAGAAGGGTCGCTTGCTGAAGTAGAAGTGCCCAGTCAGTTGTCTGAAGAAATGCCGACACCAAATATTCGCAACATGAAGATGACATTAAACATTAGAGGGATAGAACTGGAAATAGGTGAGTCAGGACTGGGAGGTGTTATCTGATGTCCGAAGAGATTACAAAGCCGGAGATCTGGCGTAGAATAAACTGGCCTGGTGTCATCGCAGGTGCGCTTACGCTTGCACTGCCATTTATGGGAACATGGTGGCGGCTTACGCTCGGTATGGATGCGGGAATCATGGCGGTCTCGCCGTTTGAAGTGGAGATGAGCTTCTTAGGCGAGGAGGCGATAAACTCGCCACTCTTCTGGTGGCTCTGCCTCGCTCTCAAGCTCGGCGTTATGTATCTCGGCGTGCTCCTTCTTGTAGGCTCGGTGCTATCTATTTCGGATCGTCGTGCAGCGATTGCGGAGCAACTTGTACGTTTCAGCGCAAGTAAGCTCCTCTGGCTCGTCGTAGTGTTTGTTGTTCTGTTGGTGATCGTCATCACGCTTGTGAATCAGTTACCAGGAATTTTCGGTTCTTTAATTGGTGATAGCCTCTTCCGGCTACAAAGTGATCTCCCCTATCTTTCCGGTGAAGGCAGCATCACCGGTGGGGCAGAAGGCATGGGCATGCATCTTACCATCCCGGTCTTTATGAAACTCACGTGGGCATTCGCAGTAGCAGTACTCGCTGCTGCACTCGGTATCACTTCAAGGGTTTATCAGAAAAGGCTATTATAGATAAGAGAGAATAAGTTAAGTGAAAACCTGCCTGTGTCCGAACTGTGGGAGGGCATTGATGCCGAGTGAACCTGCCGAACATGTGCATATCGTGTTTAAATAGTTAAATATAAAAGGAAAAATTTGTAAAAGGGCAATTAAATGAGAATCTGGAAATTTGGACATAACGTAGATACAGACCAGATAATACCTGCGGAATATCTGACGACGGGAAACGCGAAGAAACTCGCAGCTCATGCTTTCGCTAAGGTGCGACCCGAGTTTTCAGAAGAGGTGAAGGAGGGCGATATCATCGTGGCAGGCGAGAATTTCGGCTGCGGCAGTTCACGAGAGCATGCACCTCGTGCATTACTCGGTGCAGGTATACGTTGCGTGATTGCACGGAGTTTTGCAAGAATATTCTTCAGGAATTCCATAAATATCGGGCTGCATCTGATTGAAGCTGATGTCTTCGACAGGATAGAAGAAGAGGATGAAATAGAAATAAGTTTTGAAGTGGGCATGATAAGAAATAATACAAAAAAAGAGGAATACAAATTCAAACCCCTGCCAGAATTTATGCAGAAGCTGTTAGATAGCGGGGGGCTGATTCCTTATATTAAGGAGCAGAAGTGGGAATTGAATAAATGAGAGAAGAGCGGAAATAGGAACTTATGTAAAAAGGAGGTGGTGAAGATATGGTGAGCGAAGATTATGAATGGTTTTTGAATAGTCTAAATGAGGAGTTAGACCCAGAAGACCTTGTAGAGCACTACAAAGCTTTAAGTGATAAATATCTTGCAGAGGCGAAAGAGCTTTTGAAGGAAGGAAATCTCGTTCAGGTATCTGAGAAGTTATGGGGTGCTGCTGCATTAGCGGTTAAGATGGTAGCGGCGAGAAGGAGATTGAAGTTAGAGCGACATAGGAGTCTGTGGGATTTTGTAAGTGAACTTTCAAGTGAGAAACAGGATAAGGATATTATCAGATTCTTTCATATATCAAATAGTTTGCATCGTAACTTTTATGAAAACCAGATGAATCAAGAAGCAATAGAAATCGCATTGGAAGATATTGAGCAGTTAATCACAAGGTTAAAGCAGGTGAAGTGAGATGATAAAGAAGAGAAATTTATATATATAACAAGGTAAATATAGAAAAGAGGCGATTGGAATGAAGGGAAATATAAAATATCTTGTGTTTGGTGTTTGCATAGCCTTTGCGCTATTTGGTGCTTTCATTAGCGTTGCTTCCGCAACGACCGGGTATGTGGAAGAAGGGGAATCAATTCAGCCGGCAGATACAATGATGCCATTTCATCATCCTATTCCAGTTGATCATCCGCCCGCTGAAAGAAGGGGGGAAGAAGTAAAAGACCACTTTATTCGTATCTCGGCTTCAAATGGTGGTGAAGAATGGAACAAGACTTTCGGTGGCTCTGACTATGATGCGGCAGGTTCAGTGAAGCAGACTGCGGACAGCGGCTACATCATCGCTGGAGTAACAGAGTCGTATGGAGCTGGTTCCCGGGATTTGTGGCTGATAAAGACAGACTCCAGTGGAAACAAAGAATGGGACAAGACTTTCGGTG
>JAGXOS010000006.1 GCA_023659775.1 Methanomicrobia archaeon LH_S14 | reverse complement strand
GCTATTCCCTATTGGCTATTCCCTATTGGCTATTCCCTATTGGCTATTCCCTATTCCCTCTCGCTAACGCTCGTATCGCACGTGCCAGTTCATTGCACTGACTTGCGGGATTCCCATTCTTCGTAACGTATCTGTCCGCGCCCTTGTTCAAAGCTTCCCTCGCTACTTCCGTTCCTCCTTTACCGGTGAAAAGGATGAAAGGAATATTGGCTATATGGGTTTCGCTTTTTCTTACCTCTTCCAAAAATTCGATGCCATTCATCCCCGGCATCTGGTAATCCGAGATAACGGCATCGAAATGCTCGCTTTTTAGTTTTTCCAGCGCTTCTTCTGCGGAAAGCGCACTGGCGATTTCAAAATTTTCTTTTGTTTCCCTTTTCAAGAACACTCTCGTTATCTCCAAATCCGCTGGTTCGTCATCCACGTGCAAAACTCGTATCAGTCCCGGTATCGAGTTCGTATATCCAGGCTGAAAATCGTTTATCATTTTTACACCACGTATTTGTAATTGCAAAGGTGGTATAAAAATATTACTTATACTTCAGTTTTTATTGCAAAAGTTAAACAAATTTTTTTCATATTCTTCCATATCTACATCCATGGGTGGAAGTAAAAATGGCACATCAGGATAAAGCACAAGAGCAGGAGCGACTCCAAAGCCGCTATTTTTAGCTATCCCTCCTTCATTTACGCTACCCGAACTTTCCACTTCGGGTCTTTGTCCCGCTGATTCCGGTTCCAGAATATTTAGTATCTCCTCCACAGTTCTATGCCAGTCAGCGACTTTGTTTAATGTCCCTTTTGCACCCGCTTTAAGTGCATCTCCTTCTATCTCCGTTTTGGCGTATGCGGTGAACAGGTAAATGTTTGCTTTTGGGTCGTTTTCCATTATCCTTCTGGTTGCCTCAACGCCGTCCATCACAGGCATTCTGATGTCCATCAGCACGAGGTCAGGTTTCTGTCCCTCTCTTCTCAGTTTGCCGTACATTTCCACTCCTGCCTTACCATTTATGGCACCGTGCACAGTGAACGTATGCTTCTTTTTTTTCGCCAGAAAAAGGGGCAGTACTTCGTGAAAAGATTCCTCATCATCCACAAGCAAAATATTGTATTCCATTTTTATCCATCTCCTTCTTCTTCCTCTAAATAATTCCCCTCCAGCGCATCCCGCACCAGTTTCTGGATTTCATCGTTTCTTTCTCGTATAATCCTGATTCTCTCTTTTTGGTCATCGTTAAGATTGCTGGATTCAAGTAATAATTCTGTGTATCCTCCAATGATAGACACCGGAGTGATAATTCTGTGTGACGTTTCTTTTAGAAATTTTTCTCTCAGTCTATAAGCCTCTTCCACCTTCTTTTTCGATTCTTCAAGCTTTCCTATATGCGCTTGCAATGACACAGCCATGTGATTAAATGCTGCTGCCAGCTCGCCGAACTCATCCTTCCGCTTAATATCAATCCTGTGGGAAAGATCGCCATTAATAACTCGTGAAGTTCCAAATTTTAATTTTTTGAGTGGTCTTGTGAAATGACTTGAAAACGTGAAACTTACAATCAGCGATAATAAAAGAGCGCCCAAGAAGATAATGGTAATGATGGTTCTGAGTTTTTTCTCCGCTGCTAACACATTTCCTACGTCCATGTCTACACCCAGTATCGCAACTGCCGTTCCCTTTTCATCATAAATCGGTGCATAACCGCTAAGCCATACACCCCACTTATCAACGGTTATTTCGTATCCTTTTCAAATTAAATGGTAACTCAAAAATGCAATTATCCTGAGAGCGATAATGCTATCACTGTTGAGCGATGCAAAACCGAAAGTTTTATCATACCCTTCTTTCTACTGGAATATATACCCGATGAGTAAAAGGTTTTACCATGAACCGATCAAAGGTCACACAAATATTAGAAACACTGAATATTAGCCCTGATGAAATTGCGGATGAACGTCTGGCAGAAGCCTTCCGCATCCTGTTTCAGCTCATCGAAGAATTGAGCGAGGAAAACGAAAAATTAAAAGCAGAAAACCAGAATGTTGAATATAAGAAAGAGATTTACTACTCCCCATCCCAACACAAGACCTACATGGGGAAATTACCCCATGGGATTGAAGGAGAATTCGGACCCGGTGTTAAATCGCTGGTTTGCGCGCTTAAACACGTTGCTAATGTGTCAGAGCCAAAGATACACGAGTTTTTCGACAATTTCGGGATTTACATCTCTCCAGCGAAGATTTCCCGCATTATTACAAAGGACAATGAACTGTTCCATCGGGAGAAGGCGGATATTTTCCTGGCTGGGCTGCTCTATACCGATTACCAGCAGATAGATGATACTAGCTCCAGAGTCCATGGGGAGAACCACTATACGCAGATCGTTTGCAACTGCGAAGCTTTTTTGATAAAACTTTTTCTAAAAGTTTTTACTACACTGCGTACTTCACGGCTCCTCACAATTGGTAAACTACGGGATGAAGCGCAGATGCAGCAACTGTTAGAAGGTATCTTCCCTGACCCGGGTAAGGGCAAAATCAGAAGGACAAGGATTATGGAAGCGGCTGCTATTGCCGCGTACCACCAGCAAACGGACTTTCCTCCAAAACGGGGTATCCTGCTCTGGATGAGCGGATTGCAAAGAGTAAGGATAAGAAGTCGGAACTTCCTTTACACAACAACGATGCGGAATTGGGTGCGAGAACGCAGGTTCGCAAGCGTGACGTGAGCCTGCATACCATGACTGAAGACGGTACAAAGGCAAATGATACCTTTTTGACGATTGTTCAGACGGCGAAGAAGTTAGGTGTGAGTGCGTATGCGTATATCTACGATCGGGTCAGCAAACGTTTTCGCTTGCCTTCGTTGGCGGAACTGATTATGGCGAAGAGATTTCCGGAGAAAGACTACGATGCGGGTTAGGGTGAAGGCGGTATGTTGGACGTGGTATATTCTCCAGAAAATATCGCGTAGTGCCGTAGAATATTGATCATCCGTGTATGACTGAATGGTATGTTCAACCTGGGGGTAACTGTGAAGTAGTGTATCTTCACTCCATTACCAATCAATTTGGAGAGGATACTATTATCGGGTCATGCTTGCTAACGGGACTGACGTGAACGTGGGTGCGCTATTACGGTTCAATGTTACAAGTCCAGATGGAATCCAGTCAAACACTATTGAGCACACCATAACTTCGGAAGAGATAAATAATGGTGGACTTTTCGACTTCAACATCACGTTTGGAGCTCCGGCAGTACCAAAAGTCGTGATTAATGAATTTGCCTCGGATGCCACGCCTGAATGGATAGAACTCTACAACAAGGAAGTTTATGATATTAGTCTAACATGCTGGACAATTCAAGACAATCCGCCTTCACCGCAATCTTTAGATGGAAAAACAATCCCTGCTAAAGGATACCTGGAGCTTACCAGGGGCATTGATTTCACATTCACCTTAGCAAATACAGGAGATACCATAATCCTTAAAAATGGCAGCCATGAAGTAGACAAGGTAGCGTATGGTACCTACGACGATGGCAATATCGGAGATAATGCACCTGTTCCTGGTGCAGACAAGTCCACTGGCAGGTCCCCTAATGGCGTGGACACCAATAACGACAGCGCGGACTTCCGTGTTTTCGATACCCCAACGCCAGGAGCGCCGAATACCATAGATACAACACCGCCAGAAATTATTGACCACGCACCAGCAGGAACAAATGTGCCTGTAACCACAAATATCTCAGCTACCTTTAACGAATTAATGAACGCTTCTACGTTAAATGCTGGAACAGTACTCGCTGAGAACAGCACCGGCAATAAAGTAATAGGCAATATAACATACAATCCCGCAACAAAAACAGTAACTTTTGACCCCGTAAGCGACTTGGAATACAATGAAACTTACGAGGTGATAATCACTACGGATGTGCAAGACCTTGCCGGGAACAACATGTCCTCTAACTTTACATGGAACTTTACGACACACGACGAAGTTATGGAAGCTACCATTAGCATTGGAAACGCCAGCACGAATACAGGTTGCACCACCCTCGTGCCTATCACGATTGATAACGCAGCAAATCTCGGCTCTGTTGACATAAATCTCACTTACAACTCCTCCGTTGTAATAGCAGTCAACGTAACGGGTGGTGATTTCGATGTCACAATACCGAATCTTGAGCACAATCGTTCTGGTCTTGTGCGCATAGGCGCTATCCAAACAGAAAAATCAGGTTTGAATGGCAGTGTGAACCTTGCTTGGGTTAAACTGAAAGCCGTGGGTAACTTAGGTGAAATCAGTCCTTTGAACATCAGCGTCAATACGCTCAAGGATGCAACTAACGAGTGTAATAATATTTCACATACCATAACTAACGGTACTTTCACTGTTACACTATCCGGTGAACCCACTTCAACGCCAACACCATCAAATGGTGGAGGCGACGGAGGCGGCGGCGGTGGAGGTTATGTACCTACCACGCCAACGCCAAAACCAACCGAAAAGCTGCCAGCAATGGAAGAGGTGGCAGCATCACCAACGCTTGCTCCAACCTTTACGCCGCCGACAGCGACACCAGCTCAAACTCCTGCTCCTACAATACCAGCAGCACAGGTTCCGGTGATGAGATGGTTTATGATATTGATAGCAATCTCAGTTATAATTATCTTAACTGGATACCTATTGATGAAGAAGAGAAGCTGAATTGAATGCAAACTCAGTATTTGTTGCTCCTTTTTTTATAACCACAAGATTACACAGATTTTCACAAGATTCTTCTTTTCACCTCTAAATTCTTCTTACCGAAATTTAATTTTGCTTTAGAGTGATATCGGAAAATATTTAAATATCGAGATACAAATAAGAATCATGATGCTAGATAGAATTACAATAGACCCAAAGGTCTGTCACGGGCAGCCATGTATCAGGGTAATGCGAATGCCGGTTTACGTTATATTGGATTTAATCGCTGCTGGAATGTCCACAGAAGAGATACTGGAAGCTTATCCATACCTTGAAGCAGAGGATATCAAGCAATGTCAGGAATATGCCTCCTTGCTGGCTCGTGAACAGACGATTACGCTGGAAAAAGCGGTGGTGACGGATGAAGTTCCTGGCTGATATGCCAATTTATCCAAAAACTGTTGAGAAATTGTGTGAAAAGAGCTATGCATCCCGGTCAGAAAGGGTAAGAGATGCCATCAGGAACTACATTAGCTGTTACGAACTTGATTCTGGAAACCACCTTGAAGTTATCCTTTTGCGTGGCGAGGGGGAGGATGTGAATGCATTAACTGGTCGTATCATGTCACTGCGAGGAGTGAAACAGGTGAAGCTAAATATTACATCCGTTAAAAAATTATATTTAACATAAATGCTCTTCTAATAACCTTGCCACCGCATAAGCAGGAAATGCAGCGCATATTTTCTTCCCATAGATGGAAGAAAGCGATAAAGAACCAATATTCAACGAATCGGCAGCTTCCTTTGCAATGAACTCACCTATCCCTGCTGATACTACCCTTTTCAAGCCGTATTTCTCTTTTATTCTTTCTATTGAAGCAGCCAACTCCGCTACTTGTGCTTCCTTTACCTGCTCTGCAATACCGACTGCGCTATCTTCTCCTATCTCTTCAAGGTCACAGCATACCACCCTTGCCAGTCTTCGCATCGCACTCACTCTATTTTTTTCCTCCTTTTCTCGACCTACAAAGGCATGACTATCCGGACTTTCACAACTGTAATCGTCCTTATTTATATATCCAAGGACGAGATAAGCGTCAGCAGTTATTGCAAAAAGCTCTGCGGAAGTCTTGCAAACCTCCCCTATCTCCCCTATCTCGACTTTTTTCAGCAGTGTGGCAACATTGGTTCTTAAGATGCCTGAATAGATCAGTTCGCCAGATTTCAGTCTTTCGAGGTCTGTTCTCTTCGCTTTTATTTCACCTCCCACTACTGGAATCACATCGGTTGTGGTGCTGCCGATGTCAACAAATATTGCATCTCTGTATTGTTCAGATACGAGCTTTGCAGAGGCAAGCCAGTTCGTAGCTGCGAATGAAAGAGGGTCTTTATCCACCTCGGAGCCGTCTTTGAAATTGCAATCAGTGTTGAAAAATTTGACATTTTCAAATACAGTAGATACCGCTCTTTTTATGTGTAAAACGCCTTCTCTTTTTGTCTCGAAGCAGTCACACAGCTCCCCTGTCATTACCACGCCTATTAGTTCTGCCTCTTCTCCTGTTTCAAACTTCTGTTTCGTCCCTGACAGCACATCGTATAGAATCGCATTATTTTTCCATAAAGGTGCATAGATTGTATCTACAAACCCATTTACATCTGAGGTTGCTACTTTCGTATTCGCTCCTCCTACATCCATGCCTACGAACATACACTTTTTCTTTTTAGAATAAACTTTCTTTCTAAAGAAAGAACCTGTGCTAAGAAAGAGTATAATTCTTTTGGTAAAGCTTTTCTTTCTAAGAAAAGGTTTGTGCTAAAAGAAAAATAAATATAAGTTTCTTTGATCAAACTTTCTTTGTGAAAGAAAGTTTGTATGAACAACGATAGCAACAACGGGAATAACCGAATGAAAGACTTTAATGAAGAAGTAGAGCGATTGCTAGACGAAGTTAGCGTTTGTAGCAAGGAAGTAGAAGCTGAAATAGGCAAACTAAGCGGCATGAAGGGCGAATTAAGCGGCATAGTAAAGGAGCTGAAGAGAACAAAAACGATGTTAGAGGAAAAGGGGAGGCAAGAGCTGGAGGAGATAGGAGATGCTGTGGAGATTTTAAAAGAGGAGGTAGAAGCTAAGAGAAGGAAAACAGAGGAGATATTGGAGGGGAGAGGAGAAGAATCCGAGAAATATCTGACAGATTTAAAATACCTGAAGGCGGAATTCGAGAACTATAAGCGCAGAGCGGAAAAAGATAAACATGATTTTGCGGATTATCTGCTCGAAGGATTTATAATGGAATTATTACCAATCAAAGATAATTTAGAAGTTGCAACAGGGCATGCAAAAGAGAATGAACAGTCAGAAGGGTTGGCAAAAGGCGTGGAAATGACCATGAAGCAATTCAAAGAGCTTTTGGAAAGCGAGGGGCTCGATGAGATAAAAGCAGAAGGAGAGAAGTTCGACCCTTTTAGACATGAAGTTGTTTCAAAGGAGATAAACAAGACACATCCCGAGAACACGGTTATAGAGGTGATTAGAAAGGGCTATGTTTTCCATGGGAAGGTCATGAGACCTGCAATGGTGAAGATAGCGGTAAAGGGGGATGAGGAGGAGAAAAGAGGATAAAGAATGATGCTTGTGTGCTGATGATTATTGTAAGAATCTCTTGCGTCCCGACGAAATAAGAACCACCCGGCTTATCTCTGATTCATCTACAATCTTATAGTTAGATGCAGATGCCAAAAGTTCTACAATTTCACTTGCAAATTCTTTTACTCGTGAATGCGCAGGCATAGCTTCTCTACTTAACCGTTTTCTTGAATACCCGATGTGCATATACGCCTTCACCTCGACAAAATCGGGTTTTGCTATTTCTAACAATTCTGCATATCCATCGGGCTTTACCCTATTCCGCCCTTCTATACAGGTGATTCTTATGACTGTTCTCGTTCTTCCTTTCTTTCTCCTTATCTCTTTTAGCGATTCCTTTATTTGAGACCAATAATTAGCATGAGCAACTTTTTTGTAAATGGCTTCGTCTGGTGCATTCAAGGATAAATATAACTGAGAAGGGCTTATTTCACGCAACACTTCGGGATTCGTGCCGTTTGTCACCACAAAAGTGGTCATGCCATGCGAATGGAATTCCTGTATTAGCTCATTTAAATATGGATACAGTGTAGGCTCGCCTATAAGTGAAATAGCAGCGTGCTTTGGAACTTCAGCTTCCGCAAAAACATCTTTGTTTGTCTTAGGTGAGCCTTTAAACCCGGAAATAAGCCTTTTTTGCTCTTTTATGCATCCTTCTACTATCTCTTCTGGAGAATCCCATACGACCTCTTCTGTTCTTATGTTTATGTTGAATGCCTCAAGAGGGCGCCAGCAATGAACACATCTCTGATTGCAGAATATAGAAGGTGTCATCTGGACGCATCTATGCGCGGAAATGCCGTAAAATTTACCCTTATAGCAATTTCCTTCCCCTCTAATAGATTTCCTTAACCATAAACAAGTTTTCACTGCACTGTGCTTATGCGTGCCTACGAAGTGGTATCCCTGTTTTTCCAGTGTTTTCCTCGTTTCATTTTCTTCATCGTAATTCAACGTAGCCCTCGGTTCCATTCACAAGCACCTCCTCTCCGTCCCGTATCAGTTCGCCCTCAACCGGATCAATCTCAAGCGAATCAACAACAGGTATCTCCGCTATAATCGCTCCCACTGCTACTATTGTGTCTGCACGGCGATTAATCATGGCACATGGGCTTTTCCCATGCTTCTTAAGCTGGTATATTACGTAAGAGCCAACAGTTGAGCCTTTCCCACCAGGGGATATCAAAATGCGGTTTGTTATGCTTTTTCCATAGATGTCAAGTGATTTATCCACGATGATGCCCGTGAAGGGGTCTACTGCACCGAGGAATGAAATTTTTTGCTTTGAAATTAATGCTTTTCCGTTAGCTACCCCTTTTGAGATACTCCTGCCTTTTATTTTCATTATTTATTTTTATTTTTATTTTTATTTTTATTTGTTCAGTTCCTTTTATTAACCACAAGATTACACAGATATAAATCTTGAAGGCGATAAAAATGGAGGAGAGAGAGAAAGGGGTAACTGAGCTGGATAGAGGGCAGCCGGAAGTGCAATCTTTGCTTTTAAGATTGCGGCAATACCAGGCGCAGGGGGAGGCAACGTCTCAAGAATTGGTTTTTGTCAGACAGGCAATAGGTGAGCATGAGAAGGCAATAGAGACGCTAAAACAGTTGAAGAAGATGAAAGCAGGGGACGAGCTGATAGTGCCAATAGGAGCCAACTCATCGGTTTATGTCACACTCAGCACTACTGATAAAATAATAGTTAGATTAGGTGGTGGCGTAAGTGCAGAAAAAGACCCGGATTCTTCGATACAGTATCTTACTGAAAAGAGGGCCGAGTTAGAGAATTCACAGCGTGAGATGACCGGGATATTGCAAAAGATGGAGCAGGAAGCGCAGAAATTACAGACGCGATTGCAAGAGCTCACTTCCGCGGCTGGTACTGGAAGGCAAAGTCAGACCTGAACTAACTAACTAAAACAGAAATGCAAAGAGAAAAGAAAAAGCGAAAATGTTTGACAAGTTAAGGAAGAAACTCAGCGAATTTCGAGAAATCGTGGGGAAGGAGATAAAGGGTAAGGGTAAGGCATTATTAGAGGGAGAGACGATTTTAGATGTTAAAGATTTGGAAAAGCCTTTGGAAGAGCTGGAGATAGCGTTATTGGAGAGTGATGTTGCACTGTCGGTGGCTGAGGAGATTATATCGAGTGTGAAAAAAGAATTGGTAGGGAAGAGGAAGAAATGGGGCGTGGATACCGGAGGATTAGTGAAAGGAGCGATAAAGGATGCGTTGTTGGAGGTCTTTTCTGCTGATGCAGAGCTCGATTTTGAGAAGTTTATGGCTAAGAGCGAAAAGCCCGTAAATATCGTTTTTGTCGGCGTGAACGGGACGGGTAAGACAACGAGTATTGCAAAGGTAGCGAAGAAGTTACTGAGGGGTGGGCATTCGGTGGTGCTCGCATCTGCGGATACTTACAGGGCTGGTGCAACTGAACAGATAGAGGCGCATGCATCTAACTTAGGAATAAAAGTGATTAAGCATCAATATGGTGCAGACCCCGCAGCGGTTGTATACGATGCGATGAAATATGCGAAGGCGAATAGAAAAGACGTGGTTCTGGCAGATACCGCAGGAAGAATGCACACTTCCATAAATCTTATGGAACAGTTGAAGAAGATATGCCGTGTGACAAAGCCCGACCTGGTGATATTCGTGGATGAAGCGGTTGCAGGGAACGATGCAGTGGAAAGAGCGAAGAAATTCGACGAGGTCGTAGGGATAGATACTTCGATACTAACTAAGGTTGATATAGATGCGAAAGGAGGAGCTGCTATTTCCATCGCTCATTCTACCTCTAAACCCATTTTATTCTTAGGCACAGGCCAGGGATATGATAATTTAGAGCCTTTCGATGCAGAATGGCTCGTGGACCGTTTGTTGGGTGAAAACGGGGGTGATAAAAGAGATGTTTCCTGAAGAGTATAGAAGCACAATTTTAAGTTTGGCAGAGGCAAATGAGGATGTGAAGACACTGTTGGGGATATTTCATCTATTGGAAGGTTATACAGCAGAAGAAGCACTTGTGAAAAACTTCCGCGCGATGACAGGAACGGACTGCAAGGATTTGTTAAAAAAGCTCAGAAAGAATGGTATTATAAAAATAGGTGCTTATAAAGAATATCTTTGCCTTTCGGGCTATGAAGAGGTTTTCAATGAAATTGCAGCCGGATTTTCACCTCAACCATGCGATTTATCGGAATATTTTGAAAAAACGGTAGAAGAAGGGAATAAAGCGGCACTAAAAATGATAGAATCACTTTTGAAAATGGACATACATGGAATCGGCGAGTTCACGCAATATGACCTTATAAAAAATGACATGTCTGAAATGTTTTCTCCTGCGGTCTTCCATTCATTGGAAGAGGAGTTTATCAAGGAGAATCTGTGCGTGTATGGAAAAAGGCATAGAAGGGAATTCTTGAAGTTATATCAAAGTAAGGATAAAATAGGGGCTGCAAAAGAAACGGTAAGAGCGTGGAGAGCGAAAAAACTTGCTGCGATGCCCGTGACCAAAATGCTTGAAAAAGAGATGGAAGAACTTGTAAAGGCTGCGAAAAAAGGAGCGAAAGAGCGGGAAGCGCAATTTGCTGAGTGGAGTCAATTTTCACAAGAAGAATTAGATAAAGTCGAGGGGTATTCCAGCGGGTTCACAATGGATGATAACTTTCTATTTCTTACTGGGGACATGCTTGTAGGCAACGATACGCTTCACCTGGTGGTTACTGATAGCTTGTCGAGATATGATGTTAGAGAATGGAGGGACCATCCGGTGGTTTTTGTAACTGAGGAGATACCGGGATGGATAAGAAAAATTGAGGTCGTGTTCAGGGGAGCATACCCAAAGTTATCAGAGCGAAAAGTATCCATAGCAGTTCCAAATAAGGTTGCATACTCGAATTTCAAGCAGGGGCTTCTTTTTGAGCTCGCAAACCGGTTGGGGATTCGTGAGGTTCTGGAGTTATAATAGAGCTGAGGTAAGAAACCACGAGATTTAATGCTGTACTATTCGTTTATCCACAACGCCCTCCGGAATAATCTTTTCCATGCCCGCTGTAAACGTTTTTATCTTTTCTATGAACTTCTTCTTCAATTTACCCACTAAAACATGCTCAAGCACATCCTCTATTGTCACCACAGGTGTTATCTTCACCTTATCTTTATACCTATCTTCGATAAGCACGTCATTCAGGTTTGACTGTGGAATCAATACTTCTCTGATGCCTGCTTGCGCCGCAGCCTCTACCTTCGGCGTTATTCCTCCTACTGGCAGCACGTCACCACGCACAGACAAAGAGCCTGTCATCGCCACACTCTGGTCCACCGGGATATTCTCCAAAGAGGAAATAACAGCAGTAGCAATGGAAATAGAGGCTGAATCACCCTCTACCCCTTCATGCGTGCCTACAAATTGAATATGAATGTCTTTCGTGGATATATTCTTCCCGGTGAATTTTTTGAATACCGCAGAAACGTTTTGCACGGCTTCCTGCGCTATTTCCTGTAATCTACCGGTTGCTATTACCCTGCCCTCCTCCTTTGATTGTGCTGGCGTAACCTCTGCAATTATGGGAAGCATCACACCGGAATCTCCTACTACCGCGAGTCCGTTCACCTTGCCTATCTCATACCCCTCGGTTTTGAACAATTTATAATCCTTCTTGTGCTCCAGGTATTCATCAGCCACTTGCTGCTCCACGGATTTTGCCATCGCCTTTGCATTTATCACCTGCTCGCCAGTTACATATTTAGCACCTTCTGCGCGAGCAATATCCCCTGCTACACGCACCAAACCGCCAAGGTCCCTCAGTATCAAAGTAAGGTGACCTTTTCTGCCTGACCTTCTCCTTGCTTCCCTCATTATTTCTTCCACACCACTTCTATCGAAATGAGGAATCTTTTTGTCCCGCTTCACCTCTTGTGCAATGAACCTGATAAGCTTATTTCTGTTCTCCACTGTGTCGTCCATCGTATCTTTCATGTAAATCTCGTATCCATAGCCCTTTATTCGAGAACGAAGAGCGGGATGCATACCTGCTACGGCATCCAGATTGCCAGCAGCGATCATGATGAAATCACAAGGAACCGGTTCAGTTTTTACCATAGCTCCTGCACTTCTCTCTGATTGCCCTGTTATCGGACACACCTTCTCCTGCAATGCCGTGAGCAGGTTCTGCTGCGCTTCTATCCTCAACGTGTTTATCTCATCAATGAAAAGAACGCCTTTATTCGCCTTGTGGATAGCACCCGCTTCTACTCTATCGTGTGCTGGCGTCTCCAATCCGCCTGACTGGTATGGGTCATGCCTGACATCGCCAAGCAAAGCTCCAGAATGCGCCCCCGTTGCCTCTACGTATGGTGCAGTCTCACGCCCAAAATTAGAAACAAGCAACTTCGGCATCATCGCCTCCTCCTTCGGCATCATCCACCTGAACACTAAAAGCATAACGGCAGCGGCAATTATCGCCCAAAAAATGTACTCAATTTTAACTGGGCTGGATCGAAATGCATAAATCAAACCCATGCCCATGATGAGGAAGAAAGTAAACATAAGAAAAGTACTTCGCATCTGAATGCGCTTTCTCACTTCTACCTTCTGCGCATCCACTATTTCTTTTCCTTTACCAAAAGGAACAACCCTTATCTTTGGTGTGTTTTTGTCCTCTGTATTAGGGTACACCAGTATATCCTGTAACTCCTCCTTCGGCAGCAATTCCGCCATGCTGCTCCCAAGCATTGACTTCCCAGTGCCGGGTGTGCCTATCAGCATCACGTGTCTTCTCTGCTTAGCAGCCTTCTTTATCACTTCCACGGCATGTTCCTGCCCTATCACCTGGTCTATCAGCAACTTTGGAACTTCTACTTCCTCAGTTGTTTTTATTTCAGCACCTGCTAACAGGTCGGTTTCCTCTTCCTCTACCTGCTCTTTCTTAGTGCTTGCCTTATTTGACTCTGTCATCATCCATCACTTTCCTCTTTTTCTTTCACCCTCCCATTAAATTTAATGTTCTTATAAATAAATAAATAAATAGATTACACATGCCTTTACATCCCCATTTCAAACACATCGTGTATCGCTTGTGCTGCCTTATAAGCATCTTCTTTTTTTACCACAAAAGAGATATTAAACTCTGAACTGCCCTGTGAGATCATTATCACGCTTATTCCTTCTTTACCAAGAGCGGAAAAGACTTTACCGGCAACTCCCGGCGTCCCTGCCATTTCTGCTCCAACAACGCCCATTGCGCAAACGTTGCTATTGGAAGTGAAGTCTCGTATCACGCCTGCGTTTATGCTCTGTATCGCATTAATGGCTCTTTCCAGTTGTGCACTATCAATAACAATGGATATGGTCCTCTCAGAGGAGCCCTGGCTTATCATGATGATGTCCACATTTCCAGCAGCTAAGACAGAGAATATACGTGCTGCAACGTCCGATATGCTCCTCACACCAGTCCCAGCGATATTGATAATGGAAGTGTTTTCAATGAGCGTAATGGCTTTAGCAGCCTTTTTTGTTACCTCTGGCTCATTGCCAATAAGCGTGCCCACATCTTCAGGCTTGAGCAAATTCTTCACCCGTATCGGTATTCTTTTTCTCATCACAGGTTCTATCGCCCTCGGATGGAGAACAGAAGCGCCGAAATAAGATAGTTCCATCGCCTCTGCGTATGAGATATAAGGTATCTTTCTTGCATTCCGTATTATCTCGGGGTCCGCACTCATTATCCCCTCGGTTTCTTTCCAGAGCCACACTTCGTCGGCATCTATCGCTGCTCCAATTATGGTGGCGGTATAGTCCGAGCCGCCTCTACCCAGCGTTGTTATTATCCCTTTCTTCGTTTCCCCGGTATACCCGCTAACGACAGGTATTTTATTATCGTCTAATAAAGGCATAATTCTCTCTCTTATCGTTTCTTCTGCGGTTCTCGTTAACTGTGCATTACCATAGTCCTCATTCGTTATTATCCCGGCGTCACCACCGGTAAGATGCATCGCATCTATTCCTATTGATTGTAACGTGCCAGCCAATATGGGTGCTGCCAATCGTTCGCCGAACGAGACGATATAGTCAAGCGACCTCGCTGTCAATTCGCCCAAGAGACATATTCCAATCAAAGCCTTCTCCATCTCTCCCACTCTTTCTCTTATTTCTTTCTTTACCACGTTCAATACACGCTTATCGCCTATCGCTTCAGACGCCGCTACTTCATGCTTCTTTTTCAAATCCTCTACGAATTCTTTTACCTTTTCCATGTTTCCTTCTTTTGCTACCCGAACTGCGTTTTCGTGTAATATATCAGTGACTTCGAAAATTGCAGAGGTCACCACGACCATTTCATTGCTTTCCTTTCCTTCTCCTTCTTCTTTGCACTTCCCTATCAAATCTGCTACGGTCTTTATCTTTTCACCATCGGCAACTGCTCCTCCTCCAAACTTCATCACCAGTCTCATACTCTTCTCCCTCACTCTCCGCTTTTGCATCTCCCGACTTTAACAGTCAATCGTTTCAAAATGTTTATATTAATATGGTTAAATGGTAATTGAAATGTTACGTAGAGTTAGCTTATAGTTCAAGGTGGAAGAAGGGTATAAGGTATAGTTAATTAGAGAGGGAAATATAAAAATGGCAGGACAGTTAGGTGGAATACCGGTATTGGTATTGAGAGAAGGGAGTGAGCGAACACGAGGAAGAGAGGCGCAGAGCACGAACATAAATGCGGCGAAGGCAGTTGCTTCTGCAGTTCGCACTACTTTGGGTCCAAAGGGAATGGATAAGATGCTTGTGGATTCCCTTGGCGACGTGGTTATAACAAATGACGGCGTGACCATTCTTAAGGAGATGGACATAGATAGCCCAGCGGCGAAGATGATGGTAGAGGTTGCGAAAACGGTAGACGAGGTAGCAGGCGACGGTACGACAACTTCTGTTGTAATTGGAGGAGAACTGCTAAAGAAGGCTGAGGAGCTATTGGAGCAGAAATTGCATCCATCGGTAATCACGTCAGGCTATAGACTTGCGGCGGAAAGGGCGAGAAAGGTGCTGGAGGAAATTGCTGTGGATATAGATATAGACAATGACGAAGAGTTGAAGAAAATAGCACGAACCGCAATAACCGGGAAATTCTCGGAAGCTTATCGTAATCTCCTCTCGAGAATTGCAATAAAGGCGGTTAAGGCAATAACGGAAACTGGCCACGGTGTGAAGAGAGTGGTTGACACGGATAATATAAACGTGGAGAAGAAAGTTGGAGGGAGAATAGGAGAGACCGAGTTAGTGCAGGGAATGGCAATAGACAAAGAAGTGGTGCATCCCGGGATGCCGAGGAAAGTAGAGGATGCGAAAATAGCGTTGATTAACGCAGCGCTGGAGGTGAAGAAGACAGAGACGAGTGCAGAAGTAAAGATAACGTCATCAGACCAGTTAAAGGGTTTCCTTGATGAAGAGGAGAGAACGATGCGAAGGATGGTGGAGCGCATAAAAGAAAGCGGTGCGAATGTTGTGATCTGCCAGAAGGGGATAGATGATGTCGTGCAGCATTATCTTGCGAAGGAGGGCATTGTTACGGTACGAAGGGCGAAGAAAAGCGATATGGAGAAATTGGAAAAAGCTACCGGGGGTAAAATAGTAACTGCAGTGGAAGAGATAAGTGGAAGCGATTTAGGGCATGCTGGCCTGGTAGAGGAGAGAAAAATAGCGGGGGATAAGATGCTGTTTATAGAGGAGTGCGAGAATCCTCATGCGGTGTCCATTGTGCTAAGGGGCGGGACAGAACACGTAGTGGATGAAGTTGAGCGCGCTTTACATGACATGCTGCGTGTCGTAGGCTGTATAATCGAGGATGGAAAAGCAGTTGCTGGCGGCGGTGCTGTGGAAACGGAATTGGCGCTGCGCGTGCGAGAATACACTGCGTCACTAAAAGGAAGAGAGCAATTGGCGGTGGAGAATTTCGCAGCGGCGGTGGAAATAATACCGCGAACTCTGGTGGAAAATTCCGGATTTGACCCGATAGATAAGCTGGTGGAGTTGAAAGCTGCACATGAGCGCGGCGAGAAGAATGCGGGTTTGGACGCTTATACGGGCAAAATCGTTGATATGTGGCAAGAGGGTGTGATAGAACCGTTGAGGACAAAGAAACAATCGGTGGAATCAGCAGTAGAAGCTGCAGTGATGATACTCCGGATAGACGATGTGATTGCGTCAAAGCGCGAGGCAATGCCGGCTGGGGGAGCGCCTCCAGGTGGGATGCCACCATATTAATTTTTTATAGCCCCAGCCACGCCACACCGCAATGAATTGCGGGGCATCCCCTTTGTGCAGGGTTCTAGCGTAAGCGGTCTTTCATAGTCATAAGACCACCTCCACCTGAGGCTTCATCGTATCATACGGTTTCCCTCTCGAGTTCATCGGGAATCCTTCCATTCCGCCCCCGTCTGGTCGAACCCGCCCACAGCATCCCATTCACACCGTTTCCAGCATGACATCATCTACCGTAGGGAAGTCCCTCCATCTTTAGTCTCTTTTCTTTTTCCTAAACCACTAATTGAACACCGGGCTTATTGGCATCGCCGACGCCTTATAGAGTGGTTCTTTAGGTCACTTGTCATATTGATTTTTGTTATATAAAAAGCTTTTCTACATTCCGCTCTTTATGGCATTAATAAACCATGATTTGGGAATGGACTTCACACTGCGTCTGCACTCGTCTGGGATTACGATACATACATACACTTAACGATACTTAGAGCTATGAAAAGGGTAACTGTTACAAAGGCGTTATATTTCTCTTTTTTTCGTGATCATAAGATTCAGTAGCCATGTTATTCAAATCCACCATAACTGTAGCTTATTACTAAATTGCCACTTATATCCCTTAAATAAAGCGTATCGCCATCATTGTTCCATATTGCGTTACATCTGTAACCGCTGCTATCCCAATACAATTCTGCTGTTGTATCTATACCAGCACCTGTATATAGCGTAACCGTAGCATCACCAGCCAGGTTAAAATCAGGGAAAGTATAGATATGGTTCGCTTCGTCTTTAACCGTCCAACCTGTCATATCAAGAGACTGAGAGCAAGTATTTTTAAAGGTTACATACTCATCGTTGAGGTTATAGCAGTCATTGCCTTCTGCATTCCAATGAAAGTAGAGAATGCCGATGCATTTAGATAAATCCCCTTCTGATGGTTGCCATATTCAATCTATTTGTCGCTTCTTCGTAATATGGTTGTCCCTTTTCTGGTGTATTAATCCCAAGCAGTCTAACTCGTTCGCCATTTTGCAATTTTATCGTGTCCCCATCTATTACTTCGGATACAATTGCAGAAGTCGTTTCCGGAGGCGGGGTGAGAGTTGCAGTTGGCGAGGGAGTTATCATTGATGTTGGAGTAGGTACGGATCTCTCCTCCTCTTCTATACATCCTGCAAGCATCACAACCGCTACGATTGCTACTATGGCTATTAAACCTGCTATGGTTATCTTTTCCACCGCTTTACCCTCGCCCTCCCTTCGCTCAATCCAGCGATATAGTGGTCTTTTTCTTCTTCTCGCCTTCTTTCTTTGTTATCCGCACGCTGAGCACGCCGTTTTTATACGTCGCCTTTGCAGTTTCCGGCTTTACAGGCATATCGAAGGGTATTTCCCTGAAGAACCTTTTCTCGTTTTCCGTTCTTATTTCCAGTGAATCTTCAGTTGCATGCAGTTTTATATCGCGCTTCTCGACACCCGGCAATTCTGCTACGACTTCGTAAGAATCCTTCTGCTCGATTGTGTCAATCAAAGGCTCGCGTTCACCTCTTGGAACGGGCTCTATCCTTCTGTATGAAGGTTTTATATTCCCGAACTCTTTTATCTCCGGCTCCTTTCCCGGCTCCTTTGTATAGGAGAACCCGTAGATGAAAGGACCATATCTTCTTACCTTTCCCTCCGGCGTCTCCTCTTCCGTTACAAAATCCTTGAACTCTCCTGGCAATTCCTCTTCTAATCTCCTCGTCATCTCTTCAAATGGGTCTCTTAACCACTCTTCTATGTCCTCCGGCTCCTTTCTCCGCCTTCTCGAATATTCTTCCTCAAATGGCAGCGGCAGTCTTCTCGTCTCCTCGAACATCCGCTCCATATACTTCTCCATCAAATCAAATATTGAGGGTCGCTTTCTTCTTTCCACCATGTTTTATTGTTTCATTTCCATATATAAAAAGTTTGTATCCTGTATCCTGTATCACGAATCTTGGCTTCCTTGCCGCTAACCACACTCTACACTCACCACTTTTACCTGCGCTTCTCCTTTTATTTGCGATATAAACGTCATCAAATCCTCCATCTTCTCTGCACTACCTTCAGCGCAAATAACGACAGAGCCCTCGCCTCCATCCACACCGCCTGCACCTATGGGGAAGGCATCTTCAGCTCCTAATATCTTCAATGCCTCGATCTCGGTAATTACCTTTCCATGTACTGGCATCAATCCTACGGGTTTACCCACCGATTTGAAGAATCTCTCGTTTCCTACTCGCTTCGCAGCCTCTGTAATGGAAAAAGGTATTGTTTTCTCAACGCCCACGGGTATGATGAAATGCACACCTCTTGCCATCACCGTTCCGAGCGCTGAACCTATCGTGCCACCGGTGGTATGTGCCATGAGTATGCCTGCGTTTCCGGCAGCATCCAGCGCATTCGCTCCCTTTATGAAGACGTCTTCCGCAGATAGCCCTTCTATCGCTTTTTCTATGCTCTCATCACTTATCACACCATTTTTTATTATTACGTCCTTTTCTCTCTCTTCTTTCGTGACAACACAAGTACCTTTGTCTGTTATAACACCCGCTGCGTATCTCCGCTTATCAATTTTCTTTTCTACCTTTGCTTCGGTCCCGGACAGGTCATTCAAAATCTCATCGGCGACATAAGCATTTGTGGTTCCCAGTCCTATTATGATTGTTCCATGCTTCAACGCTCGCTGCACTTCTTCCAGATTCTTTACGCCCTTTGCAATCAGCCTCTTTGATTCTGAGGGCGTAAGCACTATCAAAATTTTTTCCTTTTCGGTTGTCATATTATTCCACACCTCTCATCGGTAATTGTATAATAAATTAAATAACTTGATGTTCATGCTGTTTTATATACGGATTGCGATATGACCGAGTTTGAAATAGTGCATAAGGACTTAATGGGGAGAATAGGAAAGTTCCGAACGCCGCATGGGAACGTAGAGACACCGACGATAATGCCGGTAATGAACCCGAATCTCATGTCAATCGGGGCTGAGGAAATGAAGCGGTATGGGGCTGAGATGCTTATTACAAATGCGTATATAATTTACAGGAAAGTGAATTTGCGAGAAGAAGCTGTTAAAAAAGGCATTCATTCGTTTTTGGAGTGTGAAATGCCGATAATGACTGATTCGGGCTCTTACCAACTCTACGAGTATAAGGACGTAGAGGTGAGTAATAAGGAAATATTGGAGTTTCAACAGCGTATAGGTTCTGATGTATGTGTGCCTCTGGATATACCAACAGCGCCATACGTGAAGAGAGAAAGAGCAAAAGATGATTTAGAGGAGACAGTGAGCAGGATGCGAGAAGCAAGAAGTATAATTCAAAATAAAATGCTCGCAGGGGTTGTGCAAGGTTCCACTTTTTTAGAGTTGCGAGAGGAGAGCGCAAAGCGTGTTGCAGAAATCGGTTTTGATGTGTATGCAATAGGGGGTGTGGTGCCCTTGTTGGAATCCTATAAATTCGATGAACTGGTGGATATAATCATGGCGTCGAAGAAGAATTTGCCGTTGAATGCTCCTGTTCACCTCTTCGGCGCGGGTCATCCCATGCTCTTCCCCTTAGCTGTTGCTCTGGGCTGCGACCTCTTCGATTCCGCAGCATATGCGATATATGCAAAAGGGAAGAGATATATAACAAGTGATGGGACGAGAAAAGTGGAAGATTTGCGGTATCTCCCCTGTTCTTGCCCTGTGTGTTCCTCTCACAGCGTAGAGGAGGTAAAGGAAAGCGAGGATTTATTAGCATCGCATAACTTGTGTGTTACGTTTGAGGAGATGCGAGTAGTAAAGCAGAGCATAGTGGAGGGAAGCTTGTGGGAGCTATGCGAGAGAAGATGCAGGGCATATCCTGCTTTGCTGAACGCATTGAATCATGCAACAAAATATGCCGGGGTGATTGAAAAATACGATGCGTCTACAAAAAAACATCCGTTCTTTTATCTCGGCGAGACTTCTGCACACAGACCCGAGGTATTGAGATATTCTTACAGGCTGAACAGGTTCAAATTGTCAGGGAATGTGTTGATAACAGCGACAGTAGGGTCAAAGGGAAAAGAGGTGGAAAGTGGAAACTATGACTATGTATTTTTTGTGAAGCCACCGTTTGGACCTTATCCTGCTGAGCTATCAGAGAGTTATCCGGTGGGGCAGTCGGAAATACCTGCGGAAATAGATAACGGAGCTAAGACAGCAGCATTGCAAAATGTATTGAAATTGCTGGAATTGAATAATGGGAAAGCAAAATTCGTTTTCGCTTATGACGATAGTTGGGAAGGTCATCCGTTGATTGCGGAGATAGGAAAGCATGCGGTGGTGAGATTGATGAAAGGAGGTGATGATTAAAAACCACGAGATTTCACGAGATTAACACAAGATTGAGAAGGGAGGGATGGGTTAAGGAGGAATCGCAAGTAAGCATAGCAAAGCAATTGGGAAAGTTTAAATATGCAAGTTGAGTTAAATTTGAATAGAGATAAAAATGCAAGAAGTGGTTAACTTTGAAGAGATTTTGAAAATGCATCCGGGGAAACTCGCATCTGGGGGTGAGGAAAATATAGGCAAGATATTATACGCACTTGCTCAAGAGATATTAAAATTAAGAAAGGAGCTCGAAGAAATTAGAAAGAGCAAATCAGGAGAAATTGTGGAAAAGATAGTGGTGTTAAAGGATGTTTCATATTCGGAGGCTAAAAGCATGATAGAGGATTATTTGAAAAGTCATGAAACCGCTTATATGTATGAGATATCTAATGACTTGGGACTTGATCTCAAGATGGTGCATGAAATCATTGAGGAATTAATGAAAGAGGGTAAAGTGGAATAGTGGTTTCTATGCCTGTGTATAAGAAGAAAGGGGATGCATTAGAGGGTGAGGTAATAACCTGTCAGGCACGGAAATATGAGAGAATAGTGGTAAAAGGGAGTGGGGCGCATAGAGCGGTAAGACTTAAATTAAGCGGAAGAGGCAGAACTCCTGCACACTGTGTTATAGATAAGCCGTTGAGATGGAAAGATGAGAGATGAATATGAAAATGGATTCAATGGGTATACCTGATTTGAAGCAATATGTGCATTAGCGGCATTACCGGTGATTGTTTATGTTTTAAGGGGGAGAAAATGACAGAAAAAGGGGAAATATCGGATAGAGATAACGCGGTATTCGAAGCAGGCATCAAATTGGGTGCTCTATACCATCAGTTTATATGCACACCCGTGAGTATGGAAACCGTGGAAGAGCTGGAAAGGGCAATAGAAAGAAGTGTATCGCTTCAGCCATGGGTGAACTCAGTGGAAGTGAAAATTGATAGAGAGAAAGTAAGGAAGTGTGAGAATGAGAATCAATTCAGTTATTGCGAGTTAAGTGGTGAAATGCTGGACGTAAAAGTCGTGGTTTTGTATGAAAAAGTGGAAGTGCACGCGAGGGTGAAATACGAAGAGGAGATGGATTATCCTCTGATGCGTGTTGAAAAAGTAACTAAACAAGAGCATATCCAATTTTAGGAATAAAATCTCTCTTCCTTGATAACGTCTGCGGAATATAACATTTATCGTTCTGTACTTCAACCGCAAACGCCTTTTCAATTATCCGCTTCTCTCCTTTAACCAGGACCTCTTCTCCCGTTTCCAGCGGATTCGTGATGAGGAGAGCTACTAAATCGTATCGCTTTTCCGCACATAATTTCGCCATTTCTAATTTAATATCACTTTCTTTAGCCCTTATCTCTTCTTTATCTATAACCATTATTTGACTTACGGCAATTTTTTTATCACCAAGCGAATATTCTTTAAAATCGTGAAATAGTATTTCTTTGGCTGTTTTTCCTTTAATGTTTATACTTGCCGTTAAAAGTTCTTTACCATATTCCTCTATTTTAATATCCGCAATACGCACTAATTTACGAGCAACTTCTTTATCTCGTTCCGTTGTCGTTGATAAAGTCAAAAGTAAAGTATCGGACAAAATTCCTGAGAGAAGCAATCCCGCAATATCTCGAGGAATGGCAATCCGATGAAGGAACATTAATTCTGCAATAATTGTGCATGTGCTGCCGATAGGGTCATTGCAAACGTGAATGGGCATTAGTGTAGATATGTCCCCGACTCTATGATGGTCAATAATTTCTAATATATCAGCTTCTTGCACGCCGTCAACCGCCTGCGCTGTTTCATTATGGTCCACCAAAATAACTTTTTTTCTTATTGGGTGAAGCAAATCTGTCCGTGTGACGATGCTAATTAGCCGATTGTCGCTATCTACAATTAACGAACAGCGATATTTTGATTCTACTACTTTCTGCTTTATTTCTGAAATTCGAGTATAAAGCCCAGCTACCGGGACATCCCGTGACATTATAGAATATAGAGGCGTGGATAAATCGAGTAATCTGGCGGTAGTAAACGTATCGTGAGGAGAAGAAATGATCAATGTTCCCTTTTTAGTTGCTAACCTATTGACTTCGTGGCTAATTGCGGCGGAATCGCCAGTGATTATAAGAGCTGAGCAGCCAGAATTGATCGCGTCTATTTGAATATCCGATCTATCGCCTAAAATAATGACATCCCCGGTTTGGATTTTATTTAAAATTGTTGTTTTTTGCATCGCTGCGATAAATACCCTACCCGTTAATTTTTCAATGCTTTTAGGATTAGCTATTACTTTCCCCTTTAAGGTACCGATTAAGATATTCAGGTCAATCGGTGTGGTCGTCAAGTTCTTGCGTCCCAAATTATCTATGTAATATTCCGCGATGTCTTTTAGACCAACAAGTCCCAATAGCTTTTTACTGGAGTCTATGACTGGAACAGTGCGGATATTTTTTCCTTTCATTAAAGAAGCTACATCCCTTATCGAGTCATTTGGTGATGCTACAATAGGTTTTTTCAATTCCATATCGCTGACGTTAGCTGCAAGACTTTCTATTTCCATAGGCGACTCAATTTCGAACCTTTCGAGCACAAATCCTGTTTCGCTATTTAAATCCCCAGCCCGGGCAGGAACATAAAGGTAATTCTCATCCAGAACATTTTTAAGGTATGCATAGCCAATAGCAGAACAGATGGAATCGGAATCCGGATTTTTGTGCCCGATAATAAACACTCGCTTCTGATTACCCGTGAACATTTTTTCTCTTTAATTATTTCTTTGTAGTTTTAAAAATAAATCGGAAGAAATCCTCTACTGAATCCAGTGCTTCCGGAAGTATCACGAACACCGCATAGGCAATAACAATCAACGCAATCATTGCACCTATCCTCGCAATCACGCCATGTGCAATATAAAAACTTTCGAGAGGAGAGCCAAACCACTGCCCGAAATACGCCGATGCGACAAACGTGTTCCTCAATATGTTCAATCCATAAATGACAGGAACAGAGACGAGAAAAGCTTTTAATTTTCTTCTCACGGGCGCATTGACGGCGAAAATCAAACCGATAAAAAGAACCATGCTTTGTATCGCAGTGCACGCTAAGATTATTTCTATCGGTTTGTAGACTTCATGAAAAGAACTGCTGGTTGTGTAAATCTGTGATGGAGGCACCATATAAACGCCCACGTTGAAAAGATTTAGCGCGGTGGAAGTGATTTTAGTGGTGATGTAAATGAGGAGTTCGGAGAGAAAAGAGATTTCAGAGAAGGGGAAGTAGAAGACTGCGGTTATAAGTGCAATTTTTGTTATTGTGAAAAACAAATCCTCTTCTCCTTTTTCATTCGGCATTGGCGTTGACTTTGGTTTCAACAAAAGGAAAGCTAAAAGAAGCGAGAAGGCAAGAAATACCAGCGATACGGAGCCGTCAAAGTATTCGTCTTGAGCGAAATACCCGAAGGCTTCGAAATAGCAGTAACCGGCGATAAAAATCCAACCTAAAGCGCCTGCTACACGTTCTCTTTTAAGAAAAGGCCTTTTATGGAATAGCAGCGCCAGAAGGAACAAACCTATTGCAATAAAAGGGAGGATGGATTTTATAATCATTTTTGTCAAAAATAAAATGTTGATTTAATAAATATTTTCCCGCATGATAATTTTAAATAGCGAAAGTGTAATAAGTATATAAAGTGTAATGAATATATATACAATATCCACAAATTACAAATTACACATTTTGAGGATAGATAGGAGGGGGTATAAGTGATAAAAGAAAATCCATTTTCACCTGCATTTCCGGTTAACCCAAAGTACTTTGTGAATAGAACAGAGATTGTAGATTCATTTAGAAGGGCATTTGATAGGAGTACAAGAACAGAGACCCCAACTCCAGACAATATAGCAATTCTAGGAGATTGGGGGATTGGTAAAACTTCTGTACTAAGAAAGTTTGAGGCAATGGCTTTGGAAGAGTTCAAGGATAGAACAACATTTTCTGCAATAGTCGAGTTAATACCCGCGTCCTGCCTTAAAGCATATTCAACACCGCTTTTATCAATCCAACCGGTCCCGTCATCATCATGTCGCCTGCGGGAGCGGAGAAGATACCGAGTCCTTTCATTTTCCCCCTCTTCGGTCCTGTCAAAGAAATTATCTCAGGTTGGTTTTCTTCTATCGCTAATGCCCCATGTCCACCGTCATCAAAAACCTCTTTAAAGGTTATAGTTCCATCAGACAGTTTTTTAATGTAGTGTGCAAGTTTTTGTTTATCGAGGAGTTTTGTATGGTGCTCAAAGACACCGGCTATTCGTTTCTCATTCAAGGACATCGCAATGGTATGCGCATTGCCAACATTTATGCACACAACATTCTTTTTTTCTTTCACCCTTTCATCTTCAAGTGAGCCTAAGACTGCAGCAGGTCCAGTATCCATCAAAAGGATGTGTCCTTTATGCCATCTTTTTACCGATTCAAAAATCGCGTGCATCCTGCTAAGATTTTCTGGCACACCATCGAGATAAGCAAAGGATTCTATTCCACCGCCTACTTTCTCCTTGATTAAACGAAACCTATTTTCTCTATCTGTAACGCCCGGAGGTGCTACACCGTGGTCCTGAACCGCTATTGCGATAACGTCAAAAGATATATCTACGCCGAAAGAAGAAAGAAACGGCAGAAGCCCGAGATTTAAATCCGTGATTCTTATTAGCTTCGCTTTTTCACTCATGCTCTCTACTTCATCCTCTGGTATAATTTCTATTCCATAGTTTTTCACGATTTCCAAATCGTCTCTGAGTGTTCTTGCGGCTCTTTCGGTCATGAAAACCCTGTATTTCCTGAGATGCTCGAGCACGGCACGAGTGAAGGGACCTCCACCCATTGTGTCACCAAAGATTACCAAATCCTGCTTTGATTTCCTTATTTCCTCGGCGAATAAGCGAGTGGGAGAAGGTAGAACGAGCTTGTAAGCGTTATCGAATCCTTTCTTATCGTCATAGACCATTATGTCCTGCGTTCCGGCTCCTATGTCTATGGCAAGTATGTTCATAAGCTTTTTTATTTTTATTTGTAGTATTGTTTGTTTACTTACTAAAAAGGAAGGGTAAACTAAAAAACGTTTTCAATCCTTCTCTGCACCTCAATCGTCCTTTCAATCGCTTTCGCCATCCACATATAATGCTCTATCTCCTCCAGTGATAACTCCCGGTTCTTCCTATCCTTCAAATACTTCGCCATCACCTGATACGCACCGATTCGATATTCCCACACCACTTTTGAAATTCCATCGAAATACTGCCTCTTATTGAAATAAACCCTTTCGTTCTCCTCGTCGTATCTCACTTTTTCCACTATATTTGAGCCACTCACCGGAAATCCCACACCTGTTTCGCTCAGCGAAGGGTGCTTCAGCAAATGGAACTCTACCAATTCCTTGCCAAGTTCGCTCAGTTTCTTGAACAGTTCATAATCAGTAGGTAAGGGAACCCGTGGAAAATCAATCTTCAGAAATTCCTCGTAGCGCTTGCGGTACGTTGGCGCGTAAAGCACGGCATAAATGTAATAGAAAATCTCTTCTGGTGCGGGTTCTGTGCCTAACGCCTCTTTTATGGCCTTTAAAAACTTGTCTGTGAAGTTTGGTGTGCGTTCTGAGTTGGATGCTTCTTCATCGATTAGTTCTTTGTCAGTGTAAAGATAGAGGGGGAAAAAATATGTCTGGTAGGCATAAAAGTTTTTGTCCGTAATTGCATCCACGACCGATACTTGACTTAGAGTCCCCTCTAGTATTGGTCGCCTCATCAAAGCCAAGGCCATATTTTCACCTAAAAAATGCTTCATGAGTTCAGAGTGAGCCCTTCTGAGGAACTCACAATAGTAGGTGCATCGTGTATCAAAAGGGCGGTAAGCATACAAGACGATGTTTTTGTGGGCAAATGTTTCCCCTTTTCTAAAAATTTCTTTTCTGCGATTCCCTATTTTCCAGCCACTGGTTGATTTCAAATTATGATATGATTCCAAGTCTTTCATTCTCAGAACTAACAGAATACGGTGGATTACCAAGTACAACTAAAATCGGCTCCTTTTCCTTCACTTTCCTCGCTTCTCGACCTTCCTCCGTAAGCTGAGGGAGCAGAAGTTCTTGCTCCGGCTCTTTCATCTCCAGCGTATTGGTAAGGTAAAATTGAAATCGCTCATCTTTCTCAAATTCATAGTCCCAAACTTTTTCTAACGACATCGCAACCCTGAGATGACCAATTATGTAAGGAACGACTTGAATTTCAAAAGCATAGAAATCGGATAGGATATGATTTTTTATATTCAATGGAATCACACCACCTATGCGATTGTGCTCCAATTCGAGCAGTGCTCTCCCAAGTGCTCGAATTATAAAAGTTAACGTTCCTGCCACAGGGTCAAGAAGTTTCAAGCTTTCGCTTTCCTCCGCAAGTCCTTTGTCTTTCCCGAACATCTCCTTCAACAGTTTGTGAATTGATTTTACAATGTAATCTACCACTTCGGGAGGCGTGTAATAAACGCCTAATTTAGCCCTCTTCATCCGGGTTGTACTAGCCAAGGAAGGTATCATAGAAATGAATAATTGGATCTCTTGTCCCGTATGTTGCCTCCTTCGCTTTGGTAATAGCTACAATGTCTGTTTTGTTTAGCACGTTAAGGATGTCTTCAATAATCCAATTCATTGCTACTGGCGTATCTGGACCAACAAACGTATGAAAAATATGGCTAAGTAAGGGCACCGGAATAAAATTCCAGGCATTTTCTTTATTTATCCCCTCCTTTCCCGCCATTATCTTTGCTGCAAATAGACCGTACGTAATAGTTTGGGCATATAAGTCAACAAATCGCTCCTCTGTCAAACTCCCAATAAGTGTCTTTCTAAACACCTCGTAAAAACTCTCTAATGGTATAGAATCCTTATCTTTCCTCTCGAGAACCTCCCTTTAAAATATGCTGCGAAAATTTCGTTTTATCTGCAAGCGTAGTCGCAAGCTCAGAAGCACTTTTTATCTCTGGTGTTGAAAAGCTGTAAAACACGATGAGAAGCCCAAAGAGAGCTTCTACGTCTTCTGGAACCGGTGGCTTTAAACCGTGTAAAGCAATCGGCGAGCATAATTGAGAACAATCTTCAAATAGCTTCTGCAATTTGGCTTTTTCCAGGTCGTTCATTTTTATTACAACTATTATATTACTTACTTATCCATTAAGATTACTTAGAAATCTAAAAAAAACCTTTCTTTCACACTCCTCCCCCTTATCTCCCCTGCTATGTTCCTTCTCATTAACTCCCGCACTTCTTCCATATCCATAGCCTGACCTAAAACCCACATCAACTTCACCAAAGCAGTTTCCGGCAGCATATCGTCTCCTTCTATTATTCCAGCATGAAGTAAATCACGACCGGTATCATAAACCCTATCACAAATTGTCCCGTATAAACATTGAGAAGTCATCACCACGGGTATGCCCTGTTTTATAGCACTCGCCACGCCTGGAATCCACTCCGCCGATACATGCCCCAAGCCTGTTCCTTCTAATACAATGCCCTTGTATCCCTGTGCTATGAAGAAATCGAGTATTGCAGGGTCAGCACCGGGATAGAACTTTACGAGGCAGCATTTCTCCTCAAACTTATCTCTCAGCTCTAATTCTTTCTCACCTCTCTTCTTATAAGCCGAGAAGAACTCAAGCCTTATTTTTTCTGTATTGCTCGTATCATAATATACCTTCCCTATTGGAACGTCGTTTACCGATTGAAAAGCGTCTCTCGCAGAAGTATGCATCTTCCTCACTTTCGTGCCCCTGTGAATGAAACAGAAATTGTCAGAGGTGCTGCCATGCATCACTACCACAACTTCCGCGACGTCGCTGCATGCAACTTTCGCTGCGCATATCGCATTTATTGCAGCATCGCTGGAAGGGCGATCTGCACTGCGCTGTGAACCAACAAGAACGACAGGCACGGGAGTTTGTACCATGAAAGAGAGCGCGGCAGCGGTGTAGCCCATTGTATCAGTGCCGTGCGTGACAATTATACCTTCCGCACCGTTTTTTATCTCGTTATAGACCTCCGCTGCGAGCTTCCGCCAGTATTCGGCACGCATATTCTCGCTAAGTATGCTGCAAATTACTTTTCCTCTGATGTTTGCTATTCGTCCTAATTCCGGGATTGCCTCCAGTATATCTTCAGTAGAGAATTGAGGAGAAACCGCACCAGTTCTGTAATCCACTTTAGAGGCGATTGTGCCGCCGGTGGAGAGAATGGACAAAACTGGCAAATCTTCTTTTACTTTTTTTATTTTCTCTTCTTCTTTTCTTTCTTCTTTTAATACTTCAGCTTTGCTTGCTTTGCTTGCTTTGCTTGCTTTGCTTATTACCCCTATCTCCACATTTTCCGGTTGTATACCGATATTGTAGCCGCTATCGAGTTTTATTACTATACTCTTTTTTCTTGAACCCGTTGGCATTACAACGCCTTCATAAACGACAACGCCACTGTCAGTCTTCTTTCTTATCCTTATGCGGTCGCCATCAACAAAGTCAAGTTTTTGCATCAAAAACTTATCTCAGATGAAAAGATAAAAAGCTTGACAAATGCCTTTTTCTTTTCAGAAAAAGAAAAGGTTATTAAAGAAAAGAATGTTTTGGATAGCTTATGGTGTACGAGAAATTCAGAAAAGAGGTGGAGAGGATACTGGAAGAAAAAGCGGAGCCACTCACATGGAACGAGATAAAAGCGAGTTCTACTACGTTAAAACAGAAAGCGCCATATCATGTGTACGTGCAGAAGCTACAGGGAGATATCGGCCTGGTGAGATTCAAGTCTGCACGTGAAAAGAAAACCGTTTGGGCATTAAGGAAATGGTTTGAGGAAGGTAAGTTCAAGGAACTCTTACCTGACAAGGTGCGGTTTACGATTTTGTCTTCCAAAACCAAAAAAGACCATGCGATTGCAGCAAATGAGTACTGGGAACTGAAAAGGATTTATCCATTGAAAACCGGGTTAAATAGATGGGATGTGATAGAAGCGAAGGTAGAGGACTTCTTTCCTGAAGAGGACAAAAGACCGGATAGCATACGGATACGTGAAGATGGGATAGAGCACTTACGAAGGATAGAGGATGAAGAAGAGCGGATAAGAATTGCGGAAAAAATATCGGAGAGTGGTGAGTTCCTGCATACCGATGCCTGGAAAGGGAAGACGTTGGGCGTGACAAAGCCGAGATTCCGGTGCTTTTACTTCTACGATACCAAATGCCAGTTCTTTTGTGACCAGAGCGTTTGCGTGGGTCATGATATGGAAGTGGATGAACAGGGTGAAAACATAGAAATAAAAGGTGATAAGGTTTATTTCGTTTTGGAGGCAGCAGAGCGAGAAGGAGGTGAGTTTATATGGGAAAAGTCAAGGGTGGAGTGGTGCATAAAGTCAGTGATTTCGCTAACTGATCCGAGGCAGCGGAGACTGTATTAGCGGTTTAGTGGTTTGGCGGTTTAGAATTTATTTTGGGATAGAGGGGGGTAGTTTTTTCACTATCCGAAATGAAATATAAATAGTGGAATAACAACTCTTCTTAGGGGGCGTCACGAAATAACTATATCAACTACCTACCACTTATTGAAATTTCGGTAGATACACTTTAAAAATGATGGGCAAGAGTGGGAACCAAAAGGAATGAATTTCCCCCGGGA
>JAGXOS010000069.1 GCA_023659775.1 Methanomicrobia archaeon LH_S14 | reverse complement strand
CTGTTCTATGACCCTGCCGATAAAAAAGCGTAATTTATGCCGGTGCTGAGTATAACTTATAAGCACGACCTATCGCCTGAGCGTGTGAAAGAAATCGAGTTGCTGTTTAGATAGAAAAGCAATAGAACTGAGCCCGCAACTATGGGCTCCTCATTACTTCTTGGGTGAGTTGTTCTATTCAATAGGACAACTTTCCGATGCAAAAGTAGAATTTGAGATAGCTCTTGAAAAAAAGCCGGATAGTGAGTCAGCTAAATATTATTTCATGCATTGATAGAATGGTTTGAAAATACCCTTAGAGAACTGATTCAGGGAGTGTTAAGCAGGGAGTACGGAGAGGAATGGTGGTGGGAAGGAGTTCCAAGTGATGTGAGGAAGAAATACGGAGAAAGAGTTCAAGAAACTCGGTTAAAAGAGGAAAGGGAACTGCCGGAATTGTATTTTATTGATTTTTATCACTATGCAGAAATTATCGATAAGAATAAGAAAATTTTCACCCCCTTCATGAAACATCCGAAAGAATGGATAGAAAGATTGCATGAGCTTGAATCCATCCGCAATTCGATAATGCACTGCCGGGGTCAATATCTCGCGGAGGAAAGATTTTCACGCCTAAAGGAAAGTTGCATTGAACTACAAAAATTGGTGCAGAAAGTTAATAAGGGTAAGAGATGAGATGAGATGGACTTTCTCACACTCTTTCCACTCTTTCACTTTTTTCCGAAATCTCAATTAAATGATGCTTCATATCTCTAATTTCTGCTTCGATGGACATAAAGATATATAGTGCATATTAACTTATAAAAGTATAGATTTAAGCCGCAATAGCACGATCTTTTTAACTCGAAATCATATTTTAACTCATGGAGCAAAAGAAAGCCTTCTTGGATATCACCGTAAGTATATGTCCCTATTGTGGAACGCCATACGCAGATGCGAGCTGGTATGCCTTAGAATTAGCCAGTGATGTCGAATGTGGAGTATGTGGAAGGAGTTGGAACCCAAAAACGTCAAAGGTGGATAGGATTTTACTCGAATTCCTGTTAGATGAGAACGGGAAAGTCATAGAGGTGAAAAAGAAAAAGCGAATAGAGTGAATAAAATCACTTATCTTTAATTTTTAACTTCTTCCATGCAATATTTATTATAATAATAAAACAAAAAATGCACTGGTCTTTAGCAATCGCAAAGGACATCGTAGAGCGAAGGAAAGAGAAAAAGCATGTTGTTGCTACCGGTATTACACCATCTGGCGATATTCACGTGGGAAACCTGCGAGAGATAATAATTGCAGATGCGGTGCATTCTGCTCTTATAAATATGGACGTGGATGCGAGACTTATCTACATAGCAGATACTTTTGACCCTCTGCGACGAAGATACTCTTTCCTTCCTGAAGAATACGAGACACATGTGGGAAAACCTATATCGGAAATACCAGACCCTGAAGGATGCCATTCGTCATATGCAGACCACTTTCTACAGCCTTTCCTCGATTCTTTGGACGATTTAGGCATAAAAATAGAGATTTTCAAAGCCGATGAAATGTACAAGTCGGGGATGTACGTGGATATGATAAAGGAAGCGATTGCGAGAAGAGAAGATTTATCAAGGATAATAGAGGAAGTTTCAGGTAGGAAAGTGCCAGTGGAATGGACGCCTTTTAATCCCCTCTGTGACGTTTGTGGCAGAATCACATCCGCAATTGTAAAAGGGTACAGCCCGGATAAACAAGAGGTGTATTACGAGTGCGAATGTGGAAACAAGGGTGTTGCTTCGTTTAAAGGCGGCGGTAAATTAGCGTGGCGAGTAGACTGGGCAGCGAGATGGAAAATCCTCGATGTTACAATCGAGCCTTTTGGCAAAGACCATGCCGCTCCCGGCGGCTCTTTTGACACCGGCAAGAGAATCTCCTCGGAAATCTACAATTACGGAGCACCGTATCCTATTCCTTTTGAACATATCCTCTTAAAGATGAAGGAAGAAGAAGGCACGAAAGCGAAAGTCACGGCTATGTCCTCATCCAGGGGAACGAACATCCCGGTGCATGAGATGTTAGAAGCAGTGCCGCCTGAGATTTTAAAGCACGTTATTTCGAGAGTGAGACCAGAGAAGCACATAGAATTCGACCCCTCTTTACCTCTACTACACCTGATAGACGAGTATGAGCGAGAAATAGGAGGAATAGGAAGGGGAGTTGCGGGAACAATCCCTTTCAGACATTTCATAACGCTCGTACAAATTGCACGAGGTAATTTCTCCGAACTCCTCGAAGTCATTAAAAGAAGCGGATACGAGGTTCATGAAGAAAACGAAGAAGGAATAAATGAGATAGAGAAAAAAACGAAATATGTGGAAAATTGGCTGCGGAAGTATGCACCGTCGAGTTTGAAGTTCGAGTTGCAATCGGCGTTGCCAACAGAGGAAATAAAAAGTTTGTCAGATGCGCAGAAAAAGGCATTGAAGCTAATGGCACAGGAAATAAAGGAAGGTATGAGCTTGAGTTCCGCAGACTGGCATAATAAGATATACGAGGTTGCTTCCGCTACAAATATGGAAGCGAAAGAGGTATTCAAAGCAATTTATATCGCGTTGTTGAAACAGCCTTCAGGACCTCGTGCGGGCTGGCTTCTCGCTTCTTTGGATACTGAATTTTTAAAGGAAAGATTTGAAGCGGCAGCAGAAAAAGTATAATTCTTCTTCTGGCACTTCCCTCTCGTTTACTTCCCCATTATAAAGAAGTAAATACGCTTTTTAATGCATCTATCCAGTAACCTGCAAAGCCACCGATAAAGTGCCCTATTTCTGTCGCCGACATGTCTTCCGGAATAGGCGCCTGACCGTGGAGAATGGGCAGCAAGAAGAAAAGTGCAATCACCACCAGCACAATTATCGTTACGATTTTCATTTTTTCCTTCCACACCTCCTATTTTTATTATTATTCATTTCTCTTATTACAATAAAAATGTATCTATCGCAATCTCGAATTTAATATATTTTATTTTTCTTAATCGCAAGCTTTTGGTAACCTCAAATGGATTTAGAGAAAACGCTGATATGTATGCTTTTAGAAACCGTAGAAAGAATAAAAGCTGTTCCTGAAACCAAAACAATCGTCGCTCCGGAGGGTAAATCAAAGGCATAAGACAGCCATAGCCCGCAGATGGTTAAAATAGCACAGAGAAAAACTGAAAGGAACATCATACTACTCAAACGATGTGTAAATTGCCTGCTTATCGCTGCGGGGATGGTTAACAACGCAATCACCAGAATAACACCCACTACCCTTATCAGCAACACTACAGTTAATGCAATAAGACATAAAAGGAGAAGGTATAACCGCTCTGTGGGAAGACCAATCGTAGTTGCATACTCCTCATCGAAGGAAATCGCCTGAAATTCTCGGTGCAGTGAAAATACCACTGCAATTATAGCTGCGTTCAAGCTCAGCATCAGAATTATGTCTGAAGTAGGCACCGTTAAAATACTTCCAAATAGATAGCCGAACAGCTCTGGGGCATAACCTGGACTCAATGCAACGAAAATGACTCCCAATGCCATCCCCATTACCCACAGGATTCCAATTGCGGTATCTTCGGGTATTTTTGTTCTCCTCCCAATGATGCCCATGCTCAGTGCAGCTGCGATGCTAAAAGGAATAACACCCAAAACAGGATTCACACCCAGGAAATAGCCCAATCCAATACCACCAAAAGCGGCATGGGCTATTCCTCCACTGATGAACACAATCCTCTTCACCACTACGTACACGCCGATAATCCCACACGCGATACTGGCTAACAACGCCGCGATAAGAGCGTTTCTCATGAATTCATACTGCAATATCTCTATCATTTTTATTTGTGCTCTTTCAGCACCCTGTGTGGAACGCCATGAGCTATTATCTCTACTGGACACTGATAAGTGGCTTCCAGGTCTTCCGCAGTTAGTTCCTTTGAGTCATGGTAAAAAAGCCTGCGGTTAAGACATGCGATTTTATCCACGTAAATGGAAACAGCGCTGATGTCATGCGATACTAAAACAATCGCCATTCGCTGCCTCAGTTTTTCAAAGAGTTCATAAAGCTCGGTCTGCATAGGTGAATCAACACTCGCCATTGGCTCGTCCAGAAGCAGAAGCTTTGGCTCGGCTACCAGTGCTCTTGCAATAAAAACCCGCTGTTGTTGTCCACCGGAAAGCTTTCCTATTTGAGCGTCTTTAAAATCAAGCATCTCCACTGTCTCCAACGCATCATAAGCAAGCTTCTTATCCTCTTCGCTAAATCTTTTGAACCGTTTCTTGTGCTCCAAGCGTCCCATTAACACTACATCCCAAATGCTAACTGGAAAATCTCGGTCAAAAAGACTGTATTGAGGAACATAGCCAACAAATTTCCTGCCCTTCTCCGGAGTGTGTCCAAAAACCGTGACTTTACCACGACTCGGCTTTAGTAAGCCAAGAATGACTTTTAAGAGTGTGGTTTTCCCTCCCCCATTTGGTCCTATTATCCCTAAGAAATCATACTGATTTATGGAGAGGTCAACCTCTTCCAACACCGACACACCGTCAAAATGCACCCATGCATCTTCCAGCCTCACTATTTCTTCATTCATCTCTCCTTCATGTCGCAAACTCCAAAGCAAGTGAATCGGCTATGCGTCCCATATTAGAGATATAATTCTTTGCAAGCGGGTCCATCGAAGCTGTTTGTCCTTCGATCTCATTAGCAATAATTTCACAACGCTCTGTTGCGAATTGTGGTGCTACAAAGACATACTGCAAGTTATATTGTCTCGCCTTGTCAATACAATCCTGTATCACTTTGGGTGTTGGTTCTTTACCACCATGCTCAACGGGAAGTTGTGTCAGATTGTATTCCGTAGCAAAATATCCAAAAGCAGGGTGGTATATCAAAAAGACTCGGTTTGTGAATCCATCGAGTTTATAGTGGATGTATCCATCTAAAATATCTAACTCTTTCAGATAATTGTTTTTGTTTTGTGTGTAGAAGTCTGCATTCTCCGGATCAACTTCGATGAGACCTTTGCAGATATTTTCTACCATAATTTTAGCGTTGACTGGAGAATTCCATATATGTGGGTCTTTTCCCATCAGCGTTACTCCCTCTGAAGTATCAACGACCAGCATATCCCGATTGACTTCTATGAGCTTCTCCATCCGAACCAACTCGAATTCCACTCCCGACCCCACCATAGCGTACATTTTCGCATCACTAACCTCCATTAGCTGACTTGTTGTCGGCTCATAAACGTGAGGGCTTGCCCCCGGCGGCACCATGAGCGTAACATGCACTTTGTCTCCGCCGACCTTCTCTACGAATTCCGCTTGTGGAAGTATGGTTATAACCACCCCTATCTTCCCATCATCAGCTACTCTTCCCCTTTCATGGGCAATATAGATATACGTTGCGTTCACTGCGATTAAGCAGAAGGTGGCTAACGATACTCCAATTACTATCCATCTTCTTTTATTCGTCTTTCCACATCTCTCCTATATTTTACTTTGATAATCATTATAAATTAATAATATTTAAATAATAAGGAAAAAGAGGCTTTGGAAGGCAGGTTGAACTCTGTGCTTTTGCTCATTCATGCACATTCTTTTCTCCTTGCTCCTTTCTGAAAAGTGGTGGAGAAGTATATATCGCACTTTAACCTTTATTGATATAGTGGAAAATTGATATAGTGGAAAGAAGAAATAATTAATGAGAACATGAATGACATGGAATGGTTTAAGGGGCATTTAGCGCAATTAAGAGAAAAGTATGAGTCGAAACTGGTAGCAGTCTTAGATGGTGAGATAATCGCAGTGGGCGAAGACCTTGAGGAAGTAGCGAGAATTATTGAAAGAAAGAAGAGGTCTGGGGAGATTAAGGGAACACCTTATACAGGTAGAGTGGGCGACGATATCGCAGCTGTGCATATTCCATCGGTGTATGTCTAAAGATTGAGTCAGATGTTAGATTATAGCTTTGAGAACAACTATCCAATAGTGTGGCGTGGATGGTGCTTTAAGAGAGATAAAACGCCCGTTTTTCAACGTAGAACGGCTAAGACTCGTATTTCATAATTGATGCATCTATCCCTATAATATACGCATAAGGAGCATAAGGCTTCACTTTCCTCACTTCCAGTATCTCTAAAGACTGAACGTGAAAGTCTTCACCCACTTCTTTTATTTTCGCAGTTAATTTCTCCCTCGCCTTATTTATTGCTACCCCAATCAATTTTTTCTTCCCAACACCCACGTAAGAAGATTCCACATCATAGAAATGAATTATCCCACCTTTGGGGTTAAGCATGCTCAACGCTTCTCGAAGGAATAAATAAGCACTTTTCGGCAGGTTCATGATTATCCTGTCTGCCCGGTTTCTGAACTTCACGTAAATCTCTCTTATGTCACCCTCTATCGCTTCTATGTTTCTCACGCCATTCAGTTTTATATTTTCCTGGAGATACCTCACCGCATCGGGATTTATATCAATTGCGGTAACGTGGCTTTGAGGTACTCGTTTCGCGATTTGTATGGAGAAAGAGCCAACACCTGCGAACATATCTATTATCTCTTCTTTTTCGCTGCGCTCGACTTGCGATGCTACTCTATTTCGTTCACTTGCCAAACGAGGATTGAAATAAACCTTTTCCAGGTCGAGCTTGTATTTACACCCGTTCTCCTTGTGCATCGTTTCTGTTCTGTTCTCACCTGCGATTATCTCTACTTTCCTTTTCCTGAATACACCTTCCACGGGTGAAATCCGTTTTGCAACCACTTTAATGTTTTTATGCAGGCTCATTAATGCATGTGCTACGAGCTGTTCAGTCCTCTCGTTTATTGAATCCACGTCTGTTAGCACTGCTATATCTCCTACAATTTCATAAGAGGGTTTAAATCCAACCACGTCTTCTATTTTTTTCCTCTGTTCCAATACCTTAAACTCTCTTGTTAAAAGTTCCTCAACGCCTATTTCTCCCTTTTCCTCTTCTTTTAGCGCTCGTATAAGCGGTAAATAAATGAAATCTTCATCGGAAGTTATCTTTGCGTCTGTTCTCAGCAGTTCGAGTTCCTTCAGCGCTCTCCGGATTTCTTCACCTCTTCTCTTCTTCACTTTTATGCACTGCAAATTCTCTCTCTTTTCCATATTGTATTGATTTCTAATATTCTATTCCGGAAGTTGTGCCACCAGTCTTATCCCAATAATGCTTGACCTTCTCCATGTGTGTTACTATATCTGCCATTTCTATTATTCTGGCACCAGGCTCTCTTCCACTAAGAATGATGTCAGTATGACCTCTTTTCTTCAACAACTCTAAAACATCATCTTCTGTAAAAAGCTCGAACTTTACCGCATATAATATCTCGTCCAGAACCAAAAGGTCAGCTTGTTTTTCATTTAACACTTTATGCGCGAGTTCCAATCCCTCTTTAGCCTTTTTGAGATGTATCTTCCGGGATTCTTCGTCCTTTAAAAAAACAGGAGCGCCGCAAAGATGTATCTGGAGGTTATCAATGTTCTTTAGAAACTGGTGTTCACCGGTAGTTGGTCTTCCTTTCATAAATTGCAGTATCACTACCCTTTTATTATGTCCTAACGTCCTTATGACATGACCAATAGAGGCGGTTGTCTTTCCTTCTCCCTTTCCGTAGTAGACGATGATTTTTCCCTCAACTGCGTTCATAGTTATGTATATAAA
>JAGXOS010000068.1 GCA_023659775.1 Methanomicrobia archaeon LH_S14 | reverse complement strand
TAATGGTCAAGTTTAGGTTGGTCATAAAATCAAAATCTCCGAAAGTCATGTATTACACATCCAAATTCATCACTTCTTTCGCATGGTCCGGTATAAACTTTCTTCTCGGTTCCACCTCTTCTCCCATCAACACCGTAAATATCCAATCTGCTTCTGCGGCATTCTCTAAAGTCACGAGCTTTATGCATCTCGTAAGCGAATTCATCCCACCCAAACTTTTGTATCTATTAAAATTCAACGTTAACTAATAGCGGTGAGCAATCACGATAAAAATGAAGGAGAGAGAAATATACGATTATGATGTGGTGGTCATAGGCGATGTATTCTATGACATAGCCACGATGCCCGTCCGAAATTATCCGGAGCGCGACAAACAGATAGGCTGTGAATTTATGCTCAGCATAGGCGGTCAGGCAGGTAACTGCGCTGCTGCATGTGCTTCATCAGGATTGAAAACCGCTCTCATTTGCAAGACAGGAAATGACGTGCTTTCGAAATGGATAACGTCGGAGTTACAAAAATTGGGCGTCGGCTGCTTCGCCACGACCTCCGAAAAAGAAGAGCTTCCGCATCCAGGGATAACGGTAAGCATATCCTTTGAAGACGGCAGCAGGTCTATGCTGTCTGACCGTGGGGCAAATTTAGACTTGAAGGAAGAAGATGTAAAATTTGAACTCTTGAAGAAAACAAGCTTCTTGATGCGTGCCGGTCACTGGAACACGGAAGGCCTTTTTCCATCAAATAGAAAAATACTCAGTTTTGCTAAATCCGCAGGTGTTTATACAGGTGTGGATATAGGATGGAGTGCGTACCTCGGGTGGACTGATGCCGCAAGACAAACCGTTTTTGATTTTCTTCCTTTAACGGATTTTCTTTTTGTTAATGAAGCGGAGATAAAGGGATTGAGTGGGAAGGAGAAAGGAGAGCATGAATTATTAGAAAAAGGATGCGAAAACGTGATTGTTCATAGAGGTGCGAAGGGCTCTTCCTGGATAACCCGGGATTTCGGGATAAGCTGTCCCTCATTTAAAGTGAAGCCGATAAGTCCAACAGGAGTGGGAGATGTGTTCAACGCAGGTTTTATATACGCCTTCTTGAAAGGAAAAGCTGCTGAAGAATGTCTTAGATTTGCCAATGCCTGTGCTGCAATACATATAAGTAAAAAAAGATTTGGGAATGTATTTCCTACTGTAAAGGAAGTGGAAAATTTGTATAAGTAGGAGTGGGAATAAAAATAAAGAAGGAGAAAAAAAATGAGTGGACAAATGATACCGATGCTGATACCAAGGGCGTTTTTCGTTACTTCCGGTGTGGGCATGGACCTGGAGCAAACTAACGCTTTTGACTTTGCTTTGTGCGATGCTGGCATAGGCGAATGCAATTTGGTTGAGGTTTCATCCATACTTCCAGCGAATGCTGTGGAAACGGAACGAGACACAGTGACGCTAATACCCGGAGAAATAACCTTTTGCGTGATGTCAAGAGCAGATGGTAAATCGGGCGAAGTCATTGGCGCAGGTATAGGATACGGGTGGATAGGAGAGCGAAGAGCTTTTGGTATTATTTGCGAGCATCATGGGCATTATTCAAGGGAATATCTGCTGGAGAAGATAAGAGAGAAGTTATATAAGATGGCTGAGACCCGGATTCATGATAAGAAAATAGAAATAGAGGAGAAGAAGTTAGAAGTGAAATCCGTAGAGGTAGAAGAGGGTAAATTCGGCTCGATAGTAGTGGCACTGGTGTTTGTATTTTGATTTGACATCTATATTTGATGAAAGAATATTAAAATGTTTGGTGTATAATAATGTATCTATTGCGTGGTGAGAGATGAAGAGAGAAGTGAACATAGAGGACCTGCCCGGTGTTGGACCTGCTATAGCAGAGAAATTACATGAAGCTGGTTTTAATTCGTTAGAAGCGATAGCAGTGGCGTCTCCAGCGGAGTTGGTAGCTACTGCCGAAATAGGCGAAGCGACAGCAGCAAAGATAATAAACGCCGCGAGGGAATCTGCGGACATCGGCGGGTTTGAGACCGGCGATAAGATATTAGAAAGAAGGCAGGGTGTAGGAAAGCTAACTACGGGGTCTAAATCTTTCGATACTTTATTAGGTGGCGGTCTCGAGACGCAAGCGATGACCGAGTTTTACGGTGAATTCGGCAGTGGAAAGACGCAAATAGCACATCAACTCGCAGTAAACGTGCAGTTACCGCCGGAAAAGGGTGGTTTAAACGGCTCTGCCATAATGATAGATACTGAGAACACGTTTAGACCAGAAAGAATAAAAGACATGGCGGAAGGTGCGGAGCTTGATTACGAAGACGTTCTTAAAAATATACACGTTGCACGTGCTTATAACTCAAATCATCAGATATTGCTGGTAGAGAGGGCACGAGAGCTTGCAGAGGACTTGAAAAATACTGAAAAGCCGATACGGTTAATGATAATAGACTCGGCGACGGCGCATTTCAGAAGTGAATATGTAGGAAGAGGGACGCTGGCAGACAGACAGCAGAAGATAAACAGGCATCTACACGATGCCCTCAGGTTTGCAGACCTCAATAACGCAGTGATTATGATAACTAACCAGGTGATGGTAAGACCGGACGCCTTCTTTGGAGACCCTACAAGACCCATCGGGGGTCATATAGTGGGACATACCGCTACTTTCAGATTATACCTGCGAAAGTCGAAAGGAGAGAAGAGAATAGCAAAGTTGGTTGATTCGCCTAACCTGCCAGAAGCTGAAGTCGTGTTCTCGGTATTATCGGAAGGAATCAGAGATTGAGAAATGGGTTTTAAGGTTAGCTAGCGTTCATTCAGCTTCTCTTTCCATCTCTTCTTTGCAAGTCTCACACATCATCAGCCCGTCTTTCATTACCAGATCATTTGAGAAACTTCCGCATTTTTCACATATGCCCTGTCCTATTCCTTCTCCTTCACTCCCTGTCCCCTGTATCTCTCTTTCCACATTCATCTCTATTAATTCCGCCAATATCGAGTTCATCTCCGACGAAACTGATAGTATATCCATATCTGCAATTATGCCTACCAACTTGCCTTCTTCTATTACTGGTATCTTCCTTATTTTTTCCGTCGCCATTTTCTTCGCTATGTTCGACAAGCGATCATTAGGAGACGCAGTTATCAAGCGTGTGGTCATTATGTCCTTCAGTTTCACAGTGCTTGGCGTTGTGTCTTTACTTACCAGCTCTCTAATTATATCCCCCTGTGTAACTATTCCCACCGGCTCTCCGTTATTAAGCACTACAATGCTATCCACATCGTATTTCTTCATCAGCCTCGCCGCTTCCATCACGTTTAAGTCCCTATCCCCCTTCACTACCTCACGCACCATTATATCCCTCAGCGGTATATCTGTTTCCATTTATCCTCACATAATTATAATATTGAAAGTATGATTTAAATAATGTTGGTGTAGGGAATGAAATACGTGATTTTAATAGGGGACGGAATGGCGGATTACCCGATTCCTGAGCGGGATGGCAAGACGGCTTTACAAATCGCATACACGCCGAACCTCGATTTCATTGCTACCGCGGGCATGTGCAGCAGGGTAAAAACAATACCTGAAGGAATGGATGCCGGGAGTGATATTGCGATTCTCTCCATTCTTGGATACGACCTTGCAAAATATTACACGGGAAGGGGTCCGCTGGAAGCAATGGGAATGCACATACCCCTCGACGAAGGGGATATAGCTTTTAGATGCAATCTCATAACGGAAAGCGAGGGAAGGATAAAGGATTACAGCGGAGGGCATATAACAAACGATGAGGCAAGAGGATTGATAGCGGCGCTTAACGAAGAATTAAGGGTAGGAGGGGAAGGGGAAGGATGGCGAATTGAATTTTACCCGGGAATGAGTTATCGAAATGCTCTTGTTCTCAAATCCAAGTCAAAAAATTATAAGTTCGAGAGCGAGAAAGAAGTTGGAGGGGCACCACCACACGACATAATTGGTGCACGAATAGAGGATGAACTGCCGAAGGAAGAGATATTGCGGAATATCGTGCTTACTTCGAGAGAAATATTGGAAAAGCATGAGATAAATACGAGAAGGGCGGCGGAGAACAAAAGGAAGGCGAATATGGTATGGCTGTGGAGCGGTGGTAGGAAGCCCACAATGCCTGAGTTCTGTGAGCTGTATGGAGTAAGCGGTTCGGTGATTTCGGGTGTTTATCTTATAAAAGGCGTGGGGCGGTGCGTGGGTCTGGATGTGATAGACGTGCCTGGCGCTACCGGGTATATTGACACGAATTACGCGGGCAAGGCGGAATATGCATTACGCAGCTTGAAGGAGAAGGATTTTGTTCTGGTTCACGTTGAAGCGCCGGATGAAATGGGGCATTTAGGCGACATTGACCTGAAAGTGAAAGCGATAGAGGATTTCGATAAGTTAGTGGTGGGTAAGATGCTGAGGGGGTTAGAGGATGAATTTGCAGATACGGATGAGGGCTATAAAATTTTAGCCTTGCCCGACCACTACACGCCGGTATCAGTGAGGACGCACACAAAAGAGCCGGTGCCTTTTGCGATCTATCGGTCGCAAGCTCAGGTCAGGGGTCAAAATAAACAGAAGGGGGGGAGAAAAGTGAGAGAAAGGAAGAAGGAGGGGGGGTTTGATGAAGCATCCGCGAGAAAGAGTGATTTAGGCGTGCTGGATGCACGAGCGCAGGATTTGATGCGTTACTTCTTTAGCACGGTATAGTTACACTCTTCATCGCAATTCTAACAGCCACTTCCACAGTGGTTTGTACATTATCCTTTTGTCGTCCACTTCCCCTTCCTTATCCAGGTCTTCGGTTATCACCAGCCCCTCTTTTAATTTGAACGCATCCATCGCCTTTATCAAGCTTCTTACCTCTCTCTCCTCTGTCTTTTCATCCAGAGAATAGCAAACCTGAATCAATTCCTTAACGTGTAAGCCCTCCTTTATCACAAAATCAAAATCTTCTTCCGCCGAAAATGAAATCAACCGCTCGTCCTCAAAGTTCAGATAATAAAATTTCTCATCGAACCACTGTGATATTATCTGCGTTAACAGGGTTGATTTACCGGACCGTCTCACACCGCTGATTATCACTGCGTGTGGAATCTTCAGATATGTTCTTATTTCCCCCAGACTTTCTCGCTCTATTCCTCTGTCCTTCTCTTTTAGCTTCTTCAAGCAAATCCACATACATTTTAACTATAGTATCAACGCTCATTTTTTTCCTACCCCTCTTTATTATAATACCTTCTGTTTCTGAATCGCTCATTTTCAAAGACGCATCAGCAGCTATATGTGCCCATAGGTGATACCTGAAAGTACTATAAAAAAAAACATAAGTCATCAGCATCTTTCAATACGTATACTCGCATTGTATCTTTTTTTTAGTTCATCCACCGCCTTTATAAGTTCTTTTGCAATTGCATTTACTGCTCCTTTATTATTTTCCACCATTTTTATCCCCTTCTTATTTCCTATCTTTTCCCTCCTTTTTATACAGTTTCATTGGGAGGGACTTCAATCAATAGCTGATTTGGAGGGCTTCTCCGAATCTTTAGCTTTCCCTTTCCACCTGCTGATATGATGACATCTCGGAGTAATGTATCGCTATTACTTATACCATTATCTTTACCTTTTTTAATAACCCCTCTAATATTTGTGGGTTTCCCTTTGTCTTCGAGTTCGATAACTGGCTATGTAAATCAATATATAAAACTTTCGATATTTGCTTTTATGTTATCCATTTAGATAAGTAGTATTAGCTTTCTTGTTTATTCCTTCTTCTTTGTGATGACGACATAAAACTCTGATAATTTTTGTATCGAGATGCTGTACTTTTTCCTCAGTCTCCAACATTCATCAATTAAACCCTTACATATCTCATGCTTCTTTCCAAAGTTAAATCCCTTCTCCAATAGTTTTAACTCTCTTTCTGCTACCTTTTCCTGCCTCTTTTCTTCTACCCATCTTCGCATCGCATTAGTGACTGCTTCTTCCAAATATCCCTTTTCGCCTCCATGAACAATGCGGGCAACTGCTCTATTAATATATAATTAAACGATATGTCTTCTTGTGGGATCACGTGTTTTTTTCCTCGGCTATACAAACCCCTGCTATAAATATTCCACCTCACCGCTTGAATATATCTTTGCAGATGCCTTACGAGCTGCCCAGCACTGGGAATTTATTGCTACGGGCAAACTTGTTATGTGCGTATCCGCAGTTTCTATATGCAGGTCAAGCGCAGTTGTTTTTCCTCCTAAGCCCATAGGACCTATACCCGTGTTGTTCACCGCGTCGAGTAGTTCTTCCTCAATTCTTGCTATCCTCGCATCTTTGTGACTCATGTGTACTGGTCGAAGCAACGCCGCTTTTGCGAGGCTCATCGCCATATCGGCTGAGCCACCTATACCAACACCGATGATGGTAGGCGGGCAAGGTTTCCCGGCAGCGTTGAGCACCGCATCAAGAACAAACTTCTTTATCTCTTTTACTGCTTCCTCTTCTGATTTAGGAGGAAGCATAGTAAAAGCACTGACGTTCTCCGAGCCACCACCTTTTGGAAATGCGATTATTTCAAGTCCGTCAATATCCGCGATTTTATAATTTATATGCGGCATTCCGTCACCTATGTTCGCTTCTCCGCCCTCTCTTGTTATCGGATTCACCACGTTTGGACGCAGAGGGATTATTTTCGTTGCTTCTTTCACTCCATCTCTTATGCCGCTTTCGATATCGTTAAGATTTACGTTTACGTTGCCACTTCCGAGCGTTACATAAAAAAGTGGTATGCCCGTATCCTGACATAAAGGTCTTTGCATCTCCTCCGCAAGCTTTACATTTTCGAGTATCGCCTTCAATTGCACCTTTGCTATTTCGTTCTCTTCACATTCGTATGCACGAGCCAGCGCCTCTTTCACATCACTCGGGAGTGTTGTTTCAGCTCTTCTCAAAATAGTTATCGTTACGTCCTTAATCAATTCTTTCGTGATCATTTGGTACTGAATATTTGACGATAAAGAAAAGAAGGAGATGAAGTTTATAAAAGGGAAGAGAAATTAGAATAAACAGTTCCGGAAGTAGACAATTAAGCAATTTCCAAATACTGAAACAATTTTTTAGACGTTGAAAATCTTTTTAAAGCATAACAGAAGTATGTTGTTCACAGTGATAGTAATAAAGTTAAAACAAAGGGGTTGAAGAACAAATGAAAAAAGTCCATATGTTTTTAACAGTTGTTATTGAATCTTAACCTTTTTTATACTCATTTGCAATTTTTTTATATATAAACTAAAATTTAATAGGGGGAGATAAAAATGGAGGAGATTTTGGAGACGGAGGATAGCGGATTTAATATAGAAAAGTTCAAACAAGTTTTGCATTATATAATCCACCAATGCGGTTCTTTGGAGAACGTTGGTAAGACGGTGCTATTCAAGATACTATATTTCACAGATTTTGATTATTATGAGTTATATGAAGAAAAATTAACTGGAGAGCCATATCGTAAATTACCGCTTGGTCCGGCTCCAGTTCATTTTGAAGAAGCTAAAAGAGCTTGAGGAGGAGGGGAAAATTGAACGATTTGCTATACCAAGTGGAAATTTTTGGCAACAAAAATTTCTATCACTCGAATACCCAGGTACAGAGTTACTCAATAGGAAAGAATTACAGCGTATTGGGGACGATATAGATATATATTCTCGTATGAATGCCGGACGAATAAGCGAGTTCTCACATAAAGATATACCTTATAAGGCTACTAAAGGTTGAGTTTCGAGCGAAGGTGGGACACTCAGACACACCTTTATGTTATTAACTTTTCTCTTGATTATATATAACATTTTTTATTACGA
>JAGXOS010000067.1 GCA_023659775.1 Methanomicrobia archaeon LH_S14 | reverse complement strand
TAATTAATAACAATATGGTATGTTCGAGTGTCCTACATTTATCTGAAACTCAACCATGTAATAGGGTGATGAACACAAATGTTAGCAAAACGGATTATACCCTGTTTGGACTGTGATTTTGGCGTGCCCGGGGGAAGAGTAGTAAAAGGAATAGAATTCAAGCAGATAAGATACGCAGGTATTCCCTGGGAGCTCGCAGCGGAATACGATGAGCAAGGAGCGGATGAGCTTGTTTTCCTGGACATCACCGCATCGCATGAAAGAAGGGAAACAATGGCGCATGTAATAGAAAAAACCGCAACTAACGTGTTCATGCCTCTTACCGTGGGTGGCGGTATTCGCAGCCTGGAAGATGCGAGAAGGATATTCAATGCAGGTGCGGACAAAGTCTCGGTAAACACTGCGGCATTAAAGAATCCCAAATTGGTGAACGAGCTTGCTAAACGATTTGGCAGTCAGGCTTGTATGGTTGCAATAGATGCGAAGAGGAGGTATGTGCGAAGTGAAGAGGAAACGAGGGGCAGGGCGATAATAGACACGCGAGAAGGAAAATGCTGGTTTGAATGCTCCTTCTACGGCGGCAGGAAGTTCACGGGTGTGGATGCGATAAAATGGGCAATGGAAGTAGAGGAAAGAGGAGCAGGTGAAATAATGCTCACGAGTATGGACCGCGATGGAACAAAAGACGGCTTCGACCTGGAGTTAACGTCGGCGGTTTGCGACCGGGTAAATATTCCAATTATAGCCTCTGGCGGCTGTGGGTTGCCTTCACACATAAAGGACGTTTTCAAGTTCACGGACGCTTCTGCGGCACTCGCTGCTTCTATTTTCCACTATAAGGAATACACCGTTCATGAGGTCAAACGGTATTTAAATGAGAACGGTGTTCACGTTCGATTGTAAGATTTTTTTTTTTAGGTGGAGCAAAAGTATCCTATCGCAGGGATAAAATCTTTCTTTCACGATAACGTTTCTGGAATAGCACATTTATCATCCCGTATTTTGACCGCGAAAGCCTTTTCAATTATTCTCTTATCTCCTTTGACTGAAATCTCTTCTCCCTTTCGTAATGGATTGGTGATGAGAAAAGCGACCAAATCGTATTGCTTCTCCTTACGCAAGTGTTCCATTTCCGATTTAATATCCTCTTCTTTTGCCCTTATCTCTTCCTCATTCAAAACCATTATTTGACCCACACCAACTTTTTTCGCGCCCAGCAGATATTCTTTAAAATCGTGAAGCAGGATTTCTCTGGCGGATTTTTCCTTTATGCCTATACTCGCGGTTAGAAGTTCTTTGCCGTATTCTTCAATCTCAACGTCGAGAACATCCGCCAATTTATGGGTAACTTCTTTATCTCGTTCCGTGGTTGTGGACAACGTCAAAATTAAAGTATCAGACAGGATGCCAGAGAGAAGCAATCCCGCTATTTCTGGTGGGATATCAATTTGATGAAGGAACATAAGTCCCACAATGATGGTGCATGTACTGCCGATAGGCTCATTGTGAACGTGGATAGGCATCAGGGTGGATATGTCTCCAACCCGGTGATGGTCAACCAAAATGACCTTTTTTCTTATTGGTTGAAGCAAATCCGTCCTTGTGACGATACCTATCAAGCGATTGTTACCGTCTACCAATAGCACACAGCGATATTTGGATTCTACGACTTTACGTTTTATCTCAGAAATCCTGGTATAAAGTCCTGCCACGGGGACGTCTTTAGACATTATAGAATGAAGAGGTGTGGACAAATCGAACAACCTGGCGGTAGCAAACGTGTGGTGCGGAGAAGAAACGATTGCCGTCCCTTTTTCGGTTGCTAAAGAGATGACTTCCTGGCTAATTGTGGAATTGCCGGTGATTATAAGAGCAGAACATCCCGTATTAATCAAACCTATTTGGACATCCGTCCTGTCGCCAAGAATAACAACGTCCCCCGCCCGTATTCTGTTTAAAATCGTTGATTTCTGCATTGCAGCAATAAAAATCTGGCCCGTTAGGTTCTCGATGTTCTTGGGATTGGTAATCACTTTTGCGTCCAGGGTATCAACCAGTATATTCAGGTCAATTGGAGTGGTTGATAAGTCACCAAAGCCCATAGTATCAATATAGTGTTCAGCGATGTCTTTCAGACCAATAATTCCTGATAGCTTTCTCGTTGTGTCCACGATGGGGACAGTGTGAATATTCCTTTCTTTCATCAAAGAAGCTACACCCTTCAGGGAATCGTAGGGTGAAGCGACAATAGGTTTTTTCAATTCCATATCGCTGGCTGTGGGTGCGAGACTTTCTATTTCTATCGGGGGCTCGAAATCAAATTTTTCAAGAACAAATTTTGTTTCGCTATTTAATTCTCCCGCCCTTGCAGGGATATACAGGTATCTCCTGTCAACAATATTTTTGAAGTATGCATAGCCAATAGCAGAGCAGACGAAGTCGCAATCGGGGTTTTTGTGCCCGATAATAAATACCTGCTTCTGGTTGCCAGCACCAGCTTCTTCCTGCGGCATTAAAGTGAGGCGCATTACTCTTCAATCTACTTAAATTTATTTTAGAGTATAACAATAGACTTATAAAAGTCTTTACGAAGCAAAAAGGAGTTTTTAAATAAATCGTTGACACAGATTAACGCTTGTGGGATCTGCCCACATCACCGCAAGCCCTGAAAGGGCTTAATTAACACAGACAAGATGAAACGAGCAATGCCGTTAAAAATAGGCCAGCCAGCCCAACAAAAAATAAAAGTTTTAACACGGCTCTATCGTTGATGGCGGCTTAGAAGAAGTCGCGTAAGTTACCCAGGTCACGCCTTTAACTTCATTTGTTATTCGCTTGCTCATGCTTTCCAGCACCACATAAGGAAGTTTCACGAAATCCGCAGTCATTGCCTCCCTGGACTCAACCACTCTTATCGTAACGATTCTGCCTAAGCTTCTCGCATCTCCGAGTACGCCAGTAGCGACATCATCGCCCACGATTGCAAACGCCTGCCATACTTTATCGTACCACCCGCTCCGCTTCAATTCCTCCTCTATAATCCGCGATGCTTCACGACATATCCTCAGTTTATCTCCCGTGACTTCACCTATTACACGAGCTGCGAGACCGGGACCAGGGAAAGGATGCTGGTTCAATATCTGCGGAGGCATATCAAGTTCTTTCGCCACTTCCCGCACTTCATCCTTATACAAATCCTTTATTGGCTCTATCAGCTTGAGTCCCAGCTTTTCTGGAAGCGCACCCACGTTATGATGCGATTTTATTCTCGATGCAACACCACCACTTCTCGCTCTCGCACTCTCTATCCTATCAGGATATATAGTGCCCTGAGCGAGGAAATCCACGTTACCAAGTTTCGAAGCCTCTTCCTCAAAGATATTTATAAACTGTTCGCCGATTATCTTCCTCTTCGCTTCAGCATCCTTAACGCCTCGTAATCCATTCAGAAATCGCTCTTTCGCATCTACAAACACCATTCTCATCTTAAAGTTATCCTCAAACGTGTTTAGAACCTCTTCTTTTTCTCCTTTTCGTAGTAGTCCATTGTCAACAAAAATGCACGTGAGTCTATCACCTATGGCTTTATTGACGAGCAACGCAGTAGTTGAAGAGTCTATTCCTCCACTGAGCCCACATACCACCCTTCCATCGCTGCCAACCTCTCTCTTTATCTCTTCTATCTTATCCCTAACGAAAGATTCAACCGTCCAGTTTCGTTCACAGCCGCATATCTTATATAAGAAATTCCACAGGATTTTATCTCCTTTCTCAGTATGGTGAACCTCTGGATGAAATTGAACGCCATAGATATTGGGAATACGAAATGCCGCAACAGGTGTGTTCCTCGTATAGCCAATTATATCCGCACTGGCCAACCTTTCTATTACGTCACCATGCGACATCCACACGTTTATTGTGGGGCTCTGCCCCATCACGGGCTCTGCCCGTGCCCCCGCAAGCCCTGTAAGGGCTTATTCCGTTTCCGCTTTCACTTAACCCCTCAAACAGTTCAGAATCTTTAAAGAACAGCTCTGTCCTTCCAAATTCAGCTTTCCTCCCTTCTCCTACCACTCCTCCTTTCACATACGCAATTAACTGTGCACCATAACAAATTCCAAGAATGGGTATGCTTAAATCAAGTATCTCGTAACTGCATTTTGGACTGCCGGGGTCGTGAACGCTAAAAGGACTACCGGAGAGGATAATTCCTTTAATCTTACCTTTTCCTTCCTCTACTTCTATTCCTCTTTTAAGCTCCTCTATTGCAATATTATACGGGATAAGTTCCGTATAAACGCCTAAATCTCTACACCTTCTCATGCAAAACCTTCACCCTCAGTTTTGCGAAATCCTCTTTTATATCCACCTGGAAGCCCATCCCTCCAAATATCTCTTCAAGTTCGGTTTTAACGAATTGCTTTGGCACGTCAGAACCTAAAACGAGCGTGAACTCGTTTTTAGATGTTTTGTTCAATTTAAAGAAATTGCAAGTTTCAAGTCGTTTTAGAATATATTCAGCACGATAAAATTTGTGTTTGAACTGCTCTGCATGCGCCTGGCATACTTCTCGATGCAAGTTCCAGAACTTATCATTGTCTGGATGCGATTCGACAAAGCTCAAGAATAGAAGCCAGTGGTCTATATCCAAAATGACATGTTCGCCTGCCGAAAGCATTTCAGCATGGGTATAAACCTTCTTATCTTCAATGGACTCAAACAGCGTTTTATGTTTGCTGTAAAATTTCAATGCTTCTCGCATTAGCTCGCTTTGCGATATCCCCAAATCCTCCCTCATCTTTTTGAATACCTCGAAGGTATCCTCATCCATAGCGACTGTGATTCTGATTCTTTCCGGTGCTTTAATTTCTCTCTATTTCCTTTAATTTTCTTCTATTATTCTCAATGTTCTATCCCTGTCTGCTCTTTTCTCTCCGCGTCCAATCTTGCATATGCATATATCTCTTCCAATAAACAAATAGCTTTAATTTTAATTTTTAAATAGGCTAGCAGACATTAAATCAAGAGAGGAATGACAAATGGAAAAGGAGGCAAATGCAAAGACGAAGGAAGAAGTATTTGAAGCGATGGAAAAGCAAGACGTGAACTTCATCGGACTCTGGTTCACCGACATCCTGGGAAGATTAAAGAGCGTTACGATTCCAGTTAGCGAATTAGAAACCGCATTTGACGAGGGCATGGGTTTTGACGGCTCCTCGATAAAAGGATTTGCACGGATTGACGAGAGCGACATGCTCGCAAAACCGGACCCTGCTACGTTCCGGATTATTCCGTGGCGACCGAAGGAGGATGTGATTGCGAGGATGTTCTGTGACATTTTGAATCCGGATGGCAGTCATTATGAAGGCGACCCGAGGCATATATTGAAAAGGAACCTGGAGCGGTTGAGGGAAGAATATGACTATACCTTTTATGTCGGTCCCGAACTGGAATACTTTTATTTCAGAGATGATAAAAATCCGGAGGTGCTGGATGAGGGCGGATATTTCGATTTAATGACACTGGATGCGGGAAGTGACTTACGAAGAGACGCCGTCTTAACGCTGGAGGGAATGGGAATAAAAGTGGAAGCCAGCCACCACGAAGTTTCTCCTTCGCAGCACGAGATAGACCTTAGATATAAGGATGCGCTGATGATGGCAGACCAGGTGATGACATATCGAATCGTGGTAAAGAAGATAGCACAGCAACAAGGATGTTACGCCACGTTCATGCCAAAACCCATCTTCGGTGTGAATGGCTCAGGAATGCATGTGCATCAATCGTTATTTAAAGGAGATAGGAACGCGTTCTTCGACCTGAATGACGAATATCAACTGTCTGAGCTTGCAAAGAGGTACATTGCAGGATTGTTAAGACACGCACCAGAGATAACCTCAATAACTAATCAATGGATAAATTCGTATAAGCGGTTGGTTCCGGGATATGAAGCACCTGCGTACATTACATGGGCACGAAGAAACAGGTCTACGCTTGTAAGGGTGCCGATGTATAAGCCCGGTAAAGAGAAAGCGACACGAGTGGAATACCGCAGCCCGGACCCTGCATGCAATCCTTACTTAGCATTTTCCGTGATGCTCGCCGCTGGATTAGCAGGAATAAAGGACAAGTATGAGTTGCCGCCACCCACGGAAAAGGATGTTTACCGGCTAAGTGATGAGGAAAGGGCAAAGGAAAGAATAAAAACGCTGCCCGGGAGTTTGATTGAGGCAATAGCACTGACAAAGCGCAGCAAACTGGTAAGAGAAGCCCTTGGCGACCATATCTTCAACAATTTCATCACTTCAAAGCTCGTGGAGTGGGACAGGTATCGCGTGAACGTAACGGAATGGGAGTTGAAGGAGTATTTAGGTGTGCTATGACAGAAATCCTAAACTCTAAATCCGAAATCCTAAACAAATCCAAATGACAAAAATTACAAACCCAAAACAAACCTTCTTTAGAAAAGAAAGCTTTACCAACAAACTTTCTTTCACAAAGAAAGTTTGATCAAAGAAACAACTTGTTTTGATATTTGGATTTTGAATTTCGAGATTGTTTAGGGTTTAGAAATTAGGATTTAGGATTTCACACATTTTATTGAGCATATACTTACACGATAGGAGTAAAAGTCAGCTCATCTCTTGCTTTTAACGCAGTGTTATATATCACCGTCTTTGGACGCATACCATACATGCCCAGAGAGCCGTTTATATCTTTAAAAACAAAATGCGTGTCCGCGATATGGGAGATAACATCAATTATCTGCTGCGGTCTTTTCACAATCCCTACGAATACGTCATTGCTACCCAAAATACCCTCAATAAATTCTTCCACAAATTTATTCTCGACCAAAAGCTCTGAGTGATGTAAAATTGCTCGATTTGACATAGCAAGTTCGTCACACAAAGATTTTCTAATTTCCATCAATCTCCTTCGCTCTCCATCTTCTAAATAGATTAATATGGCAAGTCTGGGGACACTTATGAAGATTTCCAGTTTGTTTTCATTTACCGAATCATGGAATTTTTTTATCTCTTTCAAAAAATTACCCATATAGGCATGATAGACATGAATAGATAAATATCCTTCGTTAATTACGATTTTTTAAATAACATTTAATAAGATGAAACTCAATTACGAAAAATGTAACAAAAAGAAATATAGTTATATTTATATACAAAAATTTACCTGATATAGGTGGGTGAAGAGAAGATGGAAAGAAGCTTCCCTGTATGCTGCTATTGTGGTGCGTGCGCGGCGTTCATACCGGATTTTAAGAAGTATAGCGAGGAAGAAGTGGTGTGGGACAAAGGCTGTGGCGGGACAGTGTCAAAAGGCTTCTGTTTCAGTTTCTGCCCTCGTACATTCGCAGCTTGTCGTTTATGTGAGGGGGAGTGCCCAAGGATGGAATACGGCGTATGTGATTTCAGCCCTTGCCCTTCCAGTCCCGAAGGACGGATTCTGGGATACTACAATGAAATATTAAGTGCAAGAGCAATGGAGAGAGGCATAAGAGAGGTGGGGCAGGATGGCAGTATTGTAACGGCAATGCTCTGCGAAGCGTTAAGAAGTGGATTTATAGATGCTGCCGTTGTCGCTACGCGGACAGAAGATTGGAAAGCCGAACCATTCGTTGCCACGACACCCGAAGAAGTTTTGCGTGCCATAGGCCCTAAATACACCGCTTGTCCTTCTGTCCTGGGTGTATGGGAGGCGATAGACCGCGGCTATGAAAATATCGCAATGGTCGGCGTTGGCTGTAATATAGAAGCAGTGAGAAGGCTTCAGGCTCTACATGACCCTTCTTTAGAGCTTAACCGGGTGAAAGTCTTAATCGGACTTTTTGGGACCAAGGCTTTCTGGCACCGTGAACTGGTCGAATTCCTCGCGGAACGGGAGGGAATAGACATCAGAGAGGTGGAGAGGTTTTATGTTACAAAGGGTAAATTCATGGTGGTTACAAAGGACAAGGAGTTTGGTATTCCAACTAAAGAACTGGACCATTGCGTACGGGATACATGCAGGATATGTGAAGATTTCAC
>JAGXOS010000066.1 GCA_023659775.1 Methanomicrobia archaeon LH_S14 | reverse complement strand
ATCGCCCTGTCCATCATCGTCACCATCTCCTCCGTCAACGTTCTTTTGTTTTTTTACGAACGACCACATCTCATCTACCTGGACTTTGGTGAGTCCAACATACCGTATCAAAAATTTAAATCGCTGTCTGCCATTTTTGTCGTGTCCATATCTAACTATATTACCCTCACCCCGTTTGCCGTAATCACGGCAGTTTGGATTGGAGCAAAACTCTTTTTTAGGATCTGCCTCTAATTTGTTATTTGTCATAAATATAGGTAGGTAATCTACCTATATATCAACTACATGTTAGGACATTATTCTATGATCAATAAGAATATGAACACAAAGGAGGTCTATACTGCTTTCGGGATAGATCTGGAGACAATGATCGACCCCGAGACAGTATCTCTAAGTAATGAATACATGACAAGTTTAAATATCCTTCCAGAAGAGCGATTCATTTATGGAAGTGGGTATGCGGTTGAAAGATGTATTAATGATGCATTTAGAGAGATTACTAAGTTACCTAAACTATCAAGTCGGATAGAGCTGAGATATATCTACCAAGAAACAGGCGAGGAGGTTTATAGAGAAGGATATGTGTTCGATCCTGAATTCTTTAACCAAAAGATGAAATGGGCATTGGATTACTGGCTCGGAAGAAGAGAACCTATCCCTGTAGGAGAAAGGAATCGATGGAAATGTAATTTTTGTGGCTATAGGGATATGTGCCCAGTTGGTAGATGAAAAAGGTGCAATCTTCCAAAAGTGGCGTGGTTGGGGCTTTAAAATGATGTTGTTATATTATACTAAATCTTTCTTTTCCCAAGTTCTCAAGGAAAACCTTCACACCGAGCAAATCCGACACTCGCCCGTGTATTCCGAATCAGCACATACGTATTCTTCAAGCATAAGCTTTGGAATATCCAGCGACAGAACCTGCTCTTTACTTCCATACCGATAAATGGTAATGCCCTTGCATTTAAGCTTATAAGCTAATAAAAATACCCTTTTTACATCTCCCCAAGTAGCATCGCTCGGCAGATTCACTGTTTTCGATGTTGCATTGTCCGTATATTTCTGAAATGCCGCTTGCATTCGCACATGCCATTCTGGCGAGATGTCAAGCGCTGTGACAAACATCCTTTTAACATCCCCTGGAATACCCTCAATATCCTGTATCGAGCCACGTTTTGCAATCTCGGTTATCAAATCTTTACTGTAAAACCCCTTTTCCTTCGCTATATCCTCAAACAGCTTGTTTATCTCCAGCATCCCGCCCATTACGTTCCGAACAAATGCAACTGCGAATAAAGGCTCAATTCCACTGGAACATCCCGCAATTATACTTATTGTTCCCGTTGGTGCGATGGTAGTTACCGTGGCATTTCGCAGCGCCTCGTATTTAGAGTTCCAAACGCTGAGTCCGAAGTTAGAAAAAGACCCCCTTTCAAGCCCGAGCTCTGTTGAACACTGCCGAGCCTCATTTGTAATGTATTGCATAAGCTTTTCACCTATCAAAAGCGCATCCTTTGAGTCATAGGCTATCCCAAGCTTGATTAACAGTTCTGCGAACCCCATTATTCCAAGCCCTATCTTCCTGTTCGCTCTTGTCATCTTCTCTATCTCCGGCAGCGGATACCTGTTCACATCTATGACATCGTCTAAGAACCTCACAGAAATCCAAACCACTTCTCTAAGCTTTTCCCAGTCTATTTCGCTACTACCGTTTTCGACAAATTTTGAAACGTTTATCGAGCCTAAATTGCAAGATTCATACGGTAAGAGTGGCTGCTCGCCACAGTTATGCACAACAAAACCGTTGGCATCAAAAGCATTTATTCCCGGAAGTTGAACATCGTAAACTTTTTCTATACCATCCGGAACTACTTCTTCTACGGATGCTACAAACCGTTCTCGATTCATCTTCCTCTTGTAATTCCATACAATCTTTTCAAGTTTTTCCATTTTCTCGGAATCATCAAATCCAATTTTTTCAGCAAAATACAATATGTTCTCTTTGGAAATTACCAATTCGTGCTGAGGTTTTGTAATATATCTCCTATCCCTATAAATCTTCGAGAATATCCCAAACCTTAAAAGCATGCGCTGAACCGCCTTGAGAATCTCAAGATCGCTCTGAGCAAGCCTTACACTAATACCTTTTGACTGATTTCCTTGAACCGAGCCGTCCGCATCAAATAACCCCCTTAGCAGACCTTTGCAGAAATCTGATGATGATCTCTCTATTTTCTCGGTTATCATCTTCCTATCGGAATTTAATTTTTTGATTGTTCCATCTCCTAAGAGTAAACCAATTAAATAACCCTCACCCTCCATATATTTACCCTTAACGCTCCAATTACCAAAATCGCGGTGATTATTGATGATGATCTTATCGCCCGACTTTAAATCACCTGCATTGCCCCATTGTGTCTTAATTCCATATCTCGTCATTCTCTCCACTTTCATAACCAAGTGGTCTGCTGTCAGACGCAACTCAAATCCTTCTGCTGTCTTCAATCTGTAAACTGGTTTCACTCCGGTCTCAAAGAATCCGGCTTCTGAACTTTCCCATTCCCCGCCGTTCACAATTGAAACAAACTTTTTGCCAATTAATTCCTCTACCTGTCTTGGACCCTCAGCAGTCATTACCCATGTATCAGCAGTCACGCATGGATTCGTCGCCTCTATCTTTCCAACCGCAGAAATAGGATTATATCTGTTGATTTCGTCTAAGAAAACGGTTCCAGGGTCTCCGGTCTTCCATGCGTAGGTTACAATCTCGTTAAAAACTTCACGAGCTTTTATTCTCTTCACCTCTTCTTTCATCCTCGGATTTACGAGCCCGTATTCTTCATTCCTCTCTACTGCATGCATGAACTCATCAGTAACAGCGACGGAGATATTGAAATTGGCAAATTCTCCCCTTTCTTTCGCTCTTATAAATTCCAGAATGTCTGGATGCTCAGCGTTCAATATGCCCATGTTCGCGCCTCTTCTCTTGCCTCCTTGCTTGATTACATCCGTGGCTACGTCAAAAACACGCATAAAAGAAACGGGACCTGAGGCGATTCCCCCTGTTGATTTCACCACATCTCCCTTTGGTCTCAGCCGTGAGAAAGAGAAACCGGTTCCACCACCGCTGTTATGAGATACAAAGCCATTAGCTATATAAGCGTGTTTATATGGAATGGTAAGATCATAAACCTCTCGAAGCGCTTTAGGTCGTATGCTTTCAACCTCACTGTAAAAAAAATTGTTTCTGAGTAACTCATGGAAAAAGGGTGGAACGAGCTCTTCCTCTTTTACAACTCTCTCTACTTTTTGATAAGTTAAGTGGCGGGGCTTGCTTCGCCTATACATAATGTCCGAATAGAGAGAACGCACACGCCGTTTTTCCTCTCTGGATAAAGTAGAATACCATTGTTTCAATGCGAATCCCTGATAAGGGATGTGTTCCCCCCTGGTGAAGATGAATGACAGATCCACATTATCTAACCTCTTTTTCTTACAGTGAACCAGGAAGCCAATATTTTCGTTAAAGATGGAATATCCTGATTTGTTACATGGAGCTATCTGATATATATCCTTTAGTTCAGGGTATTTCTTACTGTATGCTCTTTTATAATGAGTTTTTCGTGTAGGAATGCCAAGATAAAGCATAACTATTTGAAGTTCTCTCGCCAAACGTTCAGAAGCGGTGCTAAAAACAACATGTCCGCTCTCTCTAATACACCCATCAGCACTAAAGAGTCCCTTTAGAAAGCTGTATGCCACCTTGCGACTACCCTTTAAGATGACTGATGGAATCTTTGCCTTCTTTGACGATTGCTTTGTTATTTGCAGGAAATTAAACCATTCTTTAATTTGTTTGCTAAGAATCTCAGCTTCCCACGTTCTTTTCTTATCATCCGGAACAACTACTTCCTTCCCAAAAAGCTTACGAGAGAGCCACTTTATCCTTTCTAAGATTTCTGGTTCGTCTTTATTTACGCTAAATCGTATTCCGTCTCTGTGATTGGAACCATCTCCTATATAAAGACCAATTAATTCCGCTAATTCCGGGGTTACCGTGTCAGGTAGGTTGTGAATATCGGGTTTAAAGCTGGTTTCGTTTCTGCCTTTTTGAGGTTTGAATTCGAAAGAAGGTAAATCATCGCTATCAGTATCCGTGGACCATCCACCAGGCTTAAGGATCAACCAATCCCCTTCTTCTAAATCTTTTATTTCACGCCATTCATGTTCCCCCTTCTTATTAACCACCCTGAGTTTGTGTTCTTTAGTTCCCACCAAGCTATAACCATGCTCAGTAATTACCTCAAATACTTTTTGACGACCGGGGTTATGAACCTCGCCGGCTTCGAAATACCCCTCATGAGTGGCTATCTCGTCACCTTCCTCGACTTCTTTCAATCTCTTTAATCCCTTATCTGTCATTACCAAGGTTTCTGGGACCAAACACTGGTGAACCTTCGCCATGTTCTTAACAGCCCCAAATATACCTTCTATCGAGTCCTCAACAGGTAAAACAAAACAAGCAGCGAGCTGTCCGAGCTCAGTTCCTGCATTCATTAATGTAGGACTGTTGGGCAGGAATTCTAAGTTACGCATTAGCTGATAAAATCTACGTTCAATTTCTTTCATCTTCTCTTTGCTTTTACCATAATTCAGTTCCGCTCGTGCTATCGCCGTTGCCACACGCTCGAACATTTGACTTGGAGTTTCAATAACCTTTCCGAGTTCGTTCTTTAGCAAGTATCTCCTTTTCAATACCTCTGCGGCATTCAATGAAAGCTTTAAATCATCTTTAACACCTATGAACTTCTTTAAACCTCGAATATCTGCACGCTGCTGCCGGTATAAGATATATGCCTTTGCAACTTCGCTAAAACCCTCTTTAATCAGAACGTGCTCAACTACATCCTGCACATCCTCAACCGAAGGAATTTCTGCTCTTTCGGCAACGGATTTCTCAATTTCAGTCACCACCTTTTCAGTAAGCTCTTCCGCAAGCTCTCTGCCTTCCTCTTCCATGCCAACGCTAACTATCGCTTTGTAAATGGCATTTGTAATTTTCTCACGCTCGAATTTCACAATTCGTCCATCTCTTTTACGTATTTCAGAAATTCTCGCTTTCATCGTACCGAACCTGAGAGTCCTATTATTTCTTTTTTATTAAGTTAAATATTTAAATCTTCCTTTTACCCTTGGAAAAGCCGAAAATATGCCTTAGATCTAAGTACTTAACTCAGCATGCAAATAAGCGAAGTGGAAAGGATAAAGAAGGATATAGCTCTTTTTGAAGATAGCATAGTCGAGCTGGATTCGTTATCTCTTGATGGTGATGATGAAGAGGTGGTAGACCTCGCAAAGAGATATTATGAGGATACAAAGTATTATCTTGAAAAAGGCGATTATTTTACTGCTTTTGGATGCATAAACTATGCTCATGGGCTAATAGATGGGATAAAGAAGAAGAAAGGGGTTTGAGGTTAAACCACCATAAACATATACCCGACAATAAAACCGATTATCGCACCGGAATTAAGAAAAGGCAGTCCTGCATGCGGTTTTCCTCTGCCTGCAATCCTGCTGAGCATTGCATAACCCGCCAGAGTTCCTATTAGCGCACCCAAAGCCGGTGCGTTTATCAACCCCAGGTAGTAGGTAAATGCAGGCATACAATTCGCAGACACAACCAGCAAAGAAGGGATAATCGCATCGCCGAGTCCCATAAAGAACGCTTCTTCCATCTCGCTCTTACCCTCTTCCTGGTCTTTATCTTTACCTCGCAGTAAAGAGAAACTCCGCTTCCTCGGCAGGACAAAAAGAACCGGTATTCGCAAATCAACGATAGATTCCGCCAATGATACCATGTGCTTTGTCTTGTAAACCGCAATTGCATCATACACCGCTAATATTATCATCAATAGCAGAACTGGAAGTATGCCAAGCGAGATGCCAAATGTTGCTGTCGCTTCTTCTGTCGTCAAACCAACGCCAAATATCGCCGCCGCTCCTCCTCCTATTATCAAACCAGTCGCATCGAGGACATACCATTCTGGATATTTATACAGCAGAAGTGCAAGAAGAAACGTGATGCCCAAGGGAACGTGCTTATAAGGGATGAGAATATCCATCACGTAATATATCGTTACTGCCACCGCTGCGAGCATCACGAAATAAACAAGCCTTTTTCCTCCGAATCTAAGCACGACAAGAATAAGCGCCGTGAAACCTATGACGAGGATGAAGAAGAAAAGGGGTTTAGCCAGGGGACTGCCGTCGAGACTTGGAAAAACTTCTGTGCTGGAAACCTCTGGTAGTGTCGCAAGCATCAATGCAATTATCTGCGTGAGCACGATAAAAACACCCATTCCTATGCACAGAGCAATCCCCACACCCTTTTCTTCTGATTTCTTTCCTTCGTTCATTGTATTCTATTCGTATTGTATTAAACTAAGATAAAATAAAAAGGGTAGTACTTATAGCTTTGTGTTAATGTTGGAACTTTAGAGGGAATCAGTGGACAATAGCTCAATAGATTGTGATCTTCGCTTTTTGCACTTCCCGATAACTATAAGCGTTTCCGCACCTACTGAACTGGCAATACGGGATGCTGAGAAATTTGGCATAACTCTCATCGGTTTCGCCCGCGATAACAGGTTTAATGTGTATACGAATGATTGGAGGATTTTGTAATTCATTCTTAAGCTCGAAGCGGGTGCTTGACGGATTGCCTCTTAGCGATAATGCTCGCAACTATTATACCTATCTCATAGCAAATAATCAAGGGGAAAGCGACCATAAGCTGACTCACGACATCAGGCGGTGTAAAAATCGCAGCGAGAACGAACATTGCCACGATTATGTACCGCCTGTATTCCTTCAAGGTATCTATCTGAACAAGTCCAGAATGAACGAGAAAGACGAGAACAATGGGCAGTTCAAACGATATCCCAAGTATGAGCGTTAATATAACGACGAAAAATATAAAATCGTGTATGGAATAAGTGGCAATGGCTCCCGCCGCTAATGCATCCATATATAGATACTTCAGGACGAGAGGCAACATAAGGAAATAAGAATAGCTTACCCCTAAAAGGAACAAAGAAATGGCAGAACACAGCAACATAATGAGATGTGTTTTTTTCATTGGATTCCTTATCCCAAATCTCACCTTCAGTGTTTTATACACATAATAACATACAATAGGAGTGCCGAACATCATGCCTATGAAAAAAGAAATCTTTACTTTTACCATTATTACCTCTACCGGGTAGATATAGATGAGCTTTACACCTTCAGGGAGGAGGTCTTCTTTTATCTTCACTATCAATGGGTCTAATAATGGATATGATACACAGAAACCAGCAATTATCACAGCAGAGATAAGCATGATTTTTCTCTTTAACGATGCTATTATATATCCAAACTCCTCGTAAATGCTCGCCATCGCTCTTCTTCTCCTATGAAAATATAAAAAAAATGGAAAGACACGAAAATGATATGAGCATAAGTGGACCCGTAGGAGACGAAGAGATTTCACTGATGGAGCATCTCGTCGAACTGCGAAGAAGACTCATCGTTGTTTTAATCCCTTTCTGTATTGTTACTCTGGTCGTGTTCCCTTTCTCAAGCATTTCCCTTCACTTCTTATTTACCAATCTATTCTCTGAGGATATATCTATATTTGTATATAGCCCGATGGAATGGATAAGTGTGAGGCTTTTGTTCTCCTTTTTATGCGCTCTTTCTGCTACCATACCATTGCTATTATATGAGATTTTCGCTTTCATACGACCCGGTTTATATCCCTCCGAGCGGAAATTTTTCATGCTGGTTGTCATACCTTCGCTATGTTTGTATGGAGTCGGCGCTCTCTTCGCATATTACTTTGCCCTACCTTTGGTTTTCGGCTACCTCATCGCTTACTCCGGCGAGATAGCAGAAATTGCGCTTTCCGTAAAAAGGATTTTTTCATTCATCCTTTACACCGCCGTGGGATTCGGTCTGATTTTTCAAATCCCTTTAATAATGTTTTTAACGGTGAAGCTGAAGCTCGTTACTTATTCGTGGCTTAAAGATAAGCGATTGATAATCTATGGGCTGATAATAGGAATCGCTCTTTTTGTCATCGCCGACCCTACGGGCA
>JAGXOS010000065.1 GCA_023659775.1 Methanomicrobia archaeon LH_S14 | reverse complement strand
ATGAAGCCCCTGAGAAGCCCTCAGGGATCAGATTTGGCGTGCAGGAACTCTCTCGAATAGGGATGGAGGAATCGGAGATGAGAGAAATAGCATCTTTTTTAAGAAGGGTGGTGATAGAGGAAGAAGATGAAAATAGGGTAAAGGAAGAAGTCATAGAGTTAAGGAAGGGTTTTCAGCACGTCCAGTATTGCTTTGATGGGAAGGATGCGTATAAATTTCCAGAAGAACTTTCCCAATTTCTGAAGAAAAAAAAGAAAAAATATTTATATTTATAAAAATAGGGTTAAGTGATAGAGACAAGAATGCTTGAAGAATTAGTGGAGCGGAGAGCGGAAGTAATAAAAAGAGCGGAGGAATACAAGAGGAGAAGGACAGAGTTAAATTCTGAAGCGAATAAGTGGTCAGAGTTAAGAGACGAGTTGAATGGACGGATAAAAGAGGCAGTAGAGAAGGCAAAGAGTTTTAAGAAGCAAAGAGAGGAGTATGAGACGCTGATAGAGGAGAAAAAGGCAAAGCGTGGTGAGTTGAACAGAAAGGCATCTACGTATTATTCGATGGTGGAGAAGTTGCGGAAGAAGAATGACTTGAAGAGCATACAGGTTTTTGAAGGGCTTAGGAGAAGGATAGATGAGTTAGAGTTGAAACAACAGGTAGAAGTGCTTAGCAAAGATAAAGAAAAGAAATTAGTGGCGAAGATAACGGAGCTGAGGAAGGAATTCGATAGAATGCAAAAGGAATTGGAGAAAGACAAAAAGTTGAAGGAACTGCTGAGAAAGGCGCAGAGATACAGGACAGAAGCGGATAAATACCATGAAGATGCGATAAAATACGTAAAACTTTCTCATGAGTGCCATGATAAGATGGTGGACGGGTTTAAAGAGGCGGATAGAGTAAGGGAGAAGGCTGATGACGCACACAGGCTTTTTTTAGAGGCACAGGAGGAAGCTGATGACGCACACAGGCTTTTCATCAGGTATCTTCGGGACATAAAAGACTTCAATCGTGTGATAAACGGGCTGAGGAGGAAGATAAGGGAAGATTTTGGATTCCGGGAGAGAGTGGAAGCGAGGAAGAAGGCTAATGATATTTATGAGAAGTTTAGAGATGGAGAAAAGCTGAGCACTGAAGATTTGTTGGTGTTGCAAAAGTCTGAGATGTTGATTAAATAAGTGATTTATTAATTGAAAGATTACAAGATTAGAGGTTACAAAGAAAAATGCGAGGTGGATTTAGAAAGGGAATAGGTGTAAGTCCTAAGAAATTAAGCCAGATGATGAAGCAAACGGGTATAAACGTAGAAGAGATAAATGATGTAGAGGAAGTAGTGATAAAAACCGCAGATGCTGAACTCGTTTTTGAGGACGCAACCGTTACGGTTATGGACGTACAGGGCGTGAAGACGTATCAAATAACAGGCACGCCTGTAAAACGCCCTAAGCCTGAATCTGGGCTTGAGCCGGAGGTAAGTATTTCTACAGAAGATCTGGAGATAGTGATGGAAAAGGCAGGGTGCAGCGAAGCAGAAGCGAAAGCTGCGTTAAACGAGACAAAAGGTGATTTAGCAGAGGCGATTTCCCGACTTTGTGAGGAATGAACAACTTAACTCAGCCGAAACGCATTGGAATGGTCTGTAGAGGCGAGGATGATGATGTATTAGTGTTAAAAAGGCTAATTGAGTGCGTAGAAGGAAGAGCTGAGGTTATACTCGATGAGGAGACGGCGTATAAGCTCAAAAGGCAAAAACACGGTATGAAAATAGAAGATATGGATGTGGACTTTTTGATCTGTATTGGTGGCGACGGTACGATTTTAAGAACGCTTCATTATTTGAAAAAACCTACGCCGGTGTTAGGGATAAATATGGGTGCTATCGGTTTTTTAGCAGAGGTGCAGCCAGGAGATGCCGTTTCCGCACTCACGAGGATATTGGAAGGGTTTGAGGTGGAGAAGAAAGAGAGGCTTTCTGTGGAGGTAAAAGGTGAAAGGGAAAGAATGCCTTATGCGATGAATGAAGCGGTAGTAATAACATCGAAGCCCGGGAAAATGCTACATTTCGCCATCTTTGTGGATGGCGATGAGTTAGAGAGGTTAAGAGCAGACGGTGTTGTTTTTGCAACACCCACAGGGAGCACTGCGTATGCGATGTCCGCTGGCGGGCCCATTGTAGACCCAAAGGTGGATGCAGCTATAATAGTGCCCATTGCACCTTTTAAACTCTCTGCGAGACCTACCGTTGTAGATATAAACACAGTGATAAGTTTAGAGCTTTTGGGAATGAAAGAAGCGGAGTTAGTCATAGATGGGCAGTTTTATCGGAGGATAGGAAAAGAAGACGAGATTATCATCACGAGAGGAGAGCCTGCTTTTTTTGTGAAAATGCGGGACAAGCATTTTTTGAAACTCCATGACAAATTGCGAATTGAAGATGAGAAATGAAAAAATTAATATATGGGTATATAGAAACAGAGTGTTTCTGTAAGAAAGGAGTGGAATGAAAATGGAAAAAATATCTGCACGGAAGCTGGATGAGAAACCGGTTATGGACTCAGAGGGTAGCGAAATGGGGGTATTGCATAATGTAGTAGTAGATGCAGGGACAGGTATGCTGACAGAGCTCGTAGTTAAACCTGCTACCGAGCTTGACACAAGCAGGCTCAGAAAGGAGGGCAACTATATCCTTATGCCGTTCGATGCGGTGAAAGCAATAGGGGACGTTATAGTAGTGGATAGTGAGAAGATACGGATGCAGGTACGGGCGTGACGGGATTTGAACCCGTGATTTGCAGCTTAGGAGGCTGCCGCCATGTCCTAACTAGGCCACACGCCCAAAACCTTTCTTTTTGTACAAAGAAAAAGAGAGGGTTATTGAAGAAAAACTTTTTTGAAGATAAGTTTTGCTTCGCAGGTGTTTATTTTATTCATTATATTATAAGATGACGGAGTTGCAAAAGACGGTGGAAAAGGCAGCGGAGATAATAAAGAAACATGACTACGTAAGGGTGGTTTCGCATTATGATGCAGATGGGATAACTTCTGCGGGTATCATCTGCAATGCCTTGCTTCGAAGAGGAATACAGTTCCATACGACGATTGTAAGTAAATTAGAGAAGTCTTTTATTCAAGGGTTGAATGAGGAGCTTATCATATTTTGCGATATGGGGACTGCGCAAATGGATTTGATCGTGGAGTATCTCAAAGAGAAGGATGTCATAATCATAGATCACCATGCTGCTCCTTTGAGTTCGCTCTCTACTTCGAGCACCGAGCTTGTTTCATCACCACCACCCTCTTTTGCCCACATAAATCCTTATCTCTCTAAGAGCGAACACAAGGGGGAAAGAGAAATAGATGCCGAGGTTTGTGCGGCGGGCATTTCTTATCTCGTGGCAAGGTGCTTGTCGGATGGCGGTAAGGATAACATAGACCTCGCTGGACTTGCGGTAGCAGGGGCATTAGGAGATAAATTGGAGGTGGATAGGGGATTAAACAAAATAATTCTGGATGAGGCGATAAAAGAAGGTGTTATTTCAGTTAAAAAAGGGTTGAAACTTGGCGATGGAAAAATTCGTGATTTGATTCTTTTCTCCACTGACCCATACATTCCGCTCGTGGGTAAGGTTGAGTGGGTGGATGCGTTTTTAGATAAGCTGAGTATTGAAGGCGATAGGAATATAACCGATTTAGAGGAAGAAGAGGAAAGGCGATTAACTACTGCTTTGTTATCGCTATCAGACAAGTCTAAAGCAGGAGCAGGCATCAGCGAGGACGCTTTGGTTGGAACCACGTATATTCTGAATTCAGAGGTGGTGAGGAACGGGCTAAATTTTATGAGATTGGTAGATGCTTGTGGTCGTTTTGGAAAAGCAGGCATTGGAATAGGACTGTGCCTGCGTGAGGAGGGAATGATAGAAGAAGCAACTTCGCTATACATAAAGTTTCAAAGCAAACTTGTTTCAGAGTTGAATAGAATCGAGAGCGCAGCGGGTAATGAGATAAAAGAGCTACCCAATATTTTCTATTTTTACGTGCAGGAGAGAGGTATAACTGGCGTTTTAGCGGGAATACTAGCAGAATACCTGTATACGAAGAAGCCTGTAATCGTGTTAAATAAGAAAGCTGGAGCGGGGGCGGAAACGAAAATATCCGCAAGGTGTAATAAGAAGCTTCTTTCAGTATCAGAGGGAGAAGGCGATGGAATAGACCTTGCAAAGGCAATGGAGAAAGCATCGAAAGAAGTAGAGGGTTTTGGTGGTGGACATCCTGTTGCATCAGGGGCGTCTATTCCGGTGGGTTCTGAGGAGGAATTTATAACAACTCTCGATAGGATAATAGGCGAGCAGAAGGGAAATTTCATCAGTAATTAATAATTTGTTTTAGTCAGGTATATCGGCACAAAAAGTTCTTCATCTCTTCTATTATGATTCCTTCGCCCTTCATTTTAACCTTTTCTGCTATTAATACATAGTTCGATTCCACGGCAACTACATTTCCTCTTGCCTTAACGGGCGTTCCAAACAAAATGCTCTCTTCCTTTTCTTTTCCTTTTTCTTTTAATCTCAGAAATACCGCACCTGTGCCGTCGTCTAATGCCATTTCCCTTCTATTTTCTTCCCCCGACAGCGATACTGACACTATATCTCCTTCTACTATCACATCAAATGCACCTTCACACCCAATTATTTCTTCTATCGTCCCCTTTTTGGGCTTCGTCAACTCAGTCCAACCGGGAAAATCAATATTTTTATCAATTTCGCTCACACTCGCGTTTTTACCTATATACAACGTAGCCAGTCCCTTCCATCTCTTTACGTATGCGTTCTCTATTTGCACTACCTTATCCTTTACAAGCTCTTCTCGCTCTTCCGATGAAACAAACGGGATTTTTGCGGTGTAGTCTGCAATTATTCCGTCAAGAACGACTTTTTCCTCCCCCTCTTTTGTCCTTATCTCCTTTCTTGACACCTCCAAGACCCTACATACGCAGTTTATTTCTGATCCGCCGTGCTTTAAGCACCAAAGTTCTCTGTTTCTGCTGTCCGAAGGCAAAGGGACAAAATTGAAGAAACCGTGTTTTTTATATTCTCTTTGCATAACACTTTTTCTTTTTCACAAAAAGAAAACCTGTGCAAAAAGAAAAACCTAAGGTCTTGTGGTTATGAAAGGAGCAGGCTTATCCTCAAATAAATCATAATGCGACTAAAAGAAATCAGCCAGCGTCTTTTGATTTTTCACTTCTTTCTCCTTCTCTTCACCTTCCTCTGCCACTGTTTCCACTTCTTTTGTTTTGATTATTTCTTCTTTTCCAACTTCCTCTCCCGTTATCCTCTGCTTACCTTTTTCAACCGCTATCGCAAATGCATCATGGTATATTCTCTTTGCTTTTTCTTCTCTCTCCTTATCCGTATCGCCCACTAAAAAGGCTATTTGAGGAACATCCAGCCGCAGCGATGCGGTAATATCCACCGCTTTCCTTTCGTCCTCGAAAAAAAACTTCAAAAAAGGAACGACGAAGAATCGTGCATAGCTCAGTGGCACTTTGCAATATTCCGCTATTCTTTTCGCTATTTCTTCTCGTATCGGTGCAGATTTCCTGTCTTCTCCGCCTTGCCCTCGAGTTCGTTGCCACGGTGAACGAAAATATCGTTGCCTTTGCCTTTGCCATCCATATTTTCCCACGTCCTGCATCTCTTTTGCAGAAAGCATGCCGCATACCATTAAACTGGATGCATAGCGCCAGAACTTGTAATTCTCCCTGCGTTTTACTCTGCCTAAAAACGTATCCGCCCTGCTCAGGTAATGCAAACCGTGCAAAAAACTTTCTTCATCATATTCATACGCGAAATTCTTATATATCCAAGTTATAGTTTCCTCTGGCGTCTTGTCAAGACTGTAAAGAGAAGAAAGAGCTTCTTGCATCTCGTATCCCTGTACACCGAAAATCTTCTTCAATACCTCAAAAATATCCTCCTCAATGTCTCTTTCCCCTGTCGCTATGTCCCGTTCGTTTATTTTACCAAATTTTGATATAGAAATCGCATGCAAGTCGTTTATTGCAGACCTCAAATCACCATTAGCGTTTTCCGCCAAAGCATGCAGCGCCTTAGCTTCCACTTCTATTCCCTCAACACGACTTATTTTTTTGAGTACTTGAGAAACCATCTTCTCTTCTATCCGGTTGAACTTAATTACCTTACAATTTCGCTGCAACGCCTGCCCCATCTTGCGTTTATCATTGGCGATGAGGATTATTGGCTGCGTGCTTTTTTTCACTATTTCTGTTATCGCCTTCGTTCCACCGCGGTCTTCGTTGCCATGAAGATTGTCAGCCTCGTCCAAAATGATTAATCTCGTTGTCTTGCTAAATGTATTGCTTGTAGAGGCAGGTCCCACAATGCTTTTTATCACTCCTGCACTTCTTTTGTCTGATGCGTTAAGCTCTATGACTTCCCATCCGTGCTCAGAAGCAAGTGCATAGGCTGCTGATGTCTTTCCACAGCCCGGTGGTCCGTGAAGAATAGCAGCTTTCTTCGATTTCTTCGATTTCTTCGACTTAGCCTTATATACTCCGTCAGCCCACTCTTTTAACTCTTCTACCGCTTTTTCGTTGCCCACAACTTTTCTTAACCTCTTTGGTCGGTATTTCTCTGTCCATTCCTCGCTATTCCCTTGCATTTTCATTATATCATAGACATGCATCCTTGATATATTTTTGAAAAATAGAAAGGTTTTTATGTAAGAAGGAAAAAACACAAATTGAGCAGATAAATGAACGAGGATAAAAAGAGAAAGAAAAAGGAAAGAGCAGCAGAATCCGCAGCTTCTTTGATAAAAGACGGCATGGTAGTTGGTCTTGGTTCGGGGTCTACGGCAGAAATTGTGGTAAGAAAGATAGGCAACAGGATAAAGGAGGAGGAACTTGAGGTTTTGGGCGTTCCCACTTCGCTTAGAACCGAGATGGTCGCAATAGAATGCGGTGTTCCCGTTACCACGCTCTCTGAGCATCCTTATCTGGATATATGCATAGATGGAGCGGATCAAGTAGATTCTCAACTAAATTTGATTAAAGGGGGATGGGGCTCGCATACAAGGGAGAAAATAGTGTCTTACGCCACGAAAAAGCTTGTTATCTGCATTGAAGAAGAGAAAATGGTGGAGTTGCTGAATAAGCCTGTTCCTTTAGAAGTGTTACCATATGCCGTGAAAATGGTGGAGAAACAGGTGAAAGAACTTGGCGGGGTGCCAGTTTTAAGGAAGGAAGGAAATAAAGGAGAATCTCTTATAACGGAGAACGGGAATCTAATAATAGATGCGGATTTTGGCATTATAAAGAATCCGAAGAGTATGAGCAATGCTCTTTCTTCTGTTGTCGGCTCTGTCGAGCATGGGATATTTACGAATGCTGCTGAAGTGCATGTGGGGAATGAAAAAGGAGTTAAGATATTTAAAAAATAAATGATTAAAATCAGAGATATATCAAGAGGGTTTTGTAAAGGAGGTTTGAGAAAAATGAAATTGTTGGTAAGTCCGAAGGATGTGGAGGAAGCGAAGGCGGTGATTCGTGGAAATGCGGATATTGTAGATGTGAAGAATCCGAAGGAGGGTTCTCTGGGTGCTAATTTCCCCTGGATTATAAAGTCAATAAAGGAATTGGTGGAAAGGGAGAAAGGAAATAGGATGAAAATAAGCGCTGCGATAGGGGATTTCGATTATAAGCCAGGAACTGCTTCTTTAGCTGCGTTAGGTGCTGCCTTCGCTGGTGCAGAATACATAAAAGTCGGATTGCACAAAATAAAAACGAAGCAAGAGGCAATAGATTTGCTTACCGGAGTTGTTAAAGCGGTGAAGGACTTCGACTCTGACAAGAAAATCGTTTCGGCTTTTTATTCCGACTACAAACGAATAAATTCGATTTCTCCTTTTGAAATCGCAGCGATAGGGAAAGAAGTGGATATAGATGTGGCAATGGTGGATACCGGTATAAAGGACGGAAAGTCAACGTTAGAGTTTCTGAGCGAGGGAGAGCTTAAAACGTTCGTTTCGGAATCGAAATCGCTTGGACTGGAGACTGCTCTTGCGGGCTCGCTAAAATTTGAGGATGTTCCCGCAATAAAGGAGATAGAACCTGACATAATAGGTGTTAGGGGTATGGTGTGTGGTGGTAACAGAGAAGACAGGGTAAGAGCGGAGTTGGTGAGAGAGTTGAAGAGGATGGTTGTGGAGTGAAGCTATGATCAAATTAGGCAATAAATAGTAAGGTGATAACAATGAGGGTTAGTAGAAGAAGGAAGCCGAAACTTTCTAAAGAAGAATTAAAGAAAATAGCGTATGGTTTGAATAACTTTGGGGATATGCTCGTGATGCTGGGGGAGATAG